>LT962688.1:4397500-4412500 GCA_900234795.1 Methylorubrum extorquens
TACTTCCTTACGGATGCGGATCATCGCCGTTGCCAGGCGGCCTGGGCGCGATTCGGCACGGCGGGCGCCGACGTGCCGGGCATTCTCCGTACCGTTCGCTCGGAGGCGGCCGATCCGGTCGAGCGTGTCTTGATCGACGTGAACGCCGAGGCGGCCGCCCCCTGAGGCGGCGGTTCGTCGGCGTCGTGCCGGTCCGCGTGAGGGCAGACCGGTCGCGGCGGTTGCAATCCTAAAAAAGCCCCATGGCCGCGCCATTGCGAGATGCCCGGCGAGGGCCGGATCGGTCTTGCCCGAACCGACGCTTCGCGCGACACGCAAGACCATCATGCTCAAAACAGCCTTCGTCGCTGCGCGCGACCGTCAGCGCCTTTCGGAAATCGCTTCGGTTCTGATCGGCTTCGGGCTGACCAAGATCGTCGACCGACTCGGGCTGCACAACATCCCGCTCATCCCCCGCCGAACGCCGCGGGTCGACGTCACACGGCTCTCGCAGCCGGAGCGGCTGCGCCGCGCCATCGAGACCCTGGGACCGACCTTCATCAAGTTCGGTCAGGTTCTGGCGAGCCGCCCCGATCTGCTCTCGCCGGTCTGGACCGACGAGCTGGAGAAGCTGCACAGCCAGGTGAAGCCGGTGCCGTGGGCCTTGATCGGGCCGCAGCTCGAAGCCGATCTCGGCGCGCCGCCGGACCAGGTCTTCGCCGAATTCGACCTCAATCCGATCGCCTCGGCCTCGATCGCCCAGGTCTACCGGGCGCGCCTGCATTCCGGCGAGGAGGTTGTGGTCAAGGTTCTGCGGCCGGGGCTGCGGAAGATCATCGAGGCGGATCTGCGGCTGATGGCGCACGGCGCCCGCATCGTCGAGTCCGAGTGGCCGGAGATGGCCCGCTACCAGCCTCAGGAGCAGATGCGCCACCTCGCCAACGGCCTCAACGGCGAGCTCGATCTGCTCAACGAGGCCCGCAACTGCGAGATGATCGCCGAGATCTTCGCCGGTCGCGACGACATCGTCATCCCAAAGATTTTCTGGGAGTGGTGCTCCGAGCGGGTGCTCGTCCAGGAGTTCATCCACGGCATCTCGCCGAACGATGCCGCCGCGCTGCGGACGATGGGAGCGGACAAGAAGGCGCTGGCGCAGAAGGGCTGCGACGCCTTCCTCCGCATGGCGCTGATCGAGGGTGTGTTCCACGCCGACCCGCATCCCGGCAACCTACTAATCCTGCCCGGCAACCGGATCGGCTTCATCGATTTCGGCATCGTCGGGCGTCTGTCGCAGAAGCGGCGCCAGCAGCTCCTCGTTCTGATCGGCGCCATGCTCAAGCAGGATGTCGATGGCCTGATGGCCACGCTCCTCGACTGGACCGGCACCTCGAATCCGGACCTGAGCAAGCTGGAACAGTCCGCCCAGAACTTCGTGCAGGCCCATTCCTCGATCCCGCTCAATCTCGGGCTCGTGCTCACCGACTTCATGACCATGGCCCGCGAGAACGATCTCGCGATGCCGACCGATCTGGCGATCCTGTTCAAGGGGCTCGTGACCGCCGACGGCGTCATGCGCCAACTCGATCCCGCTTTCGACCTGTTCGCCGCCGCAGGCCCGACCGTGCGAGCGAGCATGCGCTCGCAATTCTCGCTGCGCGGCCTGATGCGCAAGGCGGAATCGCTCGGGACCGGCCTCTACGGCGCGGCCTCCGAACTGCCGACGCTGATCCATCTCATGCTGGTGCGCCTCAAGCAGGGGCGCGTCACCGTCGAGATCGAGCTGAAGGGGATGGACAAGCTCGTGCGTGGCATCGAGCGGGGGGCCGCGCGGGTCGCCGTCGGCCTCGTCGTGGCGGCGTTCGCGACGCAGCTCGCGCCGCGGCTCATCGATCTCGGCACGCCGGCCTTCGTCATCATCGGGATGACGGTGGCGGTGCTCGGGATCGGCTGGCTGGTGTTGCTGAGCCGCGATCGCTGAGGTCGATCGGACGGGTCTCAATGCTCTGAACGGACGGCCCGCCTCACGTCGAAGGGCGCCGTGACTTCCGAGAGGGTTGGGCGCGCGGCCGCCGCCCGGGAGGGCGGGGCCGGTGCTGTCGCGGGGGAAGTCTCGTCTCAGGCGCGGATGACGGGCTTGGCCTTGAGGGCGGCGGCCAGCGCCTTGAGCTGGCGGTCGAGATCGGCCAGTTCGTTCAGGGCGATGGTCTTGTGCCCCGCTTTCACCGCGCGCTCGATGTCGCTGACCTGCGAGGAGGCCATGCGCTTCAGTTCAATCGCGAGTTGGTCCCTGGTCATCGGCGCTCCTTTCGTCACCAGGCTCGATGGCCTGGTGATAGGGGCTCAGGCTTAACCGGGGGTTTTCTCCGGGGCTTTCGCGTTCACCGTTTCGATCGCCGGCCACCGATCAGTCGACCGAGGGCTACAGCAGCGCCGATGCCAACGACGGTGATGCCGACGCCGCTCAAGGTCGAGGCTGACGGAAGCCGTTTGCGCGCAAGCCAGCCTCCATCCGATGCGGTGCCTTCGCGGACCGGTGCGCGGAGCGCCCCATGCGTCACCGGGGCGGGGCGCGCCCGGTCCAGGGCCCGGTTGAGGGCAAGGCCCATCAGGTGCTCGGTCGGGCCCGGCGCCAGGGCGTAGGCCGCCTGGGCGGCACGGGCAGGCCAGCCCACCGCGATCTCGTCACGGGGGTGGCGTACGACGTGGACCAGGGTCTCAGCCACCTCCTCGGGGGCGTAGAGCATCGGGCCGGGGTCGAGGGTACGGCCGGAAACGTTGGCGCCGTGCACGAAGCCCGGCGTATCGACCATCGCCGGAAACACCGCACAGACGTTGATATGGGGCGAGCGCCGCAATTCCTGGCGCAGGCTCGCGGAGAAGCCGCGCAGACCGAACTTGCTCGCGGTGTAGGCCGCGGCGAACGGCGCCGGCGCCCAGCCGCCGAGCGAGACCATGTTGACGAGAACGCCCCGCTGCCGCTCGAGGAAGCGGGGCAGCACGGCGTAAGCACCGTGCATCGCTCCGAACAGGTTCACCTCGACGGTGCGGCGATGCAGGTCGAGCGGCGCATCCTGGAACGGGCCGAACACGCCGGTGCCGGCATTGTTGATCCAGACGTCGATGCGGCCGAACCGATCCTCCGCCGCCCGCGCCAGGGCCTCGACCGCCTGCGGATCGGTCACGTCGGTGGGCACGGCGAGCGCCGCGGAGCCGTATCCGCTGCATTCCTCGGCGAGCTGATCGAGCAATGCCCGCCGCCGTGCGGCGACGACGACATGGGCACCGGCTCGCGCGAAGGCGAGGGCACCGGCACGCCCGATGCCGCTCGAAGCACCGGTGATGACGACGACGGCTCCGTGAAGGTTTTTCAAGGCAGACTCCCGGCCAAGGCGTCCCGCCCCGGAGGGCCGGACGCATCCGTTCGGCGATTTAGCGAAATCAGATGATCGGCTTGCCGCCCGTCACCGCCACCGTGGCACCGGAGACATAGCTCGACTCGTCGGAGGCCAGCATCACGTAGACCGGCGCGAGTTCCTTCGGCTGGCCCGGCCGCTTCATCGGCACCTGCGAGCCGAACTGCTTCACCTTCTCGGCCGGCATGGTCGAGGGAATCAGCGGCGTCCAGATCGGGCCCGGGGCGACGCAGTTCACGCGGATGCCCCTCTCAGCCAGCATCTGCGCGAGGCCACCGGTGTAGTTCTGGATCGCACCCTTGGTGGTGGCGTAGGCCAGCAGCTGCGGGCTCGGCGTGTCGGCGTTGACGGAGGTCGTGTTGATGATGGCCGAACCCTCGCGCATGTGCGGCAGCACGGCCTTGGTCAGGTAGAACATCGCGTGGATGTTGACCTGGAACGTCTTCTCCCACTCCTCGTCCGAGATCTCTTCCGGATCGTTGAAGGTCGCCTGATGCGCGGCATTGTTGACGAGGATATCGACGCGCCCGAACGCTTCGACCGCTTGATCGACGATGCGCTTGCAATGGCCGGCATCGCCGATATTGCCCGGTACCAGCACCGCCTTGCGGCCGGCTTCCTCGATCAGCCGGCGTGTCTCGGCGGCGTCCTCCTCCTCATCGAGATAGGAGATGAGCACGTCGGCGCCTTCGCGGGCGTAGGCCAGCGCCACGGCACGGCCGATTCCGGAATCACCGCCGGTGATGATCGCCTTCTTGCCCTCCAGGCGGCCGGAACCCTTGTAGCTCGTCTCACCGTGGTCGGGCTTCGGATTCATGGCGTTGGTCGCGCCGGGCATCGGCTGCGGTTGGTCGGGAAAAGGCGGCTTCGGAAATGATTCCATCGACCTTGCTCCGGTGCTGTCGGCTGTGAGGGATGCCCGGACAACCCCGCCGCGCGAGCCGGGTTCGGCCGAATCGTCGCGCACCGCACCGGTGTTCCGCGGGCGTCCGTGCGCGTTGATGTGTTCGCTCGTCCTCTAGGCCGGGCGAGGATCGTCAGGCTTGAAGGGAGAACGGATGCGGGCCGAGCGGGCTTTACGCCGTGAACAGGGAGAGGACGCGGTGGAGCGCGCCTCTGCGGGTGCCGTGCGGGCGGAGGCTGTCGTCGAGGAGACGCGTCGGGCCGACCGCGATACCAGCCGCATCCGCTGGCTGCGGGATCAAGTCACGCGGCTGCGCAAGCGCCTGCCGCTGCGGCGGCGCTTCTCCGGCGGGCTCGCGCATGGCGTGATGTCGGCGGTCGCCGCCATCGTCGCTTATCTGCCGACGCAGGTGCTCGGCCTGCGCGAGGGATTCTGGGCGGCGATCACGGCGGTCGCCGTCGCGCAGACCGAGTTCGGCGCGACCCGTTCCACGGCCCGCGACCAGTTCACCGGCGCCGCGATCGGCGGCCTGATCGGGCTCACCGCCTACCTGACCCTGGGACCGTCCCTGCCGACCTACGCGGCCACGGTCGTGCTCGCGATCCTCGCCTGCTGGCTCGTCAACGTGGCGAGTGCCTGCCGGCTGGCCGGGATCACCGCCACCATCATCCTGCTGGTGCCGCATCTCGGGCCGGTGGAGCGGATGGCGGGATCGCGGGTGCTGGAGGTCGGCTGGGGCGTCTGCGTGGCGATCGGCACGGTCTGGCTCGTGACCCGTCTGAACCGGAGGTTCGGGATCAAGCTCTGACGTCGGCCGGCTGCCAGAGCGTCCGAATGGCGTCCGCAGGAAAGTCGGACGGGAACTTGGCCGTACGCAGCGGAGGTTCCTGAACGGATGCCCTGAGTGGCACCGCCTTCCACGCTTCGAGGACGTTTGATGAAAGCACTGTGCTGGCACGGCAAGGGTGACATTCGCTGTGACACGGTGCCGGATCCCTCGATCGAGGATTCCCGCGACGTCATCATCAAAGTGACCTCCTGCGCGATCTGCGGCTCCGACCTCCACCTGATGGACGGGCAGATGCCGACGATGAAGTCGGGCGATGTGCTCGGCCACGAATTCATGGGTGAGGTGGTCGAGACGGCGCCGGGCTTCACCAAGTTCAAGAAGGGCGATCGCATCGTCGTGCCCTTCAACATCAATTGCGGCGAGTGCCGCCAGTGCAAGCTCGGCAACTATTCCGTCTGCCAGCGCTCGAACCGCAACGCCGAGATGGCGGCCGCGCAGTTCGGCTTCACCACCGCCGGCCTGTTCGGCTACTCGCACATCACCGGCGGCTATGCCGGCGGGCAGGCCGAGTATGTGCGCGTGCCCATGGCCGATGTGGCGCCGATGAAGGTGCCCGAGGGCATGGACGACGAATCGGTCCTGTTCCTCACCGACATCCTGCCGACCGGCTGGCAGGGCGCTGAGCATTGCGAGATCAAGGGCGGCGAGATCATCGCCGTTTGGGGCGCAGGGCCCGTCGGCCTGTTCGCGATCCAGTCGGCCAAGATCATGGGCGCCGAGCGGATCATCGCCATCGACACGGTGCCCGAGCGTCTCGCGCTCGCCCGGAAATACGGCGCGACCGACATCATCGACTTCGCCAAGGAGGACGTGTTCGAGCGCATCAAGGAGATCAGCCGGGGTGAGGGTGCCGACGGCGTCATCGACTGCGTCGGCATGGAAGCCAGCGCCGGCCATGGCCTCTCCAGCGTGATCTCGACGCTGCAGGAGAAGCTGACCTCGACCGAGCGGCCCTACGCCCTGATGGAAGCGATCCGCGCGGTGCGGCCCTGCGGCATCGTCTCAGTGCCCGGCGTCTACGGTGGGCCGATCCCCGTCAACATGGGGGCGATCGTCCAGAAGGGCCTGACTCTCAAGAGCGGTCAGACGCACGTGAAGCGCTACCTCGAACCGCTGACCAAGCTGATCCAGCAGGGCAAGTTCGACACTGCCTCGCTGATCACCCACCGCTCTGCCGACCTCGCGGACGGGCCCGACCTCTACAAGACCTTCCGCGACAAGAAGGACGGCTGCGTCAAGGTCGTCTTCCACCCGAACTAAAAGCACAGAGAAGAACAGAGAAGAAAGGTTTCGGAGCGAGCCATGGCGCGCAAAGACGGTTTGAAATTCGGCGATCTCGGCTCGCGGGCCGCCCATCTCTGCGTCGACGCGCAGCGGATGTTCTCCGAGGAGACCGACTGGCACACGCCCTGGCTCGCCCGCATCCTGCCGAACATTGAGCGCATCGCCGCCGCCCATCCGGAGCGGACTGTGTTCACCCGCTTCGTGCCGCTCCGCTCGCCCGAGGAGGGAAGGGGGGCGTGGCGGCGCTACTACGAGCACTGGCCCAAGATGACGCTGGAGGCGCTCGGACCCGAGATGGTCGATCTGGTGCCGAGCGTGACCCGTTTCGTGCCGCCGGCCAAGGTGGTCGACAAGCTGGTCTACTCGCCCTGGCTGAAGCCGGAACTGGCCGGTTTGCTGGAGGCGGAGGCGATCGACACCCTCGTGGTGACGGGCGGCGAGACCGACGTCTGCGTGCTGGCCACCATCCTCGGCGCGGTCGATCGCGGCTATCGGGTGATCGTCGCCTGCGACGCGGTGTGCTCCTCCGCCGACCAGACCTACGACGCGATGATGTTCCTCTACCAGAGCCGCTTCGGCGAGCAGATCGAGACGGCGTCGACCGACGAGATCCTGGGCGCGTGGTCCTGATCGCCGATTGAGGCGGCCGGCCGTTCCGAGGCGGCCGAAACTGGGCCGCTGGCGGCCGGGTTCACTCCTAACAGGCTCCGAGACCACGCTGCACCCTGCAGAGCCCGGCTGCCTCCCTCATCCGACGTGATCCCAGGAGATGCGCATGCCGAGCGCCCCCAAGAAGCCGCTCGACCAGCAGGTCATCGTCATCACCGGTGCTTCCAGCGGCATCGGACTGGCGACCGCCCGCATGGCTGCGGCACGCGGCGCGCGCGTCGTGCTTGCTGCCCGCAACGGGGAGGCGCTGGCCGAGATCCAGGCGGAGATCGAACGGCATGGCGGTGCGGCGATTCACGTCGTCACCGACGTCTCGGACCGGGTGCAGGTCGAGGCCCTGGCCCGGACGGCGATCGACCGCTACGGCCGCATCGACACCTGGGTGAACGATGCCGGCCTCTCGATCATCGGTCGGCTCGAAGAGATCGAAGACACCGACCACCGCCGCCTGTTCGACGTCAATTTCTGGGGCGTGGTCTACGGATCGCTCGTGGCACTACCGCATCTGAAGGAGAGCGGCGGCACGTTGATCAACCTTGGCAGCGTTGCCTCCGACGTCGCCTTCTCGCTCCAGGGTATGTACAGCGCGAGCAAGCACGCCATCAAAGGCTTCACTGATTCCCTGCGCATCGAGCTGAAGGAGGAGGGCGCGCCGGTCGCGGTCACCCTGATCAAGCCGGCGGCGATCGACACGCCCTTTCCGGCCCATGCCCGCAACTACACCGACCGCGAGCCGAAGCTGCCGCCACCGGTCTACCGCACCGAAGAGGTCGCCGAGGCGATCCTCCATGCGGCCGTGCATCCCCGCCGCGACATCTATGTCGGCGGCGGCGGCCGGATCATGAGCGCGGCCCAAGCGGTGGCGCCGCGCGTCTTCGATGCGGTCGGAAGCGGTATGGCCGGCCTGCAGATGCGCGAGGAGCCACCCCGCCGCCCGGAGGGATCGCTCTATCAGGCGGGCGTCGGTGGCCAGACTGCCGGAAGCCATCCCGGCTACGTCATGCGCCGCAGCTTCTACACCCGCGGCACGCTCCATCCGCTCACGACGGCGGCGGTGGTCGCTGGCGTCGGGCTCGCCGCGGCGGCGAGCCTGCTCGGCGGCACCCGTCACCGCTGATTCCGGCCCGCGGACGGCGCCGGCCCCGTTTCGACCCGCGCTTCGCCGAACCGGCATCCATCTCGGCGGAGCGCAACGCAAGCCCAACCCGATGGATGCCCCCGAAACGGATTCGACGTGGCGAACCTGGACACCACCCTGGATATCTTCTCGGCGCTGCTTGCATCCGAGCAACCGGTTCCGGTCGCCGAGGCCGACGAGGCGATCTGGGCCTATCTTGCCGCGTTCGGCGGTCTCGATGCGCAGGTGCGGGCCCTCGACCGGCTCGTGGAGGGCGTGGCCGGTCTCGACGCCACCTCCACCTTCATGCCGAGCCTGCGCGACGCCCTCGATCGCCACCGGGCGCGCCTCGCCGAACCGTCCGCCTGACGGCTCTGCTCAGAACAGATTTCGCCAGTTGCGAGGCCAGCCCCTCGCACCGGCTTTCAATCGGGCTGGCAGCCCGTTTGAGGGCGCGCCGCACTCTTGCGCCGATTAGGCAGCGGGGTTCGACCCCTTCGCGTGCATGGCCCCGGTTATCCCTGCATCTCAAGAACGCGTGCCCGCAGTCTTTAAGGCTGCGCTTGCAACACGGTGGTGCATAAAAAGCGCGAATGGCGACGCTTCTGTTTCGGAGGCACGTCGATCGTCGGGCGAACAGCCGTGGTTTGCTGTCATGAACAATCATTCGTTGGCGTCATATTATCGCCTCTTGTTTCGCTACAGTGCAGACATCTCACAGATCGACGGTACGGACAGCGCAGGCGACGGCGCACCGTGCGCCTCACCCGCGTCGCTGAGTTGGATGCTGCATGCTCAAGTTCGCCCTCACCGCTGCTCTGGCCACCGTGCTCGCCTCGCCGGCGATGGCAGGAGATTTCGATGGGACGTGGTCGGTTCAACTCGTGACCGAAAGCGGCATGTGTGACGCCCAATACAGCTACACCCTGGCCGTACGGGATGGACAGGTCCGCCCGGTCACGACGGTGGCTTCCGGCGGCACCACGGTGAGCGGCCGTGTCGGGGCGGATGGGGGTGTCGGCCTGAACGTCGCGGCTTCGGCTGCGAACGGGACCGCCTCGGGCCGGCTCCAGGCCCGCTCGGGCTCCGGCACGTGGCGCGTTTCCGGCGGCCTGTGCACCGGCCGTTGGGTCGCCAAGCGCCACACGCTCCGGACCGCGCTCGCCGAGTAACCTGATTGTAGATTCTCGAAATGAGAGGGGCGAGCCCGTAAGGCTCGCCCCTTTTTCGTGCGTTCGTGCAGGAGCGGTCCTTACCGCGTCAGGCCGCGGCTTCGAGCCAAGTCCGCGCCTCGTCGATGCGGGCGCGCTCGAACACCTTGATCTGCACCGGCGAGACGAAGCCGAAGGTCTCGGCTACGGCCTTGAGCCAAGTCGCATCGGTGACGAGGGCGACGTGGCTCACGCCCTTCATCATCGAGATGCCGAAGCGCGGGTCCTTGAAGAAGGCCGCCGGCTCCATGCCCTCGAAGCTGCGAATATCTTCAAGGAGTTTGATGCGGCCGCCCTTGTCGAGGTCGGCCTTCATCGCGGTCATGACCGTGTTCATCTCCTCGTCGGAGATCTTCCCATCGACGACGATCTCGGCGATGGCGGAATCGGGCTTCTTCTCATAGGTCAGCAAGGCGGGGCGCTCCTCGAATGAGCCGAGGACGAGCGCGCCGGCAGGAAACTGCGAGCGACCTCGACCGACGGCGGACGGACGCGATTATAGGAAGCTCTGCGGGTCCACGTCGATTGCGACCTTGAGGTTACCCCGCGGCTTCGGTCCGCGCGCCAGCCAATCCCGCAGATAACTCTGCACGTCGATGCCGCGCTCGGTCTTCACCAGCAGCCGGAATCGCCAGCGCCCGCGGATCAGGGCAAGCGGCGCCTCCGCCGGGCCGAGGACGGAGACGCCGGGCGGCGGCTCGGCGACGCGTGCAAGCGCCTGACCGTGCGCCTCGGCCTTCTCCCGCTCTTCCCCGGAGACGATCAGCGCCGCGAGCCGTCCGAACGGCGGAAGCCCCGCGGCCTCGCGGGCCCAGATCTCTTCCTCGTAGAAGCGGTCGGCATCCCCCGAGAGCAGGGCGGCGATGACCGGATGCTCGGGCTGGTAGGTCTGCACCAGGGCCCGACCCGGCCGCTCGCCGCGCCCCGCACGCCCCGTCACCTGCTGCAGGAGCTGGAAGGTGCGCTCGGCCGCGCGCGGATCGCCGGAGGTGAGGCCGATATCGGCGTCGAGCACCCCGACGAGGGTCAGGTGCGGGAAGTTGTGGCCCTTGGCCACGAGCTGCGTGCCGACGACGATGTCGCAATCGCCCGCCGCCACCGTCTCCAGTTCCTGGCGCAGCCGCTCGGCGCCGCCGGGAAAGTCGCTCGACAGCACGACGATGCGCTGTTCGGGGAACAGCTCGGTCACCTCCTCGGCGATCCGCTCGACGCCCGGCCCGCAGGGCGTGAGGTGATCGAAGGCGCCGCACTCGGTGCAGGCCTCCGGCTTGCGCTCAGCGTAGCCGCATTGGTGGCAGACCAGCGCGCGGCGGAAGCGGTGCTCCACGAGCCAGGTCGAGCAGTTGCGGCACTGATAGCGGTGGCCGCAGGCCCGGCACAGGGTGAGCGGCGCGTAGCCCCGGCGGTTGAGGAACAGCAGCGCCTGATCACCCGCGGCCAGCGTACTCTTGACCGCGTTCACCATCGGCGGCGACAGGAAGCGCCCGCGCTCCGGCTTGTCGAGGCGCATGTCGATGGCCGCGATGTCGGGCATCGGCCGCCCGCCGAAGCGGCCAGGGAGCACGACGTGGCGGTAGCGCCCGCTCTGCGCGTTGACCCGCGACTCGATCGACGGCGTGGCCGAGGCGAGCACCACCGGGCAGCCCTCGATCTTGCCGCGTACCACCGCCATGTCGCGGGCGTGATAGTGGACGCCATCCTCCTGCTTGTAGGCGGATTCGTGCTCCTCATCGACGACGATCAGGCCGAGATTCCGGAACGGCAGGAACAGGGCCGAGCGGGCGCCGACCACCACCGAGACTTCGCCCGCGGCCACACCCGCCCGCAGCCGCTCGCGGCGCTTGCCGCCGATTCCGGAATGCCAGGTCGCCGGCCGCACCCCGAAGCGCCCGGCGAACCGGTCGAGAAACTGCGCCGTCAGCGCGATTTCCGGCATCAGCACCAGGGCCTGCCGCCCCTGCCGCACGCACTCGGCCACCGCCTCGAAATAGACCTCGGTCTTGCCCGAGCCGGTGACGCCTTCGAGGAGGATCGTCTCACCGGTCGCAGCATCGGTGGGGGAAGGGGCGTTCGCGATCAACGCGTGCGCCGCCTCCGCCTGCGCGTCGGACAGCGGCACCCGCGGATGGTCCGGGTCCGGCGGCAGCGCCACGGGCTCGGGCATCAGCGCCACGGTCTCCAGCGCGCCGTCATCGATCAGTCCATCGACCACGCTGAGCGAGACCCCGGCCTCCTTGGCGAGCGCGCTCTTGCCTCGCACCGCGTTGTCGGCGGCCACCGCCATCACCTTGCCGCGGGCGACCGTCTGCCGGGTCGGCGGCTTGCCGGCGGCGCGCACACCGACCCGCGGCGCCTCGTTGCGGGCAGCCTCGTCGGGCAGGCGCAGGGCCATGGCGAGCGCCGAACCCTTCGGCGCCAGGGTGTAGCGCGCGAGCCAATCGACCAGCTTGCGCAGAGACTCCGAGAGCGGCGGCGCCTCGACCTTGCCCGTCACCGGCCGCAGGTTTCCCCCCGAGGTCCGCTCGTCGAGCCCCCAGACCACGCCGATCGTCTCGCGCGGACCCAACGGCACCTGCACGATGTCGCCCTCGGCGAGGGTCAGCCCGGCCGGCACCGCGTAGCTGTAGGCGGTGTCGAGCGCGAGCGGGATCAGGATATCGGCGACGGCAGGCATGGAATCACGAGAAGGGAATCACGAGAGCAGTCTGATTTGTTCTATATATGTTCCGATCCGCGAAGGCGAATGCGGCTCGCCCCTTATCGGATGTCCGAGAGCCCCCGCGCAACGGGAACGGCCGACAGGCTCACCGCGGCCATCACCCAGAAGCCTTTTGCGCCGCCATGATCGTAGAGGGAGCCCGAGAGCAGCAGCATCAGTGCGGAGGCGAGCCCGAGCCCGAAGGTGCCGTAGACTGTCAGCGCCGTTGCCCGTCGCTGCTCCGGCACGGTCTCCACGATCAGCCGCAGGCAGGCGAGGTGCAGGAGCGCGAAGGTCAGCCCGTGCAGCGCTTGGATCAGGACGAGGCCGGACAGCCAGGAGGTCTGCGCCTGCACCGCCCAGCGCAACGCTCCGGCAAGCGCCGCGAGCGCCAGCGCCCGATCCGGCCCGATCCGCGCCAGGAGCCGCGGCCCGAGCCAGAGGAACACCGTCACCTCGGCCAAGACCGCTTCCGCCCAGAGCAGGCCCGCCACCCGCGGCCCGATTCCCGCCGCCTGCCAGACGATGACTGCGAAGGCGTCGTGCATCGCATGCGCGCCGATCACCAGCGCGGCGGCAAGGACGAGCCGGCGGAAGCGCGCATCAGCGGCAAGCGCGGCGAACCCGCCGCCCGCGTCCTCGGCCGGCCTCGCGGGCCCGGCATTCCGCGCGAGGCGCAGTGTCAGCGCGGCCCCGGCGGCGAACAGGACGCCGCAAGCGAGCGGGCCAGCGCCGTAGCCGAAGATCCCGATGATGGAACCGGCTAGAACGGTGGTCGCGATGAAGGCGGCCGAGCCGGCGCCGCGAATGCGGCCGTAGACGGCTCCGTCACGACTGCCGGCGAGCGCCACCGTATCGGCCAGCGGCGCGAGCGGCGCGGTCGCCGCCGCCTGGGCGAGGGCGATGGCGAACAGCATGAAGGAGCCGTGACCGCCGAGGAAAGCCAGGGTCAGCACGGCCGAGAGGGCAAGTGCTCCGGCCAGGAAGGCCCGCACGGCACCGTGCCGGTCGGCGAGCCGTCCCGCCAGCGGCCCGGCGGCAAGCCGCACCAGCATCGCGGCGGAGAGCAACGTTCCGATTTCGCTCGGTCCCAATCCCCGTGTTTCGAGGAACGCGGGCAGGAAGGGTGAGAGTGCACCATAGGCGCCGTAAAGCGTGGCAAAGAGCAGGAGGAGGCGGCCCGAACCGGTCCGTACATCGCGCTCCGTGTCTTCCTCCGTCGCCGACACTTCGCGCGCCTCGCTACGAGTCCCTGCTGCGACGATGCCAGGGAATGCCCGCGGATCGAAGTGCGGCAAGCCGCACTCTGCCTGTATCGACGGCCGATCCGCCGTTGACCCATAACCGTGAACACGCAGAGTTCGTCGGGAGCATTGCGTGTCTCTTCATCCATGCGTCGAAAAAATGGGACGATGACCGCGCTCCTCTGCACCGCATTCGCCGACACGACGCTCGCGATGGCCCTGCGGCCATGAGCGGAACGAGCGCCGCCGGGACCGAAGGCGTTCTCCTGCTGCACGGCATCGCCCGCCGGGCCGCCTCGCTGCGCCCGTTGGAGCGCCGGCTGACACGCGCCGGCTACGTCACCCTCAACCTCGATTATCCGGCACGCCGGCTCGGACTCGCCGACATTGTCGAAGTCATTGCACCGACGGTCGCAGCCTTCGGTGAGGACGTGACGCGCCTTCACATCGTCACCCATTCCATGGGCGGCCTCGTCGCCCGCGTGCTCCTGGCCCGGCGCCGGCCGGACAACCTCGGGCGCGTGGTGATGCTGGGTCCGCCCAATGGCGGCAGCGAAATCGCCGATGCGCTGCACCGCTTCGCGGCCTACCGCCGCTTCTTCGGCCCGGCCGGTGCCGAACTTGGCACGGAGCGCGGGGCAGCGCAGGCGCGCCTCTTCGGCCGGGTCGATTACCCGCTCGGCATCATCGCCGGCAGCCGCAGCCTCTACCCTCTGGCCTCGCTGCTGCTGCCGGGGCCGAACGACGGACGCGTCACGGTCACGCGCACCCGCCTCGACGGGATGACTGATCACATCGTGCTGCCGGCTGCGCACCCGACGATGATGTGGAACCGCCGCCTGGCCGCCGAGACCCTACATTTCCTGCGCGAGGGGCGCTTCAGCGGCCGATGAAGGATTGCGCCGCAGGTCGCCCAAGGGGCGCCTAAGGATCACCCAAGATTCGGTCAGGAGAACGAGCCGGCAACCACCTCTTGGAACGATGCGCGATCCGTTCCATTTTCCTCAAGCCGGCAGGCTGCTCTCGCCTTCAAACTGGTCTAAAGAGCGTGCTGCCGACGGTCGCGCTCCGGGGCTCGTCGGCCGTGTGCGGTCATGCCGCCCGTCTCGACGTGTCACCCGAGATAAAGGGGCCTCCATCGGCCATGAGCAGCCTCGTCACCGCGCCCGGCGCGACCACCCGCCCGCAATCGCAGCTCGTGACCGTGTTCGGCGGTTCCGGCTTCCTCGGGCGCCACGTGGTGCGGGCCCTGGCAAAGCGCGGTTATCGAATTCGCGTCGCCGTGCGCCGGCCCGATCTCGCCCTGTTCCTGCAACCGCTCGGCAAGGTCGGTCAGATCGTCGGCGTCCAGGCCAACCTTCGCTATCCCGACTCGATCCGCCGCGCGGTCGAGCATTCCGATATCGTCATCAACCTCGTCGGCATCCTGCAGGAATCGGGCAGCCAGCGCTTCTCGAAGCTCCAGACGGAAGGAGCTGGCGAGATTGCCCGAGCCGCCACGGCGGTTGGGGCGAAGCTGGTTCATGTCTCGGCGCTCGGCGCCGACCCGGATTCACCCTCGCTCTACGCCCGCTCCAAGGCGCTCGGCGAGGCGGAGGTGCTGCGCGCCTCTCCCGATGCCGTGATCTTCC
>LT962688.1:4720000-4857500 GCA_900234795.1 Methylorubrum extorquens
GGGTGCATCCGCAGACGTGGTGGAATCGACGGTCGCGCAGCCGATCGAGTCCCAGGTCGTCGGCGTCGACAAGATGATCTACATGAAGAGCGTCAGCGGCAACGACGGCAGCTACACGCTCACCGGCTCGTTCGAGCTCGGCACTGATCCCGACATTAATGCGGTCAACGTCAACAACCGCGTCCAGATCGCCCTCGCCAAGCTGCCCGAGGACGTTCGCAAGCAGGGCGTCACCGTCAAGAAAAAATCCTCGGCCCTTCTCGGCGTCCTGGCGGTCTACTCGCCAAAATCGACCCAAGACCCGCTTTTCATCTCCAACTACGTCACGATCAACCTGCTCGACCGCATCAAGAGCACGCCTGGCGTGGGCGATGCGACGCTGTGGGGCCCGCAGGATTACGCGATGCGAGCCTGGGTGCGCACCGACCAGCTCACCGGGCTCAGCCTAACCACGGGCGATGTCATCGGGGCGATCCAGGCCCAGAACGTGCAAGCGCCGGTCGGGCGGATCGGTGCCCGGCCGATCTCGGACGAGCAGCAGCTTCAGCTCAGCATCCAGACGCAAGGGCGCCTGACTTCCGCGGAGCAGTTCCGCAACATCGTATTGCGCACCAACCCGGATGGGTCGGTGCTGCGCCTCGGCGACGTGGCGAGAGTCGATCTCGGCGCGGCCAATCTCGACCGTGAGACGCGGCTCAACGGCAGCCCGGCGACGGTGATCGCGATCTACCAGTCACCTGGCGCCAACGCCCTCTCGACCTTGAAAGAGGTCGAGAGGCGGGTCGGAGAACTGGCGAAGACCTTCCCCGAGGGGTTGGCCTGGAAGGTCACCTACGATCCGACCGCCTTCATCACCGAAACGGTGCACGAGGTGCAGAAGACCCTGGTCGAGGCCTTCGTGCTCGTTGTGATCGTGGTGTTCCTGTTCCTCGGCAGCCTGCGCGCCACGCTGATCCCGACGCTGGCCGTGCCTGTCAGCTTGATCGGCACATTCATCGTGCTCAAGGCGGTCGGCTACTCGGCGAACTCGGTCTCGCTTCTCGCCCTGGTGCTCGCCATCGGGATCGTCGTCGATGACGCCATCGTCGTGGTCGAGAACGTCGAGCGCGTGATGGAGGAGCACCCGGAGCTGTCACCCCGGGATGCGACGAAGCGGGCCATGGCCGAGATCACGGCCCCGATCATCGCCATTACGCTAGTCTTGCTCTCGGTCTTCGTGCCGGTCGCCTTCGTGCCCGGCATCTCGGGCGAGCTCTTCCGCCAGTTCGCGGTCGCGGTCGCGGTCTCGATGTTCATCTCGGCGGTCAACGCACTGACCCTGTCGCCGGCTCTCTGTGGCGTGCTGCTGCGCCCGCACCACGGCCCTCGCCGGGGTATCATGGGCATGGTGATGCGCTCCATCGACCGGGTCAGCAACGGCTACGGTGCCGCCGTGGCGCGCATCGTGCGCTTCTCGATCCTCGGCCTCGTGCTCGCTGGCGCCGCGGCCTACGGCGCGACCGAACTCGCGAAGCGAACCCCCACCGGCTTCCTACCCGAAGACGACCAAGGCGCCTTCTTCGTCGTGGTGCAGTTGCCGGAAGGCGCATCGGTCGGGAGGACCTCCGAGGTCGTGGCCCGGGCCGAGCAGATCCTGCGGCAGGAGCATGCGGTTGCTGACACCACCTCGGTGATCGGCCTTAACTTCATCGACAACTACTCCCAGGGCAACGCGGCCTTCCTGGTCGTGACCCTCAAGCCGTTCGAGGAGCGCAAGGCTGCCGCGGACGGGGCGGCGGCCATGATTGCACGCCTCGGCAAGCAATTCCGGGAGATTGCCGGAGGCACCGTCGTACCGCTCGCCCCTCCACCCATCATCGGCCTCGGCACCGGCGGTGGCTTCAGCTACGTGCTGCAGGATCTGCGCGGTGGCGATCCGAAGGAACTCGCCCAAGTCCTTCGCGGCTTGGTCGTGGCAGCGAACCAGGATCCGCAGCTCAACCGCGTGTTCAGCACCTTCTCGGCGACGAACCCATCGGTCTATCTCGATATCGATCGCGACAAGGCGCAGGTTCTCGGAGTGCCCCTGAGCGCCGTGTTTCAAGCGCTACAGGCTTCGCTCGGCGGCTACTACGTCAACGACATCAACCTTTTCGGCCGTACCTGGCAGGTGCAGGTTCAGGCGGAGGCCGCCGACCGGACCAAGATCGACGACATCTATCGGATCAATGTGCGGAACAAGGACGGCGAGATGGTGCCGCTGCGCTCGCTCGCGGAGGTCCGGATCGTGGTGGGGCCGCCGGCGCTGATCCGCTACAACAACCTTCGCGCCGTCACGATCCAGGGCTCGCCCGCGCCGGGCGTCTCGTCCGGTCAGGCGCTCGCCGCCATGGACGGCGTCGCGGCCCGGACCCTGCCTGCGGGCTTCGGCGGCGAGTGGACGGACACGGCGTTCCAAGAGAAGCGGGCCGAGGGCAAGACCGCCATCATCCTGGGCTTCGCAGTTCTGTTCGCGTTCCTGTTTCTGGTCGCGCTCTACGAGAGCTGGACCATCCCCGTCCCGGTGCTGCTGTCGGTCACGGTGGGGATCGCCGGGGCCTACGCGTCCATGGTGTGGGGCAAGCTCACCCTCGATCTCTATGCGCAGATCGGCATGATCGTGCTCATTGGGCTGGCTGCCAAGAACGGCATTCTGATCGTCGAGTTCGCCAAGGAGCAGCGGGAGAAGGGCGTTCCGCTTCAGAAGGCTGCCACCGAAGGCGCGCGCCTGCGCTTCCGCCCGGTGATGATGACCTCCTTCGCCTTCATCCTGGGCCTGCTCCCCCTGGTCATCGCTGTTGGAGCCTCGCAGCTCGCCCGACGTAATGTCGGAACGCCGGTCTTCGGCGGCATGATCGCCGCGTCATTCCTCGGCATCTTCGTGATTCCGCCCCTCTACGTCCTGTTTCAGGGCCTCCGCGAGCGGGCCTGGAGCCTCATGAGGCGCAAGGGAGCGAAACAGCGGGCGGAACCGCCGGCTGAAGGCGCAAGCGGCACCCCGAAGCACTTGCCGGCCGAGTAACTCGATCGACCCCTTCGATGCGGGCAGGTGGGAGCATGACGATGCACGATATCGAGCAGGTTATACCGGCCACGAAGCCCGATGCGGGGCGGCCCCAGGTCGGGACCGCCAAGAAGCTCAAGAAAAAGGACTACGAGAGGGAATTGCACACCCTACAGGTCAAGCTGTGCCATCTGCAGGACTGGGTCAAGCGAACCGGCGCCCGCATCATCATCGTGTTCGAGGGCCGCGATGCGGCAGGCAAAGGCGGTACGATCAAGGCCATCACTGAGCGGGTCAGCCCGCGCGTGTTCCGCGTCGTCGCGCTGCCGGTGATCCGCCCCCAGCGGAGTGGTCCGCCCTTTAGTATGGCTTTCGAGCCAGGAGGACGGATCGATGTCGAGGAAGCGACCCAAGCCTGAGGAGATTGTCGCGAAGCTGCGCCAAGCCGACGTGCTGATCGGTCAAGGTACGAGCGTGGCGGAGGCAATCCGGGCGATCGGCGTGAGCGAGGTTACCTACTACCGCTGGCGTCGTGAGTTCGGCGGGCTGAAGACCGATCAGGTCCGGCGCATGAAGGACCTGGAGACGGAGAACCAGCGGCTCAGGAAGGCGATTGCAGACCTGACGCTCGACAAGCTCATCCTGCAGGAGGCGGCACGGGGAAACTTCTGAGCCCCGCGCGCCGACGCGCCTGTGTCGAGCACATCATGCTGACGATGAACGTCTCCGAGCGGCGCACCTGCCGGGCGCTCGGTCAGCATCGCTCGACGCAGCGCAAGGTGCCGCGGGGCCGGGAGGATGAGGCCGCGCTCACCGCCGACCTCGTCGCGTTGGCCGAGCGGTATGGCCGCTACGGTTACCGCAAGATCTGCGCGCTGCTGAAGGCCGCCGGCTGGTTCGTCAACGACAAGCGCGTCGAGCGGATTTGGCGGCGTGAAGGGCTGAAGGTGCCGACCCGCCAACCCAAGCGCGGGCGCCTCTGGGACAACGACGGCTCCTGCTTGCGGCTGCGGCCTGAGCGGCGCGACCACGTCTGGTCCTACGACTTCGTCGAAGCGCGCACCCACGATGGCCGGAAGGTGCGCATGCTCAACGTGATTGACGAGTTCACCCGCGAGTGCTTGGCGATCCGGGTCGCACGCAAGCTCAAGGCAGTCGACGTGATCGACGTCTTGTCCGACCTGTTCATACTGCGCGGCGTGCCCGAGCATGTTCGCTCGGACAATGGCCCTGAGTTCGTGGCCAAGAGCGTGCAGGCTTGGATCATGGGGGTGGGCGCGAAGACGGCCTACATCGCGCCAGGATCGCCCTGGGAAAATGGCTTCGTCGAAAGCTTCAACGCACGGCTACGCGACGAACTGCTGGACGGAGAGATCTTCTATAGCTTGCGGGAGGCGCAGATCCTGATCGAGAGCTGGCGGCGGCACTACAACACCGTCCGCCCGCATGGCGCACTCGGCTATCGGCCGCCCGCGCCAGAGGTCTTCTTACCCGCGTTCACCGCTTGGCCGGCTGCGCTCACCCCACCGGCTCCGCCGGCCAAGCGACCCGTGGAGCAAAGGCCAACCGTGCACTAACTCTATGCCTGGACCACCCGGTGGGGGCAGATCACTCTGCCGTTCGTCAACTGGGTGAAGAGCCTGTGGTTCAGCATCTCCTAGAGCTCAACCTCGCTCCTCTCGCGCCGACCTGCCTCGTCGGGGCTTTCTTTTATCTTCTCGTGACGAACTGGCCGCGGCAGAAGACCTGGGCGCGGAGCATCGCCTGCGCCTTCGTTCTCGCGGTGGCCGTGCGCTACCTCCTCTGGCGCTTCTTTCACACGGTGCTGCCGCATCCTGTGGACGGCAGCTTCGCCCTCATCTGGACCTGGGCCGTCTTCTTCGTGGAACTCGGCGCCTTCGCCGACATCCTGCTCTTCCTTGTGGTGATGAGCCGCTCGGTCGACCGAAGCGCCGAGGCCAGCCGGTTGGAGCGAGCCTTCTTCGCACGCCCGGAGGCGGAGTTGCCGACCGTCGATGTCTTCATCCCAACCTACAACGAGCCGCTCGACGTGCTGGAGCGGACCATCGTCGGGGCTCTCGCGCTCGATTACCCGCGGGACAAGTTCAAGGTCTATGTCCTCGACGACAAGAAGCGCGACTGGTTGAAGGCGTATTGTGAGGAGAAGGGCGCGATCCACGTCACCCGGACGGACAATTCTCACGCCAAGGCCGGCAACATGAACAACGGCCTCAAGGTCTCCTCAGGCGACTTCATCGCGATCTTCGACGCCGATTTCGTGCCCTACCGCAGTTTTCTGCGCCGCACGCTGCCCTTCTTCACGGACCCGACGATTGGCATTGTTCAGACCCCGCAACATTTCTTCAACAAGGATCCGGTCCAGTCGAACCTCTCGCTCGAAAAGGTCTGGCCCGACGAGCAGAGATTGTTCTTCGATGAGATGGCCGCGAGCCGCGATGCCTGGGACGTGAGCTTCTGCTGCGGTTCCTGCTCGATCGCCCGCCGCGCGGCCCTCGATTTAATCGGCGGCTTCCCGCACGACTCGATCACCGAGGATCTCCTCACGACCCTCGCGATGCTCAACAAGGGATACAAGACCCGCTACCTGAACGAGCGCCTGTCGATGGGTCTCGCGGCGGAGAACCTGAAGGGATACTTCGTCCAGCGGGGCCGCTGGTGCCGCGGCGGCATCCAGACGATCTACCTGCATAACGGTCCGCTGCGGGGGCCGGGCTTGAACCTGTTCCAGCGGGTGATGTTCCTGCCCCTGTCGTGGCTGATGCAGTACACGACGCGGTTCGTGATCCTCGTGGTACCGGCCGTCTACCTCTGGACCGGCGCGGCACCACTGTACTTCACCGGCTCGCAGGACATCGTCTATTACCAGTTGCCCGTGCTCACGGCCTACTTCCTGCTGATGGGCTGGTTGACGCCGACGCGCTACTTGCCACTAGTGTCGAGCGCGGTGGGCACCTTCGCGACGTTCCGCATGCTGCCCGTAGTGGTTTCCAGCGTGATCAAGCCGTTCGGCGTGCCGTTTCGCGTGACGCCGAAGGGCAGCGGCAACGAGGAGAACGCCTTCGATGCCTATACCTTCTTCTCGATCGCCTTCTGGATCGCCGTCACCGCGCTCGGCCTCGTCATCAACATCGTGCCGGAATGGTCACGCATCGGCGAGGGTGAGTTCTCGCTCGTCTCGGCCTACTGGGCCGCCCTCAACATCCTCGTCCTCTTGGTCGCGGCCCTGATCTGCTTCGAGAAATCGCGTCCGCTCCTTGACAGTTTCGCAACAGACGAGCCGGCCCGCATCGTCGCAGCGGACGGCACATTGGACGCGCGGATCGTCAATCTGTCGCTCGATCGAGGCATCGCATCCTTCCCGGCCGATCCCGAGCTACGCCCCGGCGACCAGGTCTGGATCGAGATGGAGCGCTTCCCGCACCTTGAAGCCACGGTTGAAGGCGTGACGCTGGGCAGGCGTCGGAGCCCCGCATGCGTCCGATTTTCCTACAATCTCGAGGGCGCCTGCCGCGACGTGATGATTGTCCGACTCTACACCGGCCAGTACTCGCAGGACATCCGTGACATCGACAAGTCGGCCGTCGTCGGGGGCCTCTGGAGCCGCCTGTTCGGACGAGGTGGCACCTATGGCCCGGCTTGAGCCGATCTCCGAGGCTACTATCGCGCACAGGAAGACATCGCTCGCTGAGCTTGAGAAGGTGCTCCAGATGATCCGTGACGATGCGGCGAGCGAGCATCGGACGAGCCAAGCCAGTAGCCCCACAAACGAAAAGCCCCGCGCGACGGGTGCCAGGGGCCTTGGTCGGGCAATCTGCGATTGGGCAAGGTATCGGCTCTACGATTTAATCCACGCGGGGCCATGTGCTCTCGGCAGAGCGTGAGAGTGCCCCGTGCGGCTGCCTGTATAGATCCATAGGTGCATTTGGCTGCAAACAGCAGCCATGAAACAACCTATGACACTCGGCGATACCCTCGTGCTGATCGGTGCCGGCGTCGTTCTAGGAGGCTTGGCCCTTCATGTGCTGCGTAGCGCCCCTGCATGGGTAGGCACGTAAAAAATTCCACCGCAGCGAACCGAGATGGGGCAAGTCCGGTATCGATGCCTACTGGAGGGCAGGCATTAGGTAGACGGGCGGCGGTAGGCGAATAGTCCGATTGTGGCCCGTCGAAATCGATCGGCGCCGACATGCCCATCGCTGCTTCGCCCACCGGTAAGGCCTACTGGAAGGCGTAAGGCTGAACAAAGAAACGGCGCGTGCAGCTAAAGCCGCAGCGCGCCGTCAGGTAGTTCCCGGTCTCGGGAAGGAACTGTATTTAGTATACACGATTGAAGCGCACAAGATCGTGTCGTTCCTGCCACAATCCACCCAGGCAGGCCGTCACGGATTTGTCATTCTAGCTTGGCGGCTGATCGCCAGCCTTCGGCGTCCATTCTACAGGACGATTGTGGGATGGAGGTCGGGTTTCACGATCCCCCGGCGCCGCTCCGCCCGTCCCTAGCCCCCCCGTCCGCCAATAATCTCCGATGTAGCGCTGGGTCCGCTCGATCGCCGCTCAATGTCCGACTAGGTTCAGACGAAGAAGCCCTACAACTTCATGCTCGTTGCCGTGCCTTCACTCCCTCCAATGCACGTTGCGATTGACAATCCACCGGCCGCGAAGCGGAACGCGCGGTTCAAAGCGGAGAGAAGCGTCGGCCAGCGTGCTCAAACCGCTCGGCTCACCAGCAGGGCGAGGAGCGCGAGCCCAAGCCCTAGCGAGACCAGTTTCCAGAACAGGACCGGATTGCGCTCCAGCAAAGCCGCCCGGCGCATTCCGGCGAGCGAAGGGTTCGGGTGGCGCAGGTCGTAGGTGAAGGCCGACAGCGCCTCATAGCGCAGCGCCGGGTTCGGGTGGACGGCCTTGCGCAGGGCGCCGTCGACCCAGACCGGCAGGCCCGGCCGCATGGCCGAGAGCGGGACGTAGCGCAGGCGCCGCGCCCGCGCCTCGGTCAAGGCCCGGGCGGCCGCCGCGCCATAGGGCAACTGTCCGGTCAGCATCTGGTAGGCGATGATCCCGAGGGAGAACACGTCCGCCGCGGATGTACCGGGATGGCCGGCGAGATATTCGGGCGCGCTGTACTGCTGGGTGCCGAGCACCGGTTCCTCGGGGGCGAGCTCGGCCACGCCCGCCACGCGCGTCGCGCCGAAATCGATGATCCGTACGGTGCCGGCGGCGTCGATCAGGACGTTCTGAGGTCGCAGGTCCTGGTGCACCATCTCGCGCCGGTGAAAGGCTTGCAGGCCCCGCGCGATCTGCTCGACAAGGCTGCGCACGGTCTCGAGGTCCGGTGCGGGATTGTCCCGCATCCACTGCGCCAGGGTGCGTCCCTCAACATACTCCATCGCCGTGTAGAGGTGGCTGCGCCGCCGCGCCTGCGGCTGGGCCTTCAACACGTGCGGGCTGTCGATGCGCCGGGCGATCCACTCCTCCATGACCAGTCGGCGCAGCTGCGCGGGGTCGTCGCGTGCTTCGGTCGAGGGCACCTTGAGGGCGACGGTCGCGCCGGTCTCGGAATCCAGCGCGAGATAGACGTGGCTGCGGTGGCTCGCGTGGAGCGTGCGCAGCACCCGGTAGCCGTCGAAATCGGTCGGTGGATCGAGCAGGGGCGCGGGCGCTAGATCCGCGACACGGCCCGCTAGATCGGCCGGCCCGTCCTCGGGTGCTGCCTCAATGCGCACGATCTGTGCGGTGAGATTGTCGGTGCTGCCGGCTTCGTAGGCATGTCTGATGATTTCGCGGGCAGCCGTGTCCAGATCGGCGGCATGGCGCGCGATCAGGCCAGCGATCGTCTCCGGATCGACGTGCTCGTGCACGCCGTCGGTGGTCAGGACGAAGACGTCGCCGGGCTCGGTCCGCAGGCTGGCATGGTCAATCTCCACGCGTCCGCCCGCGCCGAGTGCCCGGCCGAGATAGGATTCCTCCGCCGACAGGACGAGGCGGTGATCCTCGGTCAGCTGCTCCAAGGAGCGGCCCGCAACCCGGCAGATCCGCCCGTCGCCGACGTGGAAGAGGTGGGCGGTGCGGCCCTTGAGGATGAGGGCGCTGAAGGTGGTGACGTAGCCGCGGTCGGGCTCGTGCCGGCTGCGCCGCGTCTCGGCGTGGAGCCAGGAATTGGCCGCCGCGATCACGCGCTGCGCCGCGCTCTTCACCGACCATGTGTCGGGGGTGTCATAGTAGTCGGTGAGGAAGCTCTTGACCGCGGTCTCACTCGCGACGTGGCTGACCGCGCTGCTGCCGATCCCGTCCGCGATGGCGATGGCCGCGCCCTTGAGCCCCAGAGCCGGCTGCCCGGGGATGAGCGCCCCGTGAAAATCCTGGTTGTGGGGCTTGCGACCCGCCGCGCTGTGCTGGCCGAGCGTGAGCCTGAGGTCGTTCGGCATCGGGGAGGACTTAAGGGACAGGGACCCGTGCCCTTGCGGCGCGGGTCCCTGTCCGGTCAAGCACGGATCAGGCGGCGAGGCGGCGCGCCTCGCCCTGCACGGCCGTGCGCTTCGGCGCGGTGCGGACGTGGGTGGTGTAGAGGGTGAGCCCCGTGAAGGCCAAGCCGCCGACGAGGTTGCCCAGCACGGTCGGGATCTCGTTCCAGAAGAAGTAATCCGCGATCGAGAAGTTGCCGCCCATCATCAGGCCGAAGGGGAACAGGAACATGTTCACCACCGAGTGCTCGAAGGTCATGTAGAAGAACACCATGATGGGCATCCACATGGCGATGACCTTGCCGCTTACCGTGGTCGAGATCATCGCGCCGACGACGCCGGTCGAGACCATCCAGTTGCACAGCATGCCGCGCATGAAGATCGTGAACCAGCCGCCAACGCCGTGGGCGGCATAGCCGAGGGTGCGGCGCTCGCCGACATGGGCGATGAACTCGCCGACTTTGTCGGCCGGCGCGGTGAAGCCGAAGGTGAAGACGAAGGCCATCATGAAGGCCACCGTGAGCGCCCCCAGGAAGTTGCCGAGGAAGACGAGACCCCAGTTGCGCAGCACCCCGCCCCAAGTCACGCCCGGGCGTCGATCGAGGAGCGCCAGCGGGGCCAGCACGAAAACGCCGGTCAGAAGATCGAAGCCCAGCAGGTAGAGCATGCAGAACCCGACCGGGAACAGGGCAGCGCCGAGGATCGGGATCCCGGTCTGCTGAGTGATGGTGACGGCGAAGACCGCGGCAAGCGCCAGGATCGCGCCCGCCATGTAGGCGCGGATCACGGTGTCGCGGGTCGCCATGAAAATCTTGGATTCTCCGGCATCGACCATCTTGGTCACGAATTCGGAGGGCGCGAGGTAAGCCATACTGGTTTCCTTGTGGCGGCCGGAAGATGCTGGGTTCGACGAGTCCCCGCCCGGATCTCCAGGCGCCTCCGGTCCGACGTGGTGTCTGACCCGCCGGCGCGAGCCTTGCCCGCACCGGTCGGTCGCGCCTCAGCAAGATCCACGCCCGTTTGAGCAGCACACCGTGCCGTGCGACGCCCTTGCCGACGCCACGGTTCGGGCGGCTCTCCGCCGACGATCGCGTTTCCACCGTTCAAGACCGGGCGTGCTGCCGCTCGGCGCCGGTCCGCCGCGCCGAAGCTCACCCGTCCGCCATCAATCCCTGAGGAGGGGCGCACGCGCTCGATCGCCGAGCCGAGGGCTGCTTATTTTTTTGATGCGGATGTCGGGGAAAGAGGTCTGTTCGGTCGCGTTGCGGGACAACCGCTTCAAGCCGTAAGCGGAGTGACCGCGGCTCATCGCGGACGGACCTGACGACGGAACGCACGATGGATCACGACGTCACAGCACCAGGATCGGGCGAGCAGGCCGCGATCATCGAGGCTGCTGAAGAGGTCGTGCTGGAGCCGCTGGCCGACTTCCCGCACATTGACCTGCGCACCGGAGTCGAGCCGTGGGATAAGCGTCGAGCCGCGGGCAAGACGCTGCGACGCGACCTTCCCCACGCCGATCATGCCATCCTAGGCGGCGACGCGGATCGACCCGACCCGGTCTCGCTCATCGAAGGGGCGCATGCTGGCCGGCAGGAACACCTCATCCCGCTGCGGGTCGCCCGCATGGCTTCCTCACCGTTCGCGTTCTTGCGCGGGGCAGCGCAGGTCATGGCCTGGGATCTGGCTCAGGGACCGCGCGGTGCGATCGACGTCGTGATGAACGGTGATGCCCATCTATCGAACTTCGGCCTGTTCGGCTCTCCGCAGGGCGACGTCGTTCTGGATCTCAACGATTTCGATGAGGTCACGGTCGGACCGTGGGAATGGGATCTTAAACGGCTGTGCGCGAGTATCGAGGTCGCGGCGCGAGACGCCGCCGTGCCCGTGACTGAACGGCGTCAGGCGGTCCAAAGCGCCGCCGCGGGCTACCAGCACGCCATGGACGATCTCGCTCCGCGTGGATCGTTGGACGTCTGGCAGCAGGCCGCGCGCGCTGATGATCTCGACTTCATCGGCATTGAAATCGATGCCCAGTCGCAGGCTGTGGTGCACCGAGCCGTCGAGAAAGCCAGACGCAAGAATAATCAGAGCCTGCTCGATCGGGTCGGCGAGCGGCGCACGGATGGTGGCTGGCGCTTCCGCGAGGAGCCGCCGATCCTCACCCGTGTCGATGAAGCGACACGCCAGAGCGTCACGGCCGGACTGGAACGCTACGCCGAGACGCTGCCGCGCGAGCGCCGGTTCATGCTGAGCCGCTACCACGTCGTCGATGTCGCGCACCGAGTGGTTGGCGTCGGTAGCGTCGGCACGCGGGCCTATGTCGCCTTGTTGTGCGGAAATTCGGACCAGGATGCGCTGTTCCTCCAGGTCAAGGAAGCCGTGCGACCGGCAAGCGCACCGTATCTGCGCGGCATGCCCGAGCCCTATGCGAGCCACGAGGGCGAACGCGTCATCTACGGACAGCGCCTGCTGCAGGCAGTGGGAGACCCGCTGCTCGGCTGGACCAGCATCGATGGCCGCCCATTCTACGTGCGTCAGATGAAGAACATGAAGGGCGAGATCCCGCTCAGTCGTATGGCGGGCCGCTCGCTGATGTACTTCTCGCACGCCTACGGTGCGCTGCTGGCGAAGGCGCATGCTCGCACCGGAGATGCAGCGGCGATCGCGGGCTACTTCGGTCACGATGGGCGTGCCGACCTGCGTGAAGCCCTTGCTGATTGGGCGCAGGCCTATGGGGATCGAAATGCGGCCGACTACGAGATGTTTCGCGCCGCGATAGCTGAAGGTCGCCTCACGGCAGCGGATCATCCGCATCTGTGATGGAGGAAGAGAGCGGCCGACATTTCCATCGCCCGGTGTGCTGAACCGGGCTTCTGCCCGCCTTAACATCAGAGGTAACGGCGTCGGGACATGGCGCACGTCCGGCGGCTTTGTGGAATGCGCTGGCAACTGGAGTGCCAAGCGCGCGGGTTGATGTCCCCGAGCCGCGGCTTGAGGCTGGTTTCTCCAGAAGCAGGTGTCCCATGACCTCTGCCAGGACGGTGACCGCCTGCCAGCCCCTAACCCTGCACGCGGCCGGAACGGGCGGAAAAGGTGGTTTCAGGCATTTGCGGCACGAACGACACTAACTCCGTTAGGAACGTCGGCAGAAGTTGGAGGTTGGCCGGAGGAGCTCAAGGAGGTTCCTCATGTCAGCACCCCGCAGCCTGCAAGATGTATACCTCGATGAACTGAAAGATAGTTGGTCTGCTAACGACCAGATGGCCCGTACCGTTCAACAGCTCAGTCAGAAGGCTAGCGACGCCAAGCTGAAGCAGATGCTTGAGAAATCGGTCGAGGGTATCAACAAGCACACTGGCATCCTCAAGAGCTTGATCGAGCAAGCCGGAGGAAAGGTTGAGCCGGAGCACTGCAAGGGCATGGAAGGGCTGGTCACCGAGGCGCGTAAGCACGCGTCCGAAGAAGCCCCGCAGGATGGCCAGCTTCGGGACGTGGTGATCATCGCCCAGTACCAGCGCATGGCGCACTACGGCTTGGCTGGGTTTGGATCAGCGGCCGCTTACGCCAAGGCGCTTGGCAAGTCCGAGGACGAGCAGAAGCTCAAGCAGGCTGTCTCGGAGATCTACAAGGGCGATGAGTTCGCCAGCCAGTTGGCTGAGGGCCTGCAGCAGGTTGCCACGAAGTAGTTGAGAGCGCTGCCGCCCAAGCGGCAGCGCTTTCACCGAGCGGAACTTGCCTGCACCTCGCTCGCCCTGGGGGACGGCGGATTAGACCGCGCAACTGGCCTCAGAGATCCCCGACGACTCCGACGTTGAGGCGTTGCGCGCCATAGTGCGCGGTCAGCGGGTGAAGGCGCTCGAACTGCAAGGCCAGACGGTCAAGATCGCGACTGGGGAATTGATCAACGCGCGCGCCCTTTTTGGATCCATCGATGACAACGGGCTGTCCACCCGGCGATGAGGCGCCCCGAACCCGGCCAGACCGTGAGGGCAGCCTCACCGTTCTCGCACTAGGTTGCGGGCCAGGCACACCGCATCGCGGCAGAACTCACTTGAGGTCGGGTTCGACGGTGATGGTGGCGAAGTACGCGGCAAGGCGCTTTGCCGCTTCGAAATCCTCGCACTCGATGTTGACCTGCCCGGGCCAAACCCGCTCCTCCTGTCGGAGCTGATGCAGGATGTGCTCGGCCGTATCGGCGGCCTCGGCTTCAGTGTTCCCAGCAACACGGCACTCGTACCGCTTGCCGGATATGACGATGGTAAAGGGTGCAGGTCGCATAGCCTCAACATGGTCGGCGATGGCTGCTTCCGCGCTGTGACAGAACGCCCGCGCTCACGGTTTCCGACCGCGAACGGAGTCTGGCTACTCACGCCATCGCGGCACGGATATGATTTGAGTTTCGCCAACGCCTCGGAGGCCGACCTGGAAGTAAAGGCGATTTCTCTTGGCTTTCGCCGTGATTGGTCGCATGTTGCGATCTTCGTACGCTCGCATCCGCCGACCTGTTGTGGAGGGAGAAGATGCTTAGATCGTTCGAGGAGAGAGAACGCGCCGAAGAGCTTCTATTTGTGATCGGCGAGGAACGACGCTTTCTGAACCGCCGCGCTGGCGCCCAAGCATTGGCTGATTTCGCGATCCGGAAACTTGGCTGTGATGCTCGGACGAGCCGCGCCTACGCTGACGTGCTGATCGATGCAATGATCCATGGCGCCAGCAACGAGGCCTTGCTCGAACGGGTGCGCGCCGATCTGGCAGCCAACCTCGCAGACTTCAGCCTCGAAGAACTGAGAGCCGTGATGTTGGGCGGCAGCGATCCTGCTCTCAGATCCAGGCCGGTCGTGACACCACGCTCGCCAGTCCGCAGCTCTTCACGTTTGTAGCGCAATAACGATAGAGATCGCAGCCGCTGCCGAGCCAGACGAAGACGGTCTCAGCCGGAGCTCGTCAGCGGCTATGAGGAAGACATTCTCCGCCTCTTCCGCACAAGCCCGGTAAGCGCGTGGCTCGGAAGATGTCTTTGTGACGTCCGACTCAGGCACGCAAGCGTTCTTGCTGAAGCTGTGCCACGCCGAATCCTTTCGGGCGCGCTATCTACTCTTTTGCTAGACATGGGTTTTTCCCTTCGATGCCCTAGGCGTCGGGCTGGGACCGTCGTAGCCCTTCCCCAGATGATGGGTGCGAGGTGCGACTCAGACCGGTCTGGTGGCCTGACGCGATGGTCGTGATTCGAGGGCGAGTCGCTTCTTCGAACCCTGAAGGCAGAGCCAGACCTGGTTTCCGCCAGACCTGGTTTCCGTCAGTTCGTGCGAGGCCGTGCTCTGGCCCGGAGCGTGATACGCGTCAGCTCGGACGGAGGACCTAATCGGAGGGCGAAGCCCGGCCACAGCGCCGTCCCGTTGTTGACGTAAAGCGTCATACCACCGACCGCGTATGCGCCCGAGACGAAGCCGCCGTTCGCCCGCGCGACCAGCCTATCGAGGCCCACGATCATCCCGCCGTGCGTGTGACCCGACAGTTGCAGGGCCACACCCTTCATGGCCGCCCTGGCCGCATCCCTCGGCTGATGGTCGAGGAGGATGATCGGGGCGCCGACCGGAGCATCGGCCAACGCCACATCGAGGTCGTGGGCCGGCTGGCCGGAATGCGAGGCCGAAAGGTCGGTCACACCAGCCAGGACTAGGGCATCATCACCGCGCCTCAGGACCGTGTGCCAGTTGGCAAGCACGGCCATGCCCAACTCGGCATAGTGGCGCATCCACGCCGTGTACTCGAAGAAGTATTCGTGGTTGCCGGGGATCAGCCAGACCCCATCGGCGGCCCGGAGATCACGCAGCGGTTCGACGTCGGCACGACGGGTGGCGAGGGACCCGTCGATCAGGTCACCGGTGATGACGATAAGATCGACACCGAGCGCGTTGGATCGCGCCACGACCTCGCGCGTCCAACTCGCCGGGAACAGGCGGCTGATATGCAGGTCCGTCAGCTGGAGAAGGGTATAGCCGTCGAAGCCGGCCGGGAGGTTCTCGATCTCGACGGTGACATCCTTCAGCGGGGGCACCCGCACGGCCTGCTGCACCGCGACCGCCGACAGAAGCATGGCCAGAGCTGCCTCGGCGTAGCGCCACGTCGCCGGCAGCGACCAACTGCCTCCAGGCACGAGCTTGCTGGCCAACGCCACGACATCGAGCGCCAATTGCATCGCCGCCAACAGGAAGATCGCGCCGAAGGCCCAGTTGAACAGGATGACCAACGCGCGCGGAAACTCGGGTGAGAACACGGAGCCCGATGAGAGGCGGCTCCACAGGTGGTACTGGGATGCAACGAGCAGGAGGACCGCAACGCAGGCCTTCAGCGCGAACGGCCAAGGCAGGGGCCACAGCACCCTGGCGATGACGTACAGGCAGGGCAGACCGAAGATCAGGTGAAACATGAACCGTCCGAGCGGGGCGAGGGTTGGCGCAACCGCTACGAGCGGGGACGATATCGGCGTGATGGGTGCCGCGACGATTCCGGGACGAGGTAAGCTGTGGGCACCACGGCGAGGAGCGGGCTCCAGGCCTCGCTCCATGACGACAACGGTGAGGGGTCGCCTCGGAATGCCAGGTCGAGGAAGGCCAGCGCGCCTTCCGCGGTCGCCTGTTTGACCTGCGGATTGAGGGTTACTCCGCCTGTCAGCAGCCGGTCGGTGAAGATGCTGTGCGACCCGCCCTGGAAGACCGCCAGCGCCTTCCTTGTCGTCCCGACCGCCTCGTAGACCTCAAGACGATCCTGCACGGGCGACCGTCGACCGGGCAACGCGATGACGTCCGCAGTCGCGGTCACGTGGAAGGTTGGGATGGTGATGGCCCCGAGCACGGCGTGCAGGTCGCGCTCGCCGTAGAACGGCGGCGCCGAGATGACGATGCCGGCCTTGAAGCGCATGTCCCTACGATCGATTGTCCGCCCTTCGCGAACAACGCGCGCCCCGCCGACGATCAAGGTCGTGTTCGCACCGTAGGAATGGCCAGCGGCGACGATACGCGCCCGGTCGATCAACGCGGCGAAGGCGCTGTCCTTGTCGAGGATCCGGTCCAGAGCGAAGCTCATGTCGGCGGCCCGAGCGATCGCCTCGCGTTCGTCCGCTGCCACGTTCACGCGATCGAGAACCTCGAACGGATTGCCAGCCCAGACGCTGCCGTCGCTCCCGACATGCTGCACGTGAAGGCTCGCGTAGCCGTTGGCCGCCCAGTGGCGCCCAAGATAGCTGTAGCCGGTCCGCGACTGACCGAGGCCGTGCGAGAAGACGATCAGGGGAACAGGCCCCGCCGGTACCCCGGGCGACGGCCAGTACAAGCGCGCCGGCACGCGGCGGTCGCGACGGGCATCGACCCAGTCCAGATCGGCGATACGGACGTCCTCGGGCGCCGCCTCAGCCGGACAGATCGCGCGCGTGACCACGCCTGTCGCGAAGCCGCCGACAACCATGGCCGTGAAGCGACGCCGGCTGTAGCCGAGGCGCGGGATTGCGTCTTCCCTCACAGGGGCCTGCCTCTTTGAGACGGTGGCGACATCGACACACGTCGCTGGCTAAGGCACTTGCCGGCCTGAACGCGGTGAGGAGGCGCACACCGCGGGCGGCCGTCGTCGCAGCCATTTCACCGATGACAATCGCCAGCGGAAAACCGCCTCCTCTGACCGCATGGGTCGAAGGTCCAATAGCGGCGCATAGTTCGAACAAGCGGCGTACGAATTCTAACCCGAGCGGTCTCCCGGGCCGCGGCTGGCGGAGGTGACAGTTCTCTGACGGCTGCCATCCAGGCGGCTCACGGATTCATTGCCGTCCCGTTCGGCTATTCGGTCGGCGGTGAGGTGTGGAACGCGGGCGACATTCGAGATGTCGCCCCGGACCGAACGGCCGAGGCTTTGGCTGTGCTTCACAGTCTGCCGCTACGGTGTCTCCCGCGGAGCCGAAAACGCCTTGCCGCGGGCAACGCACACCCCGGAAGTGCATCTGTTGGCGGGCCAGGACGATAACCCGCATGGCGAGGATGGAACGAGCACCACCGCACGCTCATCACGCTCCAGCGGCGAACGTTGGGGGCCGCTTAGGGTGGAAAGCCGCTGTTCAGCGCGCGGATGCTGAACGTCGGCTCTGCGTCAGCAGCCGACATTCAACTCGTTAGGCCGGAATGGCCGCTCTCGACGCTCTGCGGACGTTTCGTACGATCATCCCCGACCATATAATCCCCTGACACCATGAGTTTTTGTGCAAGTGGCATTTTAGCAGCAGGCAGATCGGCCAACATCGGTTCTAAGCGGACGTGCTGGAGCACTGCTCACCCAAGGCCCTCGCAGGATCATGACCGTAAGCAACAGGCCAATTCGACACGTCTCGGTAGTGTTGGGCGTATTGCTCACTCTCGCCATTCCGTCCTCTGCTCAGGCCAAACCAAGTGACAAGCCTCAGACGGAACAGAACGGTTCGCCGGGAGGCAGCGCAGACAAGGATCAGAAGGCAGAGAAGTCCGACAAGAAGGACGTCGATACCGAGCACCTGTTCGGCTTCACGGAGGGCGCTGATGCCGGAGAGAAGGGTGAACAGGAAGTCGTAATCGATACCGTCACACGCGTCAGCAAGCGCAGAGACGGTCCGGGCCCATCGACCTATCGTGTGCTCGATACGCGGTTCGCCTACCAGTTCAACCCCATCGACAAGCTGAGTATCGAATTCAGCGCTTTCGGCACGCTGCGGCGGCAACGCAACATCGTGGATCTGGACGACAAATCCTACGGCACCTTCGACGGTGTCTCCATGGAGGTGAAGTACCAGTTTCTGAAAGGTACGAAGAAGCAGCCATTGGGGCTCGCCCTGGAGGTGCGTCCCCGATTTACGCGTATCCTGCCCGTTGAAGGCAATGGCGCCAACATCTTCGACCTTGAGAGCCTGCTCCAGCTCGACGTTCAGGTGGTGCCGGACAAGCTCTGGTACGGTAGCAACATCAGCTTCGAGCCCGCCGCTGGCCGCCAGCGGGGTGGTGGTCCTGGCTACCGCTCCTCGACATTCCTGTGGTCGAACGTCCTGGTAGGACGGATTGGGGAGAACACGTATTTCGGTCCGGAAGTACGCTACCTACGCGGCTATGAGGGAATTTTCCTAAACCAGCTGGAGAGCGAAGCGCTCACTGTGGGACCCGCCCTGCATCATAGGTTTACTGAGAAGATCTGGCTGACAGCAGCGTATGCGGGGCAGGTTTGGGGTCGGGATGCTGATCCGGCCCTCGCTGGCCGTGCCCTTGGGCTCAACCAGTTCGAGCGGCACAACGTTCGGGTCAAGTTTGGCATGGAGTTCTAACTTGGGTTCGCCTCGGCACCGAGGTTGACCTTCGAATTGGCGGCCACCGTCTGCGTCTGATTGGCAGCGGTGCCGATCTATTCCATGGCCAAAGCGGCCATCAACAGCCCGACCCACGCCCGCGCCGCGTTCCGCCTGAACATTGGCCTCAGCCGCCCGTGCAGGCCGGAAGTCGTCGTCGCCGTGTTCCTCGCATCCGACCGGGCGGGCTTCGTCACCGGGACGAACCTGCGCGTCGCTGGCGGGTCGGTGTCGACGCTCTGACCGGATCGCGGTAGCCTCGCATGATGCCCTCTATTTCCCCGGCATCGCGGAAGCGAACCGACGTCAGGCCCGTCCCGCTGCCCTCCGACTGCGCCGTGACCTCCTGGTACGCCGGCGCCGACCTCGCCGATGCCTTCGCGGTGAGGCTGCCCGGGCCGGGGCCGCACGACTTGTCCAGGCTTGCCGAGGATGCGCTTTCGAACCCAGCCGCCTGGGTCACCCTGGCCATGTGGTTGCGCGACGGGGCCGTGCGTCCCTTCGGGGTGCGGACGTCGGGCCAAATCCGTACCCAGTTGGAGACCGGCGGACGGGACCGGATCGGTTTCTTCCCCGTGCTCTCGCGCTCGGACCGGGAGATCGTGCTCGGCGAGGACGACCGCCACCTCGATTTCCGCCTGTCGCTGCTTCTGGTCACGCGCGACGATGGACGGGAAGACCTCACCGCCACCAGCGTGGTCCGCTGCCATAACCTGTTCGGGCGCGCTTACCTCGCCGCCATCCACCCCGGGCACGTACGCGTCGTCCGCTCCGCCCTGGCAAGGGCCGGGATGCGCTGAATGTGCCGCCGCGCGTCCCGAACGGCACTTTGACCCGCCCTGGCAGGGAATCGTGTCCTCAGATGTCGATCCGGGCGCCGATCTCGACGGCCCTGTCGACCGGGATGCGGAAGTAGCGGGACGCGTCCGTCGCCGCGCGCGCCATGGCGATGTAGAGCCGGTCCTGCCAGACCGGCATGCCGGTCTCCGGCGAGGGCACCAGGACCCGCCGGGTCAGGAAGTAGGACAGGTTGCTCGCGTCGAAGCCGGCTGCGGCCAAGGCACGGGGCAGGTCCGGCAACTCCATGAACCCGAAGCGCACCGTCACGCAGGTGAAGACGTCCGAGAGCGGCTTGACCGTCACGCGGTCCGCCTGAAGCACTCGCGGCAGGTCCTCGGTGACCACGTGCAGGATGACGTTGCGGGCATGCAGCACGTGGTTGTGCTTCACGTTGTGCATCAAGGCCCCGGGCGTGTCGCCCGGCGAGCCGGTCAGGAACACGGCCGTGCCCGGTGCCCGCAGGACCGAGCCGGTCTCGGCCATGCGCGTGAAGTTCGACAGGGGAACGCGGCGCCGGTGGATCTCCTCAGCAACCAGGGCCGAACCGCGCCGCCAGGTCCACATGGCCGTCACAAGGGCCGCCCCGATGGTCAGCGGCACCCAGCCGCCATGGAGCAGCTTGAGCGCGTTGGCGGACAGGAACACCAACTCGATGAGCAGGAACGGAGCGATGACCACGGCCGCCAGCACGGGTGACCAGCGCCATGCCTTCCAGGCAACGATGAAAAGCAGGCTCGCCGTGATGACCATGTCGCCAGTGACCGCAATGCCGTAGGCCGCCGCCAGCGCGCTCGACGACTTGAACAGCACCACCAGGAACACGACGGCCACGAGCAGCCACCAGTTCACCCGCGGAATGTAGATCTGCCCCTTCTCCGTCTCGGAGGTCCGCTGCACGCGCATGCGCGGCAGCAACCCGAGCTGCATGGCCTGCTGGGTGATCGAGAAGGTGCCGGTGATGACGGCCTGGCTCGCGATGACGGTCGCCACGGTGGCGAGCAGCACCATCGGCAGCAGGGCCCAGGACGGGTAGAGCAGGAAGAACGGGTTCTCGATGCGCTCGGGATGGGCGAGCAGCATGGCGCCCTGTCCCAGGTAATTCAGGGCGAGCGCCGGCAGGATCAGGCCGAACCATGCCGCACGGATCGGCGAACGGCCGAAATGGCCCATGTCGGCGTAGAGCGCCTCCGCTCCGGTCACGGCCAGGAAGACGGCGCCGAGCGCTAGCAAGCCGGCCGTGCCATGGTTGAGTAGGAAACTGACGCCGTAGGCCGGGTTGAAGGCCGCCAGGATGCTCAGGTCGTCGGCGAGATGGCTGAGGCCGCCGAGCGCCATGACGACGAACCAGAACGCCGTGATCGGCCCGAAGAAGGTCGCCACCCGCGCCGTGCCATGGCTCTGGACCGCGAACAGGCCGATCAGGATAGCAAGGCTGAGGGGCAGCACGTACGGCTCGAAGGCCGGGGTGACGAGCTTCAACCCTTCGACGGCGGACAGCACCGAGATGGCCGGGGTGATGATGGCGTCGCCGTAGAACAGGGCGATGCCGACCATGCCGAGCACGATGACGAAACTTCCGGACTGGCCGAGCACCCGCTGGGCGAGCGCCACCAGGGAGGGCGTGCCGCCTTCACCCTCGTTGTCGGCGCGCATGACGAGCAGCACGTACTTCAGCGTCACGATGAGGATGAGGGCCCACAGGATCAGCGAGACGACGCCAAACACCATGTCGCGCGTCGGGGCGTGCCCCCCGCCTGCGGCAGCGTGCAGAGATTCCTTCAGCGCGTAGAGTGGGCTGGTCCCGATGTCGCCGTAAACGATGCCGACGGATCCGAGGGTCAGCGCCCAAAAGCTCGTCTTGGAGCCGTGGCCCGCATCGGCCGACGGCGGCGTCTGCAAGGCCGAGAGTTCAGTTGTGGAACCCGACATCCGACGCTTCCTCCGAACACGGGCAGTTCCCGCCAGGATCGGCCTTCAACGGCCAAACGGCTCGGTTCGTTCGCGGCAAAAGCATCTTGCTCGGGCAAGCCTTACCATTCCCACATGCCACCCGAGGGCTGGCTCGGACATCCGAGGAACCATCGCTGCGGCCACTGACCTTCGCTCCCCGCGCCCGGTGGACTGCCGGGATCCCAGGGAAAGTTTCGGTGATCGGCAAGCCAATCCGACACGCTCGCCGGCGCGGCGGCACCGGCCTGCCCGGCCACGACCGTATCGACGACGAGCTTGGCGACATAGAGAATCAAGGCAGGGATGGCCGCGCGGGCAAGGCGCAAACCGATACTGGCGAGCGTCAGGGTACGGCTCGTCGCCCAGGCAAAGTGGAACAGGGCCGGGAGGTGCCGGAACGGACCGATCCGTGCCGCGGCTGCGCGGCGAAGCCGGGCGGTGGCTTATGGAAACAAACGCACTGCGCGCCGCTCGGGCGTTCCCTGCTGTATCGAAGGACAACGAACACGTCCCGTACGGGATTGCCACGCGTTCCGGGGCGGTCACGACACGCGACACGATGGCGCCCGCGATCCGGCGGCTGCCCCCTCAACGGAGTCTACCGTCGATGTGCGGGTCGGTCTTCGCGGCCTCACTGAGTCGGCATTGAAGCTGCGGCATCAGGCTCTGCGCACCACCTCGAACCAAGTCGGCGGCGCATCTGTTGGGGCACCATCATCGGCAGCTTCAACGGTGGGCTCTGACCGTGTCTGCAACCCGGATCTCCTCGCCCGAACTGCCCGAGCTGCCAGCCGAGGCATTCACGAAACATGACCCCTCGCCCGATTCCCGCTTCTACAGGGAGCCGCGCTTCGTCACGCATATCGATGAGCCGGCCATTGCCGCGGTGACGCGCCTGTACGCCGAACTACTCCCCTCGGGCGGCATCATCCTCGACATGATGTCGAGTTGGGTCAGCCACCTTCCCCCGGAGAAAGCCTTCGCGGCGGTGATCGGCCATGGCTTGAACCAGCGCGAACTCGACGCCAACCCACGGCTGACACGACGCTTCGTGCAAGATCTGAATGCCGACCCGCATCTCCCCATCGAGAGCGCGAGCGTCGACGCGGCGCTGATCTGCGTGTCGGTGCAGTACCTCCAGCAACCGGTGACGGTGCTGTCGGAGGTTGCGCGCGTGCTCCGCCCAGGATCGCCGGTCATCGTCAGCTTCTCGAACCGCTGTTTCCCGACCAAGGCTGTCGCGATCTGGACGGCTCTCGATGCGATGGGGCACGCGCAACTCGTCGATCTGTATCTGCGACGCGCAGGTTTTGCGCGAACCGAAACACGGGTCCTGATCCCGGATGGTGGCCCGAGCGATCCGATGACGGCTGCGGTCGGCTGGTTCGCACCGGAATGACGGGCCATTCGGCTCGGGAACGGTAAAACAAGCATCACTTGGGCTTAAACGGCGGCTTGGGGCCGATGAGGCGGCCGAGGTTCCACGGTCGGCGGGTGGTGCCGCTGGCTGAAGGCATGATGGAACTCCGTTTTGGAAGCCATCAACATCACACCCCGATCCGCCCGCGCCGCAGCTGCGCGCTTCGAGCTGAAGTCGTGTCGTTGCCTCCGAGCAGGCGTGCCGCCACGAAAGGGCATGCGGTCGGCACCGGCTCCCCTTAAAAGAGCCCCATGTCCGATGCCCTGTTTTCGCCGGCCGCGGCCCGCAACGCCGCCCCGATCGTCGAGGTCCTCAAGCGCGTTCTCCCGCCCCGCGGCCTTGTCCTCGAGATCGCGAGCGGGTCGGGCGAGCACGCCGCTCACTTCGCTCGTGCGCTCCCCGCACGCGTCTGGATGCCCAGCGATCCGGATGAGGCGGCCCGTCGCAGTATCGTCGCCCACGCCCGCGCCGCCGGGCTGGCGAACATCCGATTGCCACTGGCGATCGACGCGACCCGTCAGCCGTGGCCGGTGACACGGGTGGACGCGGTTGTCGCGATCAACATGATCCATATCGCCCCCTGGGACGCGACCATCGGGCTGATGGCTGGCGCGGAAGCGACGCTCCCGGAGGGGGGTATCCTCTACCTCTACGGTCCTTTTCGGGAGGATGGCGCCCACACCGCGCCGAGCAACGCCGCGTTCGACGACAGCCTGCGCGCGAGGAATGCCTCCTGGGGCGTCCGCGATCTCGAGGCGGTCGCGGCGGCCGGCCGAGCGCACGATCTGCATTTGGTCGAACGCGTCCCGATGCCGGCCAACAACCTCAGTCTGATTTTTCACCGAGGGTACCGAGGCTCCGCTGTTGACAGGGAGTTCACGCCTTGACCGCCTCGCGCCAGACCAGCGCGGTCATCGTCGGTGCGTCCGGCGGCATAGGCGGGGCCTTGATCCGCGCGCTCGCCGAGTCTGCTGCCTACGCGCCCATCTTCGCGCTCTCGCGCTCGGAATCGTCTGTCCCGCAGGGCGTCCGAACCCTCCCGATCGACCTAACCGACGAGGCGACGCTTGCGGCGGCGGCGGTCAGGGTCGGCGAAGCCGGACCGGTCGGCCTGGTCATCGTCGCCACCGGCCTTCTTCACCGGACAGGCGTCTCGCCCGAGAAGACGGTCAAGGCGCTCGATCCCACCGCGATGGCCACCGTCTTCTCCGTCAACACGATCGGCCCAGCGCTCGTCGCCAAGCATTTCGTGCCTCTGCTGGCGCAACGGGAGCGATGCGTGTTTGCGGCCTTGTCGGCGCGGGTCGGATCGATCGGCGATAACCGACTTGGCGGCTGGTACGCCTACCGCGCCTCGAAGTCGGCGCTGAACCAGATTCTGCGAACGCTCGCGATCGAGGTTGCCCGCAGTCGACCGGAGGCGATCGTCGTGGGCCTGCATCCGGGCACGGTCGCCTCCGGCCTGTCGCGGCCCTTCCGGCCGGACCCGACGGCCGACGGCGTCTTCTCTCCTGAGGAGAGCGCGTCGCATCTCCTGCGCGTACTGAACGGCCTCAGCGCGGACGACACCGGCGGCGTCTTCGGCTGGGACGGCTCGCCGATCCCCGCCTGAGCGCGGTCTCGGCGCGAACGGATGCCCTGGGGCGACGCCGTACGATCGTCGGGAGCCGGGCTCGCTTACGACATGCGACACTTCCGGACCTTCGCTCTCGCACGGCAGTCGGTCCGCTGCTGACGCGTGAACGGGCGTAAAACGTGTTGATCGCGAGGCGCTTCAGCGATGCGTCTCTTTGCTCGGCGCACGACGGACGCCGCCGATACCGCGGGAAGCGGTTGCGCTCGCTGAAGGCGAAACAAATCGCGCCCCGCCGTCCTTGTATGTTCATTGGAAGAGGCGGCCTTGGCGGACGCAACCATGCCTGATCTGGAGGAAACAGCTCGTTCTAACGCACTGGGCCGCTACGCGATCTTAGACACGGCTCCAGAGCCGGCCTTCGACGACCTTGTGCTCCTCGCCTCGCGGATCTGCGAGGCGCCTGTCGCACTCATCAGCCTTGTTGGATCAGATCGGCAGTGGTTCAAGGCCCGCATCGGCCTTGCCCCTTCCGAAATGCCCATCGAGCAATCGGTCTGCCGTCATGCTTTGAAGCAGGCCGGACTCTTCGTGATCCCGGACCTGACGCTCGATCCGCGGACCTCCGGCAACCCTCTCGTCACGGGCGAACCTCACATCCGGTTCTACGCCGGAGCACAACTGGTGACTTCGGACGGTGTCGCATTCGGCACGATCTGTGTCATCGACACCAAGCCGCGGCCGGAAGGCCTTACGGATAACCAGGCCAGCAGCCTTGAGGCCCTCGCCCGGCAGGCCATGTCACAGATGGAGCTCCGTCGCGTGATCGCTGAGCGCGCTGAGACGGCGCTGCGCAGGAGCGAGGAACGGTTCCAGGCTTTGGCCAACCTTGTTCCCGGCTTTCTCTGGAGCAGTGATCTTGTCGGTCGAGCAACGTGGTTCAGCGAGCGCTGGTACGAGTATTCCGGCCAATCTGAACCGGAGGCTCTCGGCTATGGCTGGCAGACGGTGATCCACCCAGACGAGCGCGAGTACACAATCACGGGCTTCCGGGCCGCCATGGATCAGGAACGGCCATATAGCCGTGAATACCGCATTCGCGGGAAGGATGGCATCTACCGCTGGTTCATGGTCCGTGCTGAGCCGATACGGGATGCTGCTGGGCAGATCGATCGCTGCTACGGAGCGGTCACGGACATCCACGATCTGCATGAGCTGCAGCAGCGTCAAGCGGTGCTGGTGGATGAGCTGCAGCACCGCACCCGCAATCTGCTCGCCGTGGTGCGCTCGATCGCGCAGCAAACGATGACCCAGACTGGTCCGACCGAACAGTTTTGCGACCGGTTCAACGACCGTCTCGCGGCGCTCTCACGGGTGCAGGGTCTACTCTCACGTTCCGACAAGGAGCCGATCACCATCCAGGCGTTGATCCAGATCGAGCTCGACGCGTTCGGGGCTGCCGCGATGCAGGCGCGAGTGGCGCTGAAGGGCCCGCCGGTTCGCCTGCGCAAGGTCAGCGTGCAGACACTCGCTCTCGCTCTGCACGAGTTGGCCACCAATGCGCGCAAGTACGGCTCTCTCGCCAACGAGCAGGGGAGGCTCTGGGTGAGCTGGGATACCTACAGGGGAGAGGACGAAGAGCGGCGGCTATCGCTGGTTTGGCAGGAAGAGGGTATCCGCCGGCCCCAGGAAGGCAGTCCGATCCGGCGGGGCTACGGGCGTGACCTGATCGAGAAGGCGCTGCCCTACGCACTGAAGGCCCGCACGAGCTACGAACTCAGTGAGGCTCAACTGCGCTGTGTCATCGACCTACCGCTCACCGATGGCGCGAAGAAACGGCCTTGAAGATCTCCGCGGCAAGCTTGCCGGCACGTCAGCTTTGGACGTTCATCGCGAGCGCATCGAGCTTCCGCTTCCGATCCCTGCGGACATCTCAAGTTTGCGGCGCACATAGACTCATCTTTCTAAGTGCGGCGAGCGCTAGAAGCGCCGTAGCGACAACGAACTGGGGGCAGGCCACTAGCGCGGCAGCACCTTTGCCTCCTGCAGGCGGCGAATGGCGGACACCAGCGCCTCGACGCTGTCGACACTCTCGCCGAACCCGGCGCGCCGGATCTTGCCCATGTCGGAGACGAGGTCGAAGTCGCTGTGAAACACGAAGTCTCCGAAGCCCCAGCCGACCGCACGCTCGTAGGGCATGTCGCTCAAGCCCTGTTCCGCCACCAGCTTCTCCCAGGCCGGCTTCTTGTCCGCCATGTGGGTGGCGAGGCGCATGGGAACCGGCGGCCCGAGCGGCAGATCGAGCGCGGTGGCGAGCTTCTCCCAGACCCGCCGCCACCGGAAAGGCTCGTGTACGTAGTTGAAGGCCTCGCCGCGCGCGGCGTCCGCTGTCGCAGCCCAAAGGCTTGCCCGGCCAAGGGCGCGGGCATCTGTTACCTGGGCGAACACGCCCTCGTAGACGTGCGTGGGACCAGGGAAACGGAACGCTGCCCCTTCCATACGGCACAGGGCGGCGTAGGCGCCGATCACCATGGCGATGTTCATGGCGTTACCGGCTGCGTCGCCGACCACCACGTCGGGGCGCAGGATCGACCACGCCGCACCGCCGCGCTCCGCCCGACGCCGCAACACGTCCTCCTGCGTGAAGTAGAAGTTCGGCCCGATGTGGCGCGGGTTCTCGTCTTCGTAGAACGGTGCAGGAACCGGCCCGAGGTGGACGCCATAGACCTTCGCGCCCTGATACAGGACCACGCGCTCCAGCGGCGCGCCGACGGCGTCCAGCCCGTCGAGGAGGTTGCGCAGCATCGCGCCGTTCACCCGATCCTCTTCGGCGAGGCTCGGATGCGGCGCGAGCGCGGCGTAGAACAGGTGCGTCGTATCTCGGGCCTGCGCGAGGGCGGCGCGGGTCGTGTGCGGATCGGTGAGATCCGCCGCGATGTCCTCGCTCGATCCGTGCGGTCGACGCGAGAGGGCGCGCGCGTGCCAACCATCCGCTGCCGCGAGTTCCTGCATCAGCGCCTTGCCGATGATGCCATTCGCGCCCGCAACCAGGGCCCTTCGGATCTCTGCCATCATCGCTCGCGTGGGTGCCGGGGACCGATGCGCTCTGCTGTGCCGCTGCGGGCCGAACGACGCGCAGCCAACATGCGGTCAACCCACCGGAGCAAGATCCGTTCGAGAGCCGGAGTCTTCGCGTGCTCGACCGCGCTCCACAGAGGCAGCGCTTGCCTACGGCTCGGTCTTGATGAACTTGGGCCGTTGAAGGCTCGAAGAGGCGCCTCATGCAGCAGGACGAGGCGGAAGGCGAGGATTGGCGATCCGTCAGCACGCGAGGGCCTGACGAGCGGAGCATCGGCGTCGCGCTCACCAGATCGCGTGAGCCCAACCGTGGCCGCACGGCTGATCAGCCCACCGACATTCCGGCTCTTGGCTGGCGGGACATCCTCTGGCGGGTCGTCCTCTCCCTACAGCGCGATCGGGTTCTCGCGACGGCGGGCGGTGTCGCATTCTTCGCCCTGCTCGCAGTCTTTCCCGCGCTCGCCACGATCGTTTCGCTCTACGGCCTGTTCTCGGACCCGACAGCGATCGGACAGCACCTGAGCCTGCTTGCAGGCGTTCTGCCGAACGGCGTGCTCGATCTGCTGTCGGAGCAACTCGTCCGCATCGCCCGGCAGAGTACGGGTGCTCTCAGCACCGCCTCGCTGCTCAGCGTGATCATCGCATTCTGGAGCGCGAATTCGGGGGTGAGCGCGCTGTTCGATGCGCTCAACGTGATCTACCGAGAGCGCGAGAAGCGATCGCTGGTGGGCTTCTACGTAACCACCTTCCTGTTCACCCTGACCGGCATCGTCTTCGTTCTCGCGTCGACCGGCATGGTGGTGATCCTACCGATCGTACTGAGCCGCATAGGCTTGGGCGGACTTGCCGATACAGCGCTTCGCATCCTGCGCTGGCCTGCCCTCCTGCTGCTCGTTAGCATGAGCCTGTCACTGACCTATCGCTATGGCCCGAGCCGACGAGAGGCGAAATGGCGCTGGGTCAGCTGGGGCAGCGTCGCCGCCTCTCTCTCCTGGGTCTGCACCTCTGTTCTGTTCTCTTGGTACGTGGCCAGTTTCGACAGCTACAACCGTGTCTACGGATCGCTCGGTGCCGGCGTCGGATTCATGACTTGGATCTGGCTGTCCGTTGTCATCGTGCTGCTTGGGGCGGAACTGAACGCCGAGATGGAGCGCCAGACTGCCCGTGATAGCACCGCGGGGCGACCCAAGCCCCTCGGATCACGCCAAGCCTTCACGGCCGACACCGTTGGTCCGGCCCAGGATTGAAGCACGTGCCGGGCGGTTCCGTTCACAGAGGTGGGTTGGGTCGCGCGGACCTCCTGCTTCACACCAAATACACCGAATGCGAATTCCTGACCCCGAGCAGCCATTTGCGCCGATGCCGGTCAAGGTCCGGTTGAGCCGCAAAAGCGGTCTCTCAGTCGTTCGCGGGTGAGTGCGGAACTCTCAAGTCGTGAGCAGATGGGCTGGGCCTTTCAACGAGGTCCAGCGCAAGCGCACCGGTTCGCAGAAAGCGCGCGAACGCTAGGCGACGTGGAGGGACCGGGGTTCAACCGCGGTGGGGCGGTCCGCTCCGTCGCTCTGTGCGGCGAGGTAACCCCACCAGCCGCCGTATCGGGTGATATCCGTACCAGAGGCGATCCCCTCGGCCTCGACCAGAAACCCCTTGGGACTGGTACCGTCAGCGAGGTGAAGGGTGCCGATGCCGAGTGGGGCCGGGATGGCGGCCACGAAACGGCCGAAGGCGGCCGGCGACAGGGCCCAGACTTCGGCTGCAATGTTCGCGCCCGCACCGGCCGCGACTCGCAACAGGCCCGGCCGCCGGGGCGGACCGCCGGGCAGCGCGTAGAGTCGATAATCCGGCCGCGTGGCGCCCATCCGGAGAAAGCGTGCCCCGAGGCCGGTCAGCTCGCGGTTGAGCGGAAGTCCCGAGAGATGCGCGCCGATCACCGCGAGTTCGATTTCGTCTGGGACCGCGCTCGCCGGCCCGGCCTCCGGCACCGGCACCGACTCCCCGCTCGTGCCGATCGGGACGCCGGCCGCCGCGTGAAGGCGGGCGCCTAAGGCGGCGAGGAGCCCGTCCCGGCCGCGCGGCGCGATCAGCGTGAGGCCCGCCGGCAGGCCGTCGGTCCGGAAGCGGCCCGGCACCGCGAGCGCGCAGAGGTCGAGCAGATTGACGAAGTTCGTGTAGGTCCCGAGTTCGCTGTTGGGGCCGATCGGGTCGACTTCAAGTTCGGCGCAGGCGACCGGCCGCGGGTAGGTCGGCACCACCAGTACGTCGATGTGCTCCCACACGGCGTCAGCGGCTCGGCGCAGCTCGGCCAACCGGTAGAGGCCAGCGAAGGCGTCAGCGGCAGTAAAGGCCGTGGCCCGGCCGATCACCGCGCGGGTGGTCGGGTGCAGCGCTTGCGGTGACCTCTCGATGAGCGGACGGATCGCCTGATAGCGCTCAGCGACCCAGGGGCCGTCGTAGTGGAGCGCGGCGATGGCGAACATCGGCGCGAGATCGACTGCATCGGGCCGTCCGGTGAGGGTAGCGAGGTCGTCGAGTCCCGCCACGAAGGCGGCCTCCGACAGGGGATCGCCGCCGAAGCGAAGGCTTGCGGCATCAGGCATGCCGACGCGCAGGCCCGGCGGCAGCCCGGGTGGCTGGGTCGGCACGGGTAGGTCGCGGGAGTAGGGATCGGCCGCGTCGTAGCCTGCCATGATCCGAAACACCCGGTCGGCATCCGCGACCGTGCCAGCGAAGACCGAGACGGTGTCGAGTGTCCGGCAGGCCGGCAGCAGGCCCCGGCTCGACACGGACCCGAGCGAGGGTTTCAGCCCGACCACGTTGTTGAGGCCGGCCGGCACCCGCCCGGAGCCCGCCGTGTCGGTGCCGAGCGCGAAGGCGACGAGCCCGTGCGCCACCGCTACCGCCGAGCCGCTGCTCGACCCGCCGGGCACGAGGTCGGCGTTCAGGGCATTGCGCGGGGCCGGATGGGGCGTGCGAAGGCCAACGAGGCCCGTGGCGAACTGGTCGAGATTGGTCTTGCCGATCAGGATCGCACCCGCGGCCAGCAGGCGCGCGACGCAAGGTGCGGTCTCGGGCGGCACGAAGGCGAAGTCAGGACAGGCCGCTGTAGTGGGCAGGCCGGCGACGTCGAGATTGTCCTTGACCGCGAAGGGCACGCCCCAGAGCGGTTTTTCGGTCGGGTCGAAGGGCCCGAGCGCCGCCGCGGCTGCGAAAGTCTCTGCCTTGGGCAGCAAGGTGAGGAAGATACCCGGATCGTCGATGGCGGCGAGTCGCCGATAGGTCTCGGCCAGGACTTCTCGCGGGCCGAGACCGCTGGCGTAGGCCGCGTGCAGGGCGGAGATTGTCGGGAAGGGAGGCACGGGTCCGTCCTCGTCGTTAAATGTCACAGGCCCGCGAGGCGGGCGCCTTCTCGGGCGATTGGGCCGTCCGGCGCGATCAGGGCGTCGAGCACCCGAAAATGGTCGACGCCCGGCACGACGTGCAGGTCGCCAGCGAGGCCCAGCGCCCTGCGGGCGGCGTGGTAATCCTCGGATTGGCGGCACAGCTCGGGCAGCTCGGCCCCGCCATAGATCACCGAGACGGGCGGCCCGTCCGGGGCGAGGCGGTGGATGGGCGAGAGCTCGGCGACCTCCCCATCGGTGAGGCGCAGCGCGTCGTTGAGTGCGGTCCCGGCGATCGGTTCGAGATCGAAGATCCCGCTCACGGCCAGGGCGGCATCGACCGTGTCGGCCGCAAGGGTCGCCATCAGCGCCGCGAGATGGCCGCCGGCCGACCAGCCCGCGACGACGAGGCGCGAGGGTCCGATCTTCTGCCGCAGCAGGCGCAAAGCCGCCCCGACTTCCTCGGAGATCCGGGTGAGGCTTGCCTCCGGGGCCAGGGTGTAGCCGATAAGCGCCACGTCGAGGCCGAGGGCGTGCGGCCCCTCGGCCATGCAGGTGAAGTCTTCGCGGGCGTTGCGCTGCCAGTAGCCGCCATGGATGAAGGCGAGGCAGGGCGCCCCCGCCGCGCCGCAGCGGTAGAGATCGACGGCCTGCCGCGGGCCGGGGCCGTAGGCCAAGGTCTGCCCCGCCTTGCCTTCGCGGAAGGCGGTGCTGCGGGCACGCCAACCTGCTACGAGGGCGGCGCTGTCCCGGACCGCCCCCGAATTGTCGTAGGCCCGGGTGAGCGCGGCGCGGTCGAGGTCGCGCCAGTGTACGGCATCGGCCGCGGCCATTAGGCGGCCTTCGGCGCGTGGTGGCTGTGGAGCTGGGCCGACAGCATGCGGCGCAGATCGTTGAAGGCAGGGCTCGACACGTCCCGGCGCCGCGGAAGGTCGACGGTGTGGACGGCCTCGATCCGGCCCGGCCCCGGCGACATCATCACGATCCGGTCGGCGAGGAAGATCGCCTCCTCGATGGCGTGGGTGACGAACAGCACGGTGAGGCCGGTCCGGGCCCAGAGGTCGAGGAGTTCGTCCTGGAGGCGCTCGCGGGTCATGGCGTCGAGGGCGCCGAACGGTTCGTCCATGAGGACCATCTCGGCCTCGTTGGCGAGCACCCGGGCAATGGCCACGCGCTGCTTCATGCCGCCCGAAAGCTGGTGTGGATAGGCGTCGGCGAAGCGGCCGAGACCGACCAGATCGATGTATCGGCGCGCGGTCTCGCGGACCTCCGCCGCGGGGCGGCCCCGCGATTTGGGGCCGAAGCCGATATTGTCGCGTACGGAGAGCCAGGGGAACAGGCCGTAATCCTGGAACACCATACCGCGGCTCGGGGCGGGACCGGCGATCGGCTTGTCCCACATCAGGGCCTGGCCCGAACTCGGCGCCTCGAAGCCGGCGGCGATGCGCAGCAGGGTCGACTTCCCGCAGCCCGAGGCACCGAGCAGGCAGACGAACTCCCCCCGCTGGACGGTGAGGCCGGCGCCGCGCAGGGCCTCCGTCCGTCGGCCTTGCGCCGTGTAGGTCTTCGAGACGTCCCGGATCGTCAGAATGGGAACGGTGGGCTCAGCCATGGGAGGGGCTCCACGAGAGGAGGCGGCGACCGATGCGCATGACGATCCAGTCCGAGACGAAGCCGGCGACGCCGATCACGCCCATGCCGCAGATCACAATCTCGGTGCGCGAGAGCTGGCGCGCCTCCATGATGACGGCGCCGAGGCCGGTCTGGACGCCCGTCATCTCGCCGACCACGATCACCACCCAGGCGAAGCCCAGGCCGAGCCGCAGTCCGGTGAAGATCGAGGGGAGGGCGGCGGGCAGCACCACCCGGAGGAACTGGGCGGGACCCGTGCAGCCCAGCATCGCCGCCGCCTCGAACAGGCGCGGCTCCACCGAACGCACGCCGAACACGGTGTTGACGAGGATCGGGTAGAAGGCGCCCAGGAACACGAGGAAGAAGGCCGAGGTGGCCCCGAGCCCGAACAGGATCATGGCCAGCGGCAGCCACGCGGTGACAGGGATCGGGCGCAGGATCTGCAGCACGGGATCGAGGAGGGCCCGGACCAGGGGCACCCGCCCGATCATCAGTCCGAGCGGCAGGGCCGCCGCGGCGGCCAATGCGAAGCCGCCATAGACCCGCGACAGCGAGGCCCAGAGATGGGCCCAGAGAGTGGCGCTGAAGGCGTCGTCGTTGATCCCGCCGAACGCCATGTCGCGCAGGGCCAGCCACACTTCAGCGGGAGGCGGGACGAGGCTGTAGGGCCGGTTCGCGGTGGCGAAGTGCCAGAGCGCAAGGGCCGCCAGCGGCACCACCAGCGCGAGGACAGGGCCGCGCAAGCGGTCGAGGAGGTTGCGGAGCGGGGCGTTCGGCCTTGGGCTCTGTCCCTGAGCCGGCATGGCGGTCGGCAAGGCGGCGGGGAGGGCGGCGCCCTCGATCGCGGCGCTCACGCGTCCCTCATGGCATCGACGAAGCGGGTGTCGATGAAACCGTCTTCGGGAAGGCGCTTGATCTGCTTTAGTGCCAGCATGCGATCGGCATAAATCTTGGCCTGCCGCACCTCGTCGGGCCCGAGCTTCCAGGTGAGTTCGACGTTCGGGGCCGAGATCGCCAGCGCCTCGCGCTTCTGGCCGAGCTTGGCCACCGCCATGGCGATCATCGCCTCCCGGTCCTTGGCGGCGAACTCGGTGGCTTTGCGGTGGATCTGCAGCATGGTGCGCACGAGGTCGGGCCGCTCGGCCAGCGTGTCCCGATGGGCGCCGAACACCATGTTGAGCGAGCCCATCTCGGTGCCGTAGGGGTACTCGACGAGCTGCCCGATGCCCGAGGCGAGGCTGACGCCGGGGGCGGGCTCGGCGCCGACATAGGCATCGACGTCGCCGCGGGCGAGCGCGAGGTGCATCTCCGAGAAGGAGATGCGCACCGGGGTGATGTCCTTCACGGACAGTCCCTCCATGCGCATCCGCTCCAGGGCGAACACCTCCTGCGTGCTGCCGGGCCAGATCGCCACGCGCTTGCCGCGCAGGTCCTTGATCGTCCGGATGTCGGAATCCTTGCGAGCGATCACCCCCATGCCGCGGTTGCAGGTAGAGGCGATCACGACGATCGGCTCGCCCGCCGCGGCCCCGAGCGTCGCTGCCGCGAGCCCGAACGTGCCGAAATCCACCGACTTGGTGACGACGGCGTTCTTGCCCTCGGTCGGGCTCTCGAACGGGATGACCTCGACCCGCACGCCTTCGGGCGTGAAGCGTTCGTAGAAGTGGGGCGCGATCGAGTGAATGAGCTTGAGCGAGCCCATCCGGATGACGGTCGGAGCGGCCTGTGCCCGCGCAACGCGGCCGGGGAGTGAACTCGCGACGAGGCCGGCTCCGAGACCGGCGAGGAGGCTGCGGCGGTCGATCATCGGGCGGCTCCTGCATGTACCGAGGCCGTGAGCCTAGGAAGCAGGGCTGTTGCCGGGAAGTGCTAATTCTTGACGGCGCTGTTGAATTTTTGGCAACACCGTGCGGGAGGACCGGGATGAAGCATCTGCGCAGCCTTACCGCGGTGGCCGAGGTCGCTCGCAGCGGATCGATCCGGCGGGCAGCCGAGCGCCTCAACATCACGCCCTCGGCGCTGACCCGGCAGATCCAGGACATCGAGTACGAGCTCGGAACGCCGATCTTCGAGCGCCTTGCACAAGGGATGCGGCTGAACGCGGCGGGGGAATTGCTGGCGCGGCACATCCGCGACCAGGCCGCGGACCTCGACCGGGTGCGCTCGCAGATCGCCGACCTTTCCGGCGTGCGCCGAGGCCACGTGGCGCTTGCCTGCAGTCAAGCCTTCGTCACCCGGATGATCCCGGAGGAGGTCGAGACCTACCGGGCACAGTTTCCCCAGGTCGCCTTCACCGTGCAGGTGCGCGATCATGTCCAGGCGGTGGCCGCCCTCGTCTCGTTCGAGGCCGACCTCGCGCTCATCCTCCAGCCCCCGCCCTCGGCGGAGCTGCATGCGCTCTATGCCGGCCGTCAGTCCCTTTGCGCCCTCATGCGGGCGAGCCATCCCCTGGCCTCCGAGGACGGGCCGATCCGGCTGCGCGACTGTCTCGGCCACGCCCTGGCGCTGCCCGACCGTTCGCTCGCCATCCGCCACCATATTGAGCAGGCGCTCGCCCGGCGCGGGGTCGAGATGCGCGCGACCGTGGAATCGGGATCGCTGGAATTTCTGCGCAACGTCGTCCTGCGGGAGGATGTCGTCAGCTTCCAGGTGCCGAGCGGCATTCCCGACGACCCGCACCTGCGCAGCCGTCTGATCGATGCCCGCGATCTCGAACCGATGAGTGTCGTGCTGGCGCAACTGCGCGGACGTCTGCTCCCGGTCGCGGCGAGCAAATTCGCCGACCAACTCGCCGCACGCCTGAACCGTCAGGTGACCGCAGCCTGACCGACTCTCGAGGATGTCAAAGCCGGGTGGGTTAGGACGGCGTGATTGTTGGATGGCCGAGGCTGTGAACCGGCTCGAAATGGAATGTCGCGGGCTTGCTGCCCTCCTCGGCATGGGGACGGCATGCGTAGCGGGTTTGGTTGCGCCAGCAGGCCTCGGCCCCGTGGAGCGCCGTACCGGCGAGGCGGTAGAGGATTAGCGGGCCCCCCGCCCGTGCGGACGCCCGCGGCCACGCCGCTGCTGACCGTGACGGCCCCGGCGTCGAGCCTGGCTGACAGGCTCCCGAGCAGCGCGCCTGCCGCTTGGACGGCGCTGGAGACTCGCTGCGCCCCGGCCTGGTCTGTGTCGAGCCGCGAGCCTCTGTCTGATCAGCTGAAGATACAGCTCCGCAAAGTAGGATAAGGTCCGGACTTAGATCATGAACGGATCTTTAGAGGGCAAAGCCGAGGGTCTGCGAACGGCGCAAAGCCGGACAAGGTGGAGGCGAACGCCTGACCTCTGGCAGACCCTTAAGCCTGCCGGCCGAGACGTCCGCTTGGTCGGAAGAAGCGAACCTTTAAGCGGCGGTCACGACATCAGGATCTTGTGTCACCCGGCTTGAACATTGCGGGCAGTGGCAGCGTGCGGGACAAGAGCGGCCATTCCAGAAGCCATGTTTGAAGGTCTGGAAGTGGCGCTTTTTGGACGAGAGAACCGTAACTTGAGGGCCGACAGCTGTTGCTTGGGCGAACGGACCAGACTCGAGCGACCCCGGCCTTAGCCTGATTGCCACTGTTGCTGATCCTCACGGAACCACCTGCTGTCCGCAGCGGTATTCCCGGCATGTTCTTTTTCTTCTCCAACCGGTTGGGCTGTCTTGGCTCGATCCTAATCTCCGTGCTGCTCACGGTCATCCTGGTCGGGATCTTCCGGGGGGTCTGAGGCCCATTGTTTCTTCGAGCCGTGAACGCCTATCTGCCGGCACGTTGGCTGTTTAGGCTCCCACCCTCGTAGAGAATAACGGGATGACGGTCAGCGAAGGAGACACCTAAATCGAACTTAGCTGAGCCAGATTTGGACGTACCCTTGCTAGGATTACTTGCGTCGAAATCAATCGTTGAACGCGCGGCACACTTCAGTGTGGATGCATTGCAATTGATCTTGAGTGTTCCGGGTCGATGAACGTATTGCCGCACCGGCCACTGACGTATAGCTCGCCGTTTTTCGTCCACCAGATTGGCCTGAGTATACCGTTTGCCGTAGAAAACCACTGTTGGTCCGTACATGTATGGCACGCCTGAAATCGGACTCGCATTATTGGCAGACCAAATTTCGAGATAGCGGCTGGCAATGACTGCTGTGCGTTCCTTCATCTCGGCCAGACTGATGGCCTGCGCGGAGGACGAACATGCAGCAAGCGGAGCCAGAAGCGCTATCAATTTATAAGTTTTCATCCGCTATTCCGCCGAGCAGCTAAAGAAAAATCCATAGGACTGTATTTATTGATGGATGCCATTTAGACGCTAAGCGGTCCTTATATGTCTCGCTCCAGCAGCATCTCTCGGGGTAATTGCCGTTTTAGAAGCGGGAAGGCTCAATGAGCCACTGCATCACCCCATTAGGCTGAGTCGAGGTGACGTGCTGCCTGGGCTCAGGTATCTCTCTTTTGGCCGTATCCTCCTTAGTTCCAGCATGGCGCTGTACGCTGAACTGTACCGCTTTCTTGTTTCGAGGAGTGCTATCAGCTTGATTGGGAACAACAATCTTTCTGACGCGATCTTCGGTTGCAAGCGTACGGGCATTTCGATCGGCTGAGTTCGCGATAATGCGGAAATGCTCTGGTCTGCGGGGGGGCACGGGTACAGCAAGCCCAGATGCCAGCTTGTTCGCTTGATCAGGAATATCTCGAGGCTCCTCTGTTGGAGCCTCAGCTTGGAATACCAGATTCGGCGAGACAACACCGGCGGCATGCTTCGTTGTAGCGGGTTGATTAGGATCTACCCAGCTACCCAAGCCGGACTCGGCTGGAGAGGCAACGGCCGAGGCAGGCAATTTTGCTTCCGTTCCCTCCTGAGAAGTCATAGTTCTGTCGGACCCGATTGCAATAAAGGCTGCAGTGGAAGCTGCTCCAGCCGCAAATGCTAATGCAATCATAAGGCGTGGCTTCGAGAAAGCAGGCATCTGCAGTCTTTATGCTACAAGTGAATGAGGGTTCGGGATTCAACACCTGACGAAGAATTTCGGTTCCGGCGACGACGGATGCAGGCGTCCAAAGTTGAGCAGTATTGGTTCGCAGCTCCAATCACCCGGCCGGGGTCACGGCGCGCGGCAGTCCATCGCGGTTGCCGCCTCGATGACGCTAAGAGCCCTTCGCCGGACTTCGAGCGATACGCTCGGGCTATCCGAGACGATGGCTGCGTCCCGCTTCAGTGTCGCGTCGCAGGCGCATGAGCTGTACCCGGCGGTGTCGTAGCAGGCGTCGTGGCGCATGCACGCGGCGTCGAGGTCATCCGTCGGCGGCAGACCCTCGCCCCGCTGGCCCTTTCCGCAGTAGTTCCCGTGGAACAGCTCTTTCCCGGCGACGACCCGGCTAAGGTTTCCTTTCGGCGGTGCCGGCGCCTCGGCCCGGCCGCTCGAGTTGAGGTCGTTGGCTGGCCCGCCCGCCTTGGAGCCCGAGGCGCGTAGGGCCTTCGGGATGCCGGAGCGCTCGCCTGGTTCGTTCAGGGCCTCGCCGGCCCGGCCGTTCGGGTCCGAAATGTCCGGTAACGGAGGAGGCGGCCCAGGGCGCGGTTCGTCCGCCTCGGCGGACGCAGCGGGTGCTTCCTGAACGCCTTGTGCGACGGAAGTGTTCGGGTCGGCCACAAGCAGCAGCCCCAACATTGCGAGAAGAGATGGTCTCAAGGAAGCCCCCTGGATTGGCGCCGCCTAAACTCGAAGCTCAACCTTACCGTTCCGGGGAACGTCCCGCCGCGGTCATGGAGAAGCGTCGGCCGTGGGGCGAAGCCGTATGAGCCCTCGCAGGAGGCGAAACGGCAGGAAGACGAGCGTCAACCAGAGACGGGGAACAGGGCCAAATCGTTCCGCCGACCGCGTCTGGGCGGAAGGGATCCCTTGCTGGGACGCCGCCGAGATCAGTGCGTGCAACGGTTCCCGCCCCTCAGGCTGTCTGACCCGTCCATCAGGATGAGAAGAGGCTTCCTGATGTCGGTACGTTTGGAAGAGACACCACCAACGCGGACTTGAGCCCGTCAATGAACCGACGCACGCGCGCCGGCATGTGTTGCCGGGTTGGGAGCACGGCCCAGATGGCCAACTGCTCCGGCTCGGCATCGTTGAGGGTTAGGGCCTTGAGGGTGCCATTGGCCAAGTCCTGTGCCACATCCCAATAGGTCAGCAAGGCGAGCCCGGCTCCGGCGACGCAGGCGGCGTGCACCGTATCGACGCTGCTGGCGGCCAGTCTGCCCTTGATGCGCTTGGCAATGGGATGCCCGGCTTGGCGGAACGTCCAGGCGTCCATCGCGTGCAGTGTCAGGCAGGCGTGTGCGTCGAGGTCGGCGAGACGCTCGGGGCATCCGTGCGCAGCGAGATAGGCCGTCGCGGCACACAGGATGCGTGGGTTGTCCGCCACATGAACGGCGACCAGCTCGGACGCTTGCAGGGTTGCTACTCTAACCGCCACGTCGATACCGGCGGCCGCGATGTCCACGATCCCGTCCGAGAAGGTCAAGTCGACCTTGAGGCGCGGGTTTTCGGCCATCAGCCGGACGACCAGGGGTACGACGAGAGCCCGGCCGATGCGGTGGGGCGCGGTCACGCGCAGGACCCCGCTCAAGCCCTCGTGCTGTTCGGAGAAGGCCGCCGTCGCCGCCTCCTGCGCCTCCAGCATCGTCTGAGCGAGCGGCAGGAACGTCTCGCCGTCCGCTGTCAGAGCCACGGAGCGCGTGGTGCGGTGGATCAGGCGCACCCCGAGCTCGTGTTCCAGCGCCGCAAGGCGCCGGCTGACCGCCATCGGAGACAGTCCCGCCTGCCGCCCGGCGGCCGAGAGGCTGCCGGTCGTGACGATGGCGCAGAACAGGGCCACATCCAAAAGATTCATCGGCATATCACTGACCGATAAAATGCTTATCGTCCATCACGGCTACTGAATGGCCGACCCTGCGGCTATCTTGCTGTCAAACGAGCAGCGAGAGCCGATCGGAAGCCGAACATGAGCAAGGACGCAAACGGCCTTTTCACCGCCACCGATATAACCGGGTTGACGCTTCGTAACCGCTTGGCCGTCGCCCCGATGACACGTGTGAGCGCTTCCGAGGACGGCACCGCCACGGAGACGATGGCCCGCTATTACGAGCGCTTCGCCCGTGGCGGCTTCGGGCTCCTGGTCACCGAAGGCATCTATACCGACCAGGCGTTTGCCCAGGGCTACCTTCGCCAGCCCGGCATTACCAACGAGGCTCAGTCTCAGGCTTGGCGACCGGTGGTGGACGCCGTGCATCGGCATGGCGCGCGCATTTTCGCGCAGCTCATGCATGCGGGTGCGATCAGCCAGGGCAACCGCTTTCGCGACACCACCATCGGACCCTCGGCCGTGCAGCCCAAGGGTCACCAGATGGAGTTCTACTACGGCAAGGGCGCCTATCCGATGCCCACCGCCATGACCGAGGAGCAGATCGCGGACGCCATCGAAGGCTTCGCCACGTCGGCGGCACGGGCGGTCGCGGCCGGGTTCGACGGCATCGAGATCCACGGCGCGAACGGCTACCTCATCGACCAGTTCCTGACCGACTACGCCAACCGGCGCGACGACCGGTGGGGCGGCGACACGCGTCGGCGCACCACGCTCGTGCGCGCCGTGTTCGATGCGGTTCGGGCCACGGTCCGGGCCGGCGTCCCGGTTGGCGTGCGCATCTCGCAGGGCAAGGTCAACGACTTCAGCCACAAGTGGGCGGGTCGCGAGCAGGACGCCGAGGCCATCTTCGGCGCACTCGCCGAGGCCGGAGCCAGCTACCTCCACGTCACCGAGCACAAGGTGTGGGAGCCTGCCTTCGAGGGAGGTCGTGACAGCCTCGTTGCCCTGGCTCGCCGCTACGCACCGCATGTCACGCTGATCGCCAACGGCGGCGTGCAGGATGCGGCGCGGGCGCAGGAGGTGATGGCCGCGGGGGCCGACATCGTGGCGCTCGGCAAGGCCGCGCTCGCGAACCCGGACTTCCCGAACCGCGTCCGGGCCGAGCGGGAGGTGACCGCGTTCGACCCCACCATCCTCGGGCCCATCGCCAACATCAAGCCGAGCGAGCTCGCAGCCTGACACGCGCTTCCGCGGATCGGCGCATGCATGTGCCGTCGCCGGACCGCGGAGATTTCCAGCACGGCCCGCAGCCATAACGCAGCGACAGGAGATAGACGATGTTGGAACGTGTGGTCACCGAACCGGACAACTATGCGCCGTTCCTGCTCTCGCAGGGCATTCGCTACGGAAACCTGCTCTTCATCTCTGGCCAAGCGGGCGCCGCGGATGACGGCAGGATCGTCGAGGGCGGCTTCTGGGCACAGGGCGAACAGGCCTTCGCTAACCTGCGCCGCGCACTTGAGGCCGGTGGATCGAGCCTGAAGGATGTCGTCAAAGTGACGATCTTCGTCACCGACATGAGCCACTTCAAGGATGTGGTCGAGTTGCGGCGACAGTTCTTCTCCGAACCCTATCCAGCCGACACGATTGCGGAGGTTAAGGCGCTCTACGATCCTGCGGCGATGATCGAGATCGAGGCTATCGCGGCCGTCCACACCCCCTGATGTCACCGATCCGGACTGTGTGTTGCGGCGGCGACCGCGGCTCCCATGAAATACGACTTCGGCAGACCATTATGTAGGCCATGACGTCTGCCGAAGTGCATTTCACACATCTCTCAATCGCCTCTGCACCAAAAACCGACTTTGGACCGGTAAAGTGCTGAACCGCTGCTTGCGGCCCGTTGCGGGCATTCTTCTCGTTGCGCACTCCGGCCCAATGACTGAACGCGATCCCAACCGGATGCAACGCTTGCTGTACGAGAGCGCGCTTCGCAGGCGCTCGGCCGAGTTGATACGTCAATGAGGCTCGATCTACGCGTAGCTGTCTATCAGCCGACGACAGCCTTTCCGAATTGCACGCCGCCTCACGTTACAGCGCGTCGATCCTCCGGCTTGCCGTTCGGCTCCTCATCATCTTGGCGGATCACGCTGATGGAACCGTCGCCTTCCAGCGAGGCGAGCCGAACGAGGACGGGATCGTCGATGCCTTGTTGGCGAAGCTGGCTCATCAACTCGGCGTGCGTGATCATCTCCCGGCGCATGTTCCGCCAGCAGATGCGGCCATCGACGACAAGCGGCAGGCGCTTGGGCGTGATGAAGCGCTCAAAGTCAGGAACGCGGAAGGCCAGCCAGTCGATGGCGTAGTTCCAGCCAACGATGGTCAGGACGAGCAGGAGCCCCTCCGTCAGCGACTTATACTCGTTCGAGAAGGCGTTCTGCGAGACGTCGGCGATCAGCACGATGACCAAGAGGTCGGCCAGGCTCACGGCGCCCGCCTGGCGCTGCATGACAAACCGCATGACGAGGAACAGGGCCAAGTACATGATCGTGCCGCGCAGGGCGATCTCCAGCAGGGAGTGCTCCGGCACGAACAGAGCCTGCCAATCGGGCATCGAGACCTCCGCAACGCTCAACCGCCTCGGGCCGTCGGATGCTGCCATCGCGCTGCTGGGTGCTTAAGCGTAAGCTCCGACCCGATGAAGAACGCACCACGAGGCGGCAGAGTGCGATGCCGGGCTCCGTCCGTCACGGCTGCCTGGGGGCTAGCCTTGGCGGCAGCACTGGCGTTCCCGGGGGCGACTGCGGCACAGGACGAGCCGATCACCCTGGCGGATGATCCCTTCGAGGTCACCGACCCGCACGCCACGCCGCCCGGTGAGGCAGCCTACTCCATCGTCGGATCCTACGAGCGAGCCGCGACAGGCCGCGTGCGAAGTACCTGGGGCGCCGAGACCGAGCTGAGCTACGGCGTGTTACCCAATCTCGACCTCCGCATCGGCCAAACAGGCGCTTACGGTAACCTGGACGTGCGCCGTCGCCTCGGAACAGTGTCGACCGAAGGGGGTGGACCCAGCTCGGAGCAGGAGCGTGCAGCTCTCGGCGGAACGACCCGGCTGGGTGCGCTCTACCAGTTGACGGAGGAGAGCGGCTCCTGGCCGATTGTCGGCTTGCTCGGCCGCGTGCGCTCCCTCTACGGACCGGGTGGCACGGCGTACGAAACCGAGGCGACAGCCCTCTTCGGCAAGACGCTCATGGCTGGCGAGCGTCCGCTCAGCGTGAGCCTGAACATCGGTACCGTCCACCGCTTCGATCCAGCCCCTGGGGAACGGATGACCCGCTATCTCGTCAACGCCTCAGCCGGACAGGCACTCACCCGCGACACGGCTCTGGTCATCACCTACGCACGCGAGCAGCAGGAGATGGGTCAGCCAGATTACAGCTTGGCGCAGGCGGGTGTGCGACACCGCCTGAGAGACCAGCGTGCGATCCTCGGTGCAGCCGTGGGCTTCGGACTCAACCGGAACACACCGCAGTTCCAAGTCGCGCTCGCCGTTCAATGGGAGCTTGGCGCCTCGAAGTAACGCGGGTGCAGGATGCTCAGGGTGGTCAGGCTCGCGGCATCGAACGTTGATCTCCAAGACAGCACCGCGGCCGCTCCGACCTTCAATCAGCGCCCTCATCGGGAATGTTCAGGGTCGTGCCGCAAGCCTTGCAGTGAACCGCATCCGGTTCGTGGCGCTGCAAGCCGCAGGTCGGGCAGGCAAAGCGCACCTTGTTGGGCCGGAACAGAACCTGGGCGAGGCGCAGGAACAGGGTCACGCCGCAGATCATCACGACAACGGAGATCAGCCGCCCGCTGGTCCCCTGTAGAGTGACGTCGCCGTAGCCCGTCGTCGTCAGCGACGTCACCGTGAAATACAGCGCGTCAACGTAGTTGGCGATATTTGGATTCGTGCGATGCTGCGTCGCATAGACGATGCTGGTCATGATGAAGATGAACACCGCGAGGTTCAGCACCGCAATGATCGCCTCCTCGTTGCGGCGGAAGAACGGAAAGTCTGCTCGCAGCCGATCCAGCAGCTGGTAGGTCCGCAGCAGCCTCAGCGTGCGAAGGATGCGCAGGAATCCGGCGCCCTCGCCGACGATGGGCGCCAGGAAGGAGGCGATAGCGGCGACGTCCGCCCAGGTCGTCGGCCGCAGGAACTCTCGGGCCGGTCGTGGGCAGATCGACAGTCGCGAGAGGAAGTCGGCAGACACCGCGGCACCGATGAGAATATCGACCACCTCGACCCATGGGGGGCGGGGCATGAACGAGGACACGACGATGAACAGGAGGGTGGTCAAGTCACAGGCGAGCAGGCCGTAACGAAACCGATGCGCACGGTCGCTATCGCCCTCGTAAAGCTCTCACATCCTCCGCTTCCAGGTCACCATGTGTAGAGACACGTCCGCCGCTTCGCTCCGGGGAAATAAACGTTCCTCGAACGCAGCTCGATCCGGTGCGCGACCGTCGCCTCCTCGTGGATCGAGCTCATGTTCACGTTCGTTTGGCTGTCTGGTAGAGCGAGGGAGCGATCCCCTTGGTGGACACGTTCAGCGGGATGGATGTCAGGTCCCGCGACCTGAACGGACTTCCTTGAGCAGCCTCGCTTATCCGGAAGGGGTCAGAAGTTCGCTTGCCCCTTATTCGGCTGTGCGACATCAGCGCTCCTTCGGTAGGCACACCCTAGACAGCCGGTAACGTTCCACCAGCGGACCTTCGGCCGGGGCGGCCGCTCACTACCTGGGGCAGCCGTCCCGCATGGTCCGGTTTGGGTATGGGAGGGGGCCTACCAAAAGGCACATGCCCCTCCCATCATTCTCAATCAGAACGTGCAGCCTTCTTCGGCTCCACCCAGCTAAAGATGTGCTGCCATTGCATCCGATCCAATATATCCCGGAGACGCTCAAGCTCACTGGCATCTGGCATCCCAGGTTTTTTCTTGATGTAATCCAGGAACTTTGCTTCTGATCTCGTCACGGTACGCTCCTTTACTGGAGAACGCCCCCGAGATATCGTAACTATCCGATTGAGTTGCGGTTGCGTGGGCTGACGCCTTGATATCCGTACGCTGGCGTCGGTTCGATTTCGGTATGCGTCCGAAGACCAGCACCACCGGTTCGCGATAGGCGCACTTTTAACGGATCGCCATTCATGGCCGCTTTCGGCCCCACTCGGACCTTTAGCTTGTCCTCGCCTCACGCGAACTCACAGTCCCTTGCGGACTTCCCCAGCGGTCACTTCGAACGTCCGCTACCGAGGCAGAAGCGGTCCGTCAGCGGCGGCTGCGTCATAGCAGGTTCGGGTATATGGCAATGGGATTAAATTCCGGCGCTGCGCCCATGCTCCGACGCGGTCGCTACGGCCAACAGGCCGAAATTATCCCGACGGACAAAGTGCTTCGGAACTGAGTGCGGCGGATCGCATCCTCAGCCCCCTGACACGAGGGAGACCAACTCATCGAGGTGCCTCGTCGGCGGGCTCACGATTCTCGGACCAATGTCCCTGATGCTCCTTGAGACGGCACAACAAAGTGGCAGTGCGCGTTTACCATCTGTGTTGGCGCAGAACTAAAGGAGATGAACTATGTCAGACGCGCATACGACGTCAGCTCCGAGCCACCCGTTCATCGAGAGCAGTCGTGTCGAAGGCACTGCTGTGTACGACGCAAACGGAAAACAAATTGGGATAATCAAGCGCCTTGTGATTGAGAAGGTAAATGGCAATGTCGCTTATGCAGTCACCTCGTTCAGAAAATTTATTGGCGGAAGTTCAGACAGTCACACAATTCCGTGGAATTATCTGCACTACGATTTGGGCCTGCAAGGCTATCGCACAAACATCACGGAGGAGCAGCTGCATAACGCGCCTGAGTTCTCAAGGCGCGATGATCATCTAATTTCCGGACAGGAGTGGGAACTGCTTGCTGAATATTATGCAGGACCCTTGTAGTGGTTGCACTTGCCGTCCCTGTGTACGCGAGGAGCTGCTCGGGCATCTCGCAGTTCGACAACCTCATCGTCAGCTACCCTGCATCGGGTCTGCCACCCGCCTGAAAGCTGTCTCATCGAGCCAAGGCGGGCGGCAGGCAGGCCCATCATGAGCCCGACGCTTTCCGCTTGGTCTACGGCCGGCGCGACCGTTCCCTCGTTCGCGCAGCCCAGCGCACCCGCGAACCTCCTGAGCCTCGCGCCGACCGATCGATCGAGCGCAGGATATCCATCGGACCGATCACAACGTTCGCTGGGGAGACCCCAAAGTTGATGCGGGCGCCGTTTGTGAAACGAGCAGGCCGTCAGCTCATTGATCGAATATTGACCCAGGGCCGCTTTCGACCCCAGTCGGACCTTCGAGCAGCCACATCCCAATGTCTAGAGCTGGTGGAAATCGGAGCCTATGAGTTGAGTTCCGGTCGAGACTTTCGCGCCTTCCAAGAGCCTGACTGGCAGCGCCTACCGCGAGCCATCCGGAAATCTTGAATTATGAAGTTTCGCCTAGCTGCGCCGCGCCGCTGGCGCATCAGCTTTGTCGGTCAGGTGTGAGTGCTGCGTGCGCGTTGGGACGAGTTTTGACCGATGGCACGCGCAAAAAAGGCCGGGCAGTCGGCCCGGCCTGATTGCGGCACGACCTGGCGCAGCTCAGGTACGCTTACTCATGTTGCCGCCGCTCATACTCTCGCAGCAGCAACCACCCTTCTTGCCCTTCTGGGCGTGGTTCATTGCCATGCTGCCTTTCCCGCACATCATCGCGCCCTTGCCCTTGCTGCCACCGCAGCAACTCATGGCGAGAGCAGGGGCAGCGCTCAGCAGTAGCAAGGCTGTCGCGCTCGCAATCAGGTTCTTCATGGCTTGGTGTCCTCCGCAGGATGCTGCGTGATTGTGATCCTTCCCATAGGGGGAAGGTCAAGCGCTTGACTACCGCTTCACAAAACCGATGTCGGCCGCCACCGCCTTCAGGCTCTCGGGCTCTCGGGCTCTCGGGCTCTCAGGCTCTCAGGCTCCCGCTCTTTCCGCTCGCTGTAGCGATCCACTAGGTAGTCAGCTCGCTCGCGGGTCAGCAGCGTGAACTTTATGAGTGCCTCGCAGACCTCCACCACCCGGTCGTAGGGCGGCCTCGGCCTCTTGCGGCCGGCTTCGTCAAACTCCTTGTAGGCCATCGTCACCGAAGACTGATTCGGGGTGGCAATCATCCGCATCCAGCGCCCGAGCACGCGCAGGCTGTTCACGGCGTTGAAGCTCTGCGAGCCGCCGGATGCCGAGCGTGCTGGTCGGGGTGCTCTCGATCCAGCAAGCCCCGGACCTGTCGCCGCTGACCCGCGAACTGATGGTCTACGCCAACCTGATCGGCTGCGATCTTGGGCCGAAATTCGCGCCCATCGGCAGCCTCGCCACCCTGCTCTGGCTGCACGTGCTGGCGAGCAAGGGCCAGCGCATCACCTGGGGCCAGTACATGAAGGTCGGCCTGATTATTACGCCGCCGGTGCTGCTGGTTGGATCCAGCTTTGGCGAAGGGCGGTCCGAAGCCGCTCCGCCCTAAGCGAGGTCGTATCTGTTTTGTTCTCCGCGGCATGGGGAGGACGCCGATCAGGCGCCCTCCTTGCCAGTACCGTCCCAAATGTCCGCCAGCTCGCTAGCGATTCAGGACTCGCTAGGTTGAGGACTGATAACTGAGCGCATCACATGGCAACCTTCGCCTCGCGCGATGCTCAACTTATGCTCTCATCCACAGTTGCTCCCGGACCCTAAGATCCGCATCCTCACCCCCGGGGCTACGCGCGTAGCGAACCCAAAGTTCTGGCCACCGCAGACCCAAACTTCCGCATAGGTATTTAGTCCTAAATGGATCTGAGGTTGAGCGTCTCGTCGGCCGACACCGCTTTGTGTCTTTCCAGGGTGCTCCCGACACTCCGCGGAACGCCGCTGTCGCGTGTCCGCGAGGATCCTATGGCCTACGACCACTCTGCCCGCGCCAATTGATCCGCCCCCAGCGGAGTGGCTCTTCGTCGGGTTTGGTGGATCACGCTGCGAGGAGGAAGCGGCGACGCAGGAGGTCGAGCTTGGCGCGGCCATACATCGAACGCTTCAACAGCTTGAGGCGGTTGACCTGCCCCTCGTCCTGTCCGCTGCTCCAGGGCAGGCGAAGGCCTGCACGAACAGCGGCTCCATCCTGAGCGAGGCTGACGGCGAAGCTCTCGACCACCCGCACACCGCAGGCACGGGCGTCGGACAACCAAGCGTCGAAGGCGGTGGTGATGCCGGGCTTGGCCGGCGCGGCGCTGCAACGGCTGCGAACGATTCGACAGAACCGCCGACCGAGCCCGACGACCTTGGCAGCCTCGTCATCCTGCAGCACGCGCGCGACCAGTGCTGCGGCGTCGGCGTCGAGGTCATCCGGCTCGCGCAGGAGGTGCCACGACAACTGCTTCGGCGAGGGCAGCGGCGGCGACGGGGGCGCGACCTGCGCCATGGGCGACGGCGTCTGGAGGCGCCAGATCGTGGTCCTGGCGGGGCGCGTGCGCCGCTCGGACAGCCAGCGTCTGACCTGCTTGACGGTGCCGGGAAAGCCGCGATCCCGCAGCTCGCGCCAGAGCTGCATGGCGTTCTCGCACCCCGCAGCCTGGCGAGCGTGCAGGTGATCGAGATGAGGATCGAGGATGCTGCGCCCTGGCCCGCGCCCGTCATGGCGCGGGAAGCCCTCGGCGAAGGCGTACTTGCGCACCGTGGCGCGAGCCAAGCCGGTCTCGCGATTGATGAGCCGGAGCGACTGCCCGGCCGCACGGCGGCGACGGACATCGTCGTAGAGCTCCTCCCACCGACCGACCGCTGCAGCGCGGGCGAGCGTCTCGGCGGGTGCACGCGGATAGGCTCTGGTGCGCCGGGTCGAAGGCGCTGGCGCCGTGATCGGCGGCAAGAGCTTCAGGCGCGGGTGGACACGGGCGAGCCAACGCTCGATCATCTGGCGGGTGTTGAGCAGGAGATGCCACCGGTCAGCGACCTGCACGGCCGCCGGCGCGCCAAGCGTGGTGCCGCGGGCATACTCGGTCGAACGATCGCGCGCCACGAGCCGGATCTGTGGCTGGCAGCGGAGCCATGCGGCCCAGGTCTCGGCCGAGCGGTCAGGGAGCAGATCGAGAGGGCGATGGCGTTCGAGGTCGACGACGATCGTGCCGTAGGTCCGCCCTTTGCGCAGCGCCCAGTCATCGACGCCGACGACACAGGGTCGAGGCGCCTTCGGCAGCGGCACTCCCCGGATCGTCCGCAGCAGAGTCGTGGCGCTGGACGGCATGGCCAGGTGTGCGAGCAACCGGGCAGCTGGCTGTCCGCCGAGTGCGAGACCGGTCCGGGCCTGCGCCCCGGCCAGCCGGCGGGTGCGTTGGGCATGGCGGGCGAGTAGCTTCGGGAACCGTTCGGCGAAGGTTCGGCGGGGGCAGGCTGGGTCGCAGCAGTAGAAGCGCCGAACCTCCAACTGCAGCCGAACGGCCTTGCCGCTGGCCGGCAAATCGGCAGGCCGTCGCCGATACCGGCTATGGACCGACGTGCTGATGGCTCGGCACGTCGGGCAGCGGGCGTGGTCGGGCTTCGCTTCGGCGACGAGGGTGAGGGCGGTGGGGCCGTCCCGCGCGACGCGGACGAGGCGGCAGCCAGGCAAAGGGATGAGCTGGGTCATGCCCCGATCTGCGAGGCTGAACCGACCACGCCAAGACCCCAACCGTCACGCACCTCGATCCACCAAACTCGGCGATGAACCAGCGGAGTGGTCCGCCCTTTAGTATGGCTTTCGAGCCAGGAGGACGGATCGATGTCGAGGAAGCGACCCAAGCCTGAGGAGATTGTCGCGAAGCTGCGCCAAGCCGACGTGCTGATCGGTCAAGGTACGAGCGTGGCGGAGGCAATCCGGGCGATCGGCGTGAGCGAGGTTACCTACTACCGCTGGCGTCGTGAGTTCGGCGGGCTGAAGACCGATCAGGTCCGGCGCATGAAGGACCTGGAGACGGAGAACCAGCGGCTCAGGAAGGCGATTGCAGACCTGACGCTCGACAAGCTCATCCTGCAGGAGGCGGCACGGGGAAACTTCTGAGCCCCGCGCGCCGACGCGCCTGTGTCGAGCACATCATGCTGACGATGAACGTCTCCGAGCGGCGCACCTGCCGGGCGCTCGGTCAGCATCGCTCGACGCAGCGCAAGGTGCCGCGGGGCCGGGAGGATGAGGCCGCGCTCACCGCCGACCTCGTCGCGTTGGCCGAGCGGTATGGCCGCTACGGTTACCGCAAGATCTGCGCGCTGCTGAAGGCCGCCGGCTGGTTCGTCAACGACAAGCGCGTCGAGCGGATTTGGCGGCGTGAAGGGCTGAAGGTGCCGACCCGCCAACCCAAGCGCGGGCGCCTCTGGGACAACGACGGCTCCTGCTTGCGGCTGCGGCCTGAGCGGCGCGACCACGTCTGGTCCTACGACTTCGTCGAAGCGCGCACCCACGATGGCCGGAAGGTGCGCATGCTCAACGTGATTGACGAGTTCACCCGCGAGTGCTTGGCGATCCGGGTCGCACGCAAGCTCAAGGCAGTCGACGTGATCGACGTCTTGTCCGACCTGTTCATACTGCGCGGCGTGCCCGAGCATGTTCGCTCGGACAATGGCCCTGAGTTCGTGGCCAAGAGCGTGCAGGCTTGGATCATGGGGGTGGGCGCGAAGACGGCCTACATCGCGCCAGGATCGCCCTGGGAAAATGGCTTCGTCGAAAGCTTCAACGCACGGCTACGCGACGAACTGCTGGACGGAGAGATCTTCTATAGCTTGCGGGAGGCGCAGATCCTGATCGAGAGCTGGCGGCGGCACTACAACACCGTCCGCCCGCATGGCGCACTCGGCTATCGGCCGCCCGCGCCAGAGGTCTTCTTACCCGCCTTCACCGCTTGGCCGGCTGCGCTCACCCCACCGGCTCCGCCGGCCAAGCGACCCGTGGAGCAAAGGCCAACCGTGCACTAACTCTATGCCTGGACCACCCGGTGGGGGCAGATCAGGGGACGAGAGCGATGCGCCCCCCGGCTTCTCTGATGCGTGTGCAGCGACGACCGCCGCAGATCACCACCTAAAGGATTTTATTCAGTAACAACCTTAGATAGCTGATGATGCGGAACTTTGGGGTCAAGATCGGATGATTGGATCCGGGAGCAACAGTAGCACGGCATAACTATGAGCACCCTGTCGTCGAACCGCAGGTGTCGCACTTCAGGCAGGTACCGTTGCGGACCAGCGTGAAGTTCGCGCATTCGGGGCAGGCCTCGCCGACATAGCCCTTCATCTTCGCTTCGGCCCGGCGGTCGGCGACGGTGCGCTCCGCCTTCGGCTCCGGCTTGGCAAAGGGCAGCGCTTCGATGCTGCCGACGCTCTGCGGCTCCGCCTTCAGGGCAGTCGCGCCCCGCACCGCGTGGACCGTGCCGCCGGCCGGGGCCGTCTGGCCCGTGGCCGCTGCGGCCACCCCCGTCGTGGCGCCCGCCGGACCGCCCTGGATCAGGGTGAGCCGGTCGGCCGAGCCGCGCAGCAGGCCGCGGGAGACGACCGCGGAGGCGGCCGGCGCCGGCTTGGCCGACTCGCGGGTGGTGTCGCCCTCGCCGCCGCCGAGCACCGTGCCGCCGATCTCGGCCGGGTTGACGTGGGCGAGGTCGGTGCGGCCGAGATACGAGACCGCCAGTTCGCGGAACACGTAGTCGAGCAGCGAGGTCGCGTTCTTGATCGCGTCGTTGCCCTGCACGAAGCCCGCCGGCTCGAAGCGGGTGAAGGTGAAGGCCTCGACGTATTCCTCGAGCGGCACGCCGTATTGGAGGCCGAGCGAGATCGCGATGGCGAAGTTGTTCATCAGGCTTCGGAAGGTTGCGCCTTCCTTGTGCATGTCGATGAAGATCTCGCCGAGGCGGCCATCCTCGTATTCGCCGGTGCGCAGGTAGACCTTGTGGCCGCCGACGACCGCCTTCTGGGTGTAGCCCTTGCGCCGGTCCGGCATCTTTTCGCGCGAGCGGATCCGCTCGATGCGCTCGATCACCCGCTCGACGATCTTCTCCGCCGCCGCCGTCGCCTTGGCGGCGGCCGGGGCCTGGATGATCGCCTCCAGAGCCTCGTCGGCCTCCTCCTCGTCATCGGCGATCAACGCCGAGTTGAGCGGCTGCGAGAGCTTGGAGCCGTCGCGGTAGAGGGCGTTCGCCTTGAGCGCGAGGCGCCAGGACAGCAGGTAGGCCGCCTTGCAATCCTCCACCGTGGCGTCGTTGGGCATGTTGATGGTCTTGGAGATCGCCCCCGAGATGAAGGGCTGCGCCGCGGCCATCATGTGGATGTGGCTCTCGACCGAGAGGTAGCGCTTGCCGGTGCGCCCACACGGGTTGGCGCAATCGAACACCGCGTAGTGCTCGGGCTTGAGGAAGGGCGCGCCCTCCAGCGTCATCGCTCCACAGACATGGGTGTTGGCGGCCTCGATCTCGCGCTTCGAGAAGCCGAGGAAGGGCAGGAGCTCGAAGGTCGGGTCGGCGAGCTTCTCCGCCGGCACCTTGAGGGTGTCCTTGAGGAAGTCGTCGCCGAGGTTCCAGCGGTTGAACACGAACTTGATGTCAAAGGCCGACTTCAGCCCGGCCTCCACTGCCGCGATCTTGTCGTCGGTGAAGCCCTTGGCGCGGAGCGAGCCCGGGTTGATCGCGGGGGCCTGACCCATCGAGCCGTGGCCGACGGCGTAAGCCTCGATCTCGGCGATCTCGGCCTCGCGGTAGCCCAGCGCCCGCAGGGCGTCGGGGGCGGCCTGGTTGATGATCTTGAAGTAGCCGCCGCCGGCGAGCTTCTTGAACTTCACCAGGGCGAAGTCGGGCTCGATGCCGGTGGTGTCGCAATCCATCACCAGACCGATCGTGCCGGTCGGCGCGATCACGGTGGCCTGCGCGTTGCGGTAGCCGTGCTGCTCGCCGAGCGACAGAGCCCGGTCCCAGGCCGCGCGGGCATGGGCGCCAATATCGGCCTGCGGGATGTTGGCGTGGTCGAGCGGCACGGGGCTGACGTTCAGGCCCTCGTAGCCGGTGGCCTCGCCATGCGCCGCACGGCGATGGTTGCGGATCACCCGCAGCATGTGCGCGGCGTTGTCCGGGTAGGCCTCGAAGGTGCCGAGTTCGGCCGCCATCTCGGCGGAGGTGGCGTAGGCCACGCCCGTCATGATCGCGGTGAGCGCGCCGGCCAGCGCCCGGCCCTTATCGGAGTCGTAGGGCAGGCCCATGGTCATCAGCAGGCCGCCGATATTGGCGTAGCCGAGGCCCAGCGTGCGGTACTTGTAGGAAAGCTCGGCGATCTCCTTGGACGGAAACTGCGCCATCATCACCGAGATTTCGAGCACCACGGTCCAGAGCCGGTTGAGGTGCTCGAAAGCCTCGACGTCGAAGTGCTTGGACTGACGATCGTACATCGTCAGCAGGTTGGCGCTGGCGAGGTTACAGGCCGTGTCGTCGAGGAACATGTACTCGGAGCACGGGTTCGAGGCCCGGATCCGCCCGCCCTCCGGGCAGGTGTGCCAGTCGTTCATCGTGGTGTTGAAGTGCAGGCCCGGATCGGCCGAGGCCCAGGCGGCCTCACCGATCTTCTCCCACAGGTCGCGCGCCTGCGGCGTCTTCACGACCTTGCCCGTGGTGCGCGAGGTCAGGCTCCACGGCCCGTCCGCTTCCACCGCGCGCAGGAATTCGTCGGTCAGCGAGACCGAGTTGTTGGAGTTCTGGCCGGCTACCGTGAGGTAGGCCTCCGAATCCCAATCGGTGTCGTAGACGGGGAAGTCGATCTTGGTGAAGCCCTGGCGGGCGAACTGCACGACGCGCTTGATGTAGGCGTCCGGCACCATCGCCTTGCGGGCGGCCTTGATCTCGCGCTTGAGCGCCGGGTTGCGCTCGGGGTCGAAGCAGGCATCGCCCTCGGCCTCGCACTGGGTGCAGGCCTTCATCACCGCGGTGAGGTGCTTGGAGACGACCTTGGAGCCCGTCACCAGCGCGGCGACCTTCTGCTCCTCCTTCACCTTCCAGTCGATGAAGTTCTCGACGTCGGGATGGTCGATGTCGACGATCACCATCTTGGCGGCGCGCCGGGTGGTGCCGCCCGACTTGATCGCGCCGGCCGCGCGGTCGCCGATCTTGAGGAAGGACATCAGGCCCGACGACTTGCCGCCGCCGCCGAGGCGCTCGTTCTCGCCGCGCAGCATCGAGAAGTTGGAGCCGGTGCCCGAGCCGTACTTGAACAGGCGCGCCTCGCGCACCCACAGGTCCATGATGCCGCCCTCGTTGACGAGGTCGTCCTGCACGGACTGGATGAAGCAGGCATGCGGCTGCGGGTGCTCGTAGGCGGTGGCCGACTTCGTCAGCACGCCGGTCTTCGGGTCGCAGTAGAAGTGACCCTGGCTCGGCCCGTCGATGCCGTAGGCCCAATGCAGGCCGGTGTTGAACCATTGCGGCGAGTTCGGCGCCACCATCTGGCGGGCGAGCATGAAGCGCAGCTCGTCCATGAAGGCGGCGGCGTCTTCCTCGGACGAGAAGTAGCCGCCCTTCCAGCCCCAATAGGTCCAGCAGCCGGCGAGCCGGTCGAACACCTGGGTCGCCGAGATCTCGGAGACGAAGCGCTCCTCCTCCGGCAGTTCGGCGAGCGCGGCCTCATCCGGCACGGCGCGCCAGAGGAAGGAGGGAACGCTGTTCTCCTCGACCTTCTTCAGGCGGGCCGGGACGCCGGCCTTGCGGAAATACTTCTGCGCCAGCACGTCGGCGGCGACCTGGCTCCAGCTCTCCGGCACGGAAATGCCGTCGAGCCGGAAGACGATCGAGCCGTCCGGGTTGCGAATCTCGCTCACCGCCTTGCGGAAGGCGATGGCAGCGTAGGGCGACTGGCCTGCCGTCGTGTAGCGCCGCTCGAACCGCATGAATCCCTCTCCCTCGGAGCCAAGCGACCCCGTGCCGCGGCGCAAGCCGCGGATCATGGATGAAAAGCCGGATGTGCCTCGGCCGGTTCGGGGCCCCGCAGCAGACGACGTGGGAGCCTGTCCGTCATGCGGAAACGGGGTTTTTCCCAAACCCCGCCGACCCGTTCGAAGCGATGCCCGGACCTTACGTCCGAGCGGCCATCTGCGTCAATAACTAGTGCCGGCTACCCGTGTTCCGCGCTAGATGTTGTGTCCTGCATCATAAATCTGTGGATATTCGGGGCGGTTCGCTAAGTGGCCTTTCGGCTTGATCGAATCCGCCGGGAAAATTTTTCGGTCCACAGGGAAGGCGATGGGTTTGGCCGCCCTCGACAGGGTCGGACAGGGTTAACGGGTGCGCGAGACAGGGGGAGCGTGCCGTAAATGCGACAGCGGCCCGGGGTGCTGGACTCACACGCACGTGACGACCATAACGACCGCGGCGACGGCACCACGGGTCCGTCGCTCGCCGGAGGAATCATGGCCCTCAAGGACACGCTGCTGCGCATCTTCACCTGGTGGAACGGGCAGACGATGTCGCTTGCGCTTTATACCGCGCGCAGCGGCCAGTTCGTCGGTTCGGACGAGCTCGGCAACAAATACTACAAGGCGCTGGGCCCGCTGATCGACCGCTCGGTCGGCCCGGAACGGCGCTGGGTCGTCTATAACGGCTATGCCGACGCCTCCCGCGTGCCGCCGGGTTGGCGGGCCTGGCTGTGCCACAACGGCGACGTCGCCCCGAGCGAGGAGGATTACCAGCCTCGCGAGTGGCAGAAGGCCCACGAGGAGAACCTCACCGGCACGGCGGCGGCCTACCGGCCGAAGGGCTCGCAGCTCTCCTGGGGCCAGCGCCCGGCCGCGACCGGCGATTACGTGCCGTGGACGCCCGCCGAGTAGACGAAACCGTGCCGCGAGCCGGGGGCCACCGCGATCTGCCATAGGGCGGTCGGTGCGCAGCCCGGGCGGAACTGACAGCATCACGGCCCGGCCGCCCTTTTTCCACCACCCTTGGGGTGTTGGAACGGCCGCACCGTTTGCCGGCCGCGATGGCCGGCTCCAGACTCAAGAGGGCGCCTTGAGCCGCATCCCCGCAACGATCCTGCGCCGGACCGCACTCGGCACGCTCGCCCTGGCGCTCTGCGCGCTGCCGGCCTCTGCCGACAAGATCAAGAACCCGACCGCGGTGTTCTCCGGCCTCGACAAGATCACCGGCCGGATCGTGACCTTCGAGGTCGCCATCGACGAGACGGTGCAGTTCGGCGCGCTGCAGATGACGCCGCGGGTCTGCTACTCGCGCCCGCCCACCGAGACGCCGAAGACCACGGCCTTCCTCGAGGTCGACGAGGTGACGCTGGACAGCAAGTACCGGCGCATCTTCACCGGCTGGATGTTCGCGGCGAGCCCCGGCCTGCACGCCATCGAGCACCCGATCTACGATGTGTGGCTGACCGATTGTAAGGGCGGCTCCGACGTGATCGCCGAGGCGAAGGAGCAGGAGGACGTGCCCGCGCTCGCCTCGCGCCAGGACAAGCCGAGGAAGAAGGGCGCGGACCCGACCAAGACGTCCGCCCAGGTCAACCAGAACGGTCAGGTCGACGTCGAGGGGCCGCGCGGCGTGCCGGTCCAGCCCAAGCAGAAGCCCTCGCGCAAGTTCTTCCCGAACAACGAGGGGCCGGCAGCGGCCCCGCCGCCTCCGCGCGAGCCGCAATCGATCTTCGACGCGATCTTCCGCTAGGTTCCCCTACGAAGCCAGCCGCTGCCGCGAGGTCATGAAGGGCCCGAGCGGCTGGCGGGCGGCGGCGAAGGACGCGAGCCCGATCGGGCGCGGCATGCCGACATAGATCGCCTCCATCCCGCCCGAGAGCCGGTAAGCCTCGTGCCAGAAGCCGTTGCCGGCCGGATCGCGGCCGAAATCCCGCCACCACGTCTTGTGCGGGTCCGAGCGGGTGAAGGCCTCCAAGCTTTCCAGATCGCGCCAGTACTGCCGCATGCCGATATGGTTGAGGCCGTAGACGAGGTTCTCGTGCGCCAGCAGTCCGTCCGGCCGCTCGCGCTGCATCTGGGCCAGCCCGCGCCCGATTCCGAGCAGCGCCTTTAGGCCCCGCATCCGTCCGACGCGAAAGCCGAGATAGACCACGACAAGGCCCGGATAGGCCGAGAGATCGACCGAGTCCCGCGTTGGGCGGCCGTTTGCGGCGGCTTGCTTATCCGATGTCTGCATGGCACCAATCCCATGTTTACGGTGTAATCATAGGCGTGCTGCTTACAGTGTCAACATCGAAGGCTGAGTCGAATCCGGCCAAGGGCGGCTACCATCACGGCGATCTGCGCGAGGCCCTGGTCGCGGCGGGACTGTCGATCCTGGAGGAGGGGGGCGATCCGGCCTCGCTCGGCCTGCGCGAGACCGCGCGGCGGGCGGGTGTGTCGGCGATGGCGCCCTACCGACACTTTCCCGACAAGGACGCCCTGCTCGCGGCGGTGGCCATCGTTGGCTTCGAGCGGCTGCGCGCGGCGCTGGAGGTCGCGGATCGGGGAGGGGAGGGGGCGGGACGCGAGGCCCTCTACGCGCAAGGGGCGGCCTACGTCGCCTTTGCCTGTGCGCAGCCCGGATTGTTTCGTCTGATGTTCGGCGGCGCGCGCTCGGGCGGCTCACGGCCCCAGGCGCTGTGCGAAGCTTCCGCCGCCTACGCGGTGCTGGCCGAGCGGGTTGCGACGCTGCTGCCGGGGGAGGCCGCCGCCGACGAAGCCTTGCGGTCCTGGGCGCTCGTCCACGGCATCGCCGCGCTCGTCATCGACGGCCTGCTCGGTGAGGCCGTGCGGACCGACCCGCAGGCGGCCGCGGCGCTCGCCGGCCGCCTGCTGCGGCTCGAACCGATACCCGGCTGAAAGAATGGGATCCCAAAGGGATCATCCCTTCGGCGGGGTATCAGGGCAGCGCCCCGTTGTCGCCCCTACGTCTCGGCGCGGCCGATCCCGAGGGCGGCCAGGGCTTCGGCGCCGCGAAAGACCCGATCCGGCGGACCCCATTCGGCCCGCTCGGTGATCGCGGCGGCGAGGTGGCGCTTGTAGATGTGGCGCGGCATTTCCTCGACGCCGAACTGGCTCAGGTGCTCTGTGAGGAACTGCGTGTCGGCAAGCCGGTAGCCGCCCGAGCGCAGCCGGGCCACGAGGTGGACGAGGGCGACCTTCGAGGCGTCGCGCACCTCGTGGAACATGCTCTCGCCGAAGAAAGCCGCCCCGAGCGAGACGCCGTAGAGCCCGCCCGCAAGGCGTCCCTCGTGGTAGACCTCGATCGTGTGGCAATGGCCGAGATCGAACAGCGCGCCGTAGAGGTCACGGATGCGGGCGTTGATCCAGGTGCGGGCGGTATCCCGGCGCGGGGCGGCGCAGCCCTCGATCACCGCATCAAAATCCCGGTCGCTGACGACCTCGAACCCGTCGGAGCGCACGGTGCGGGCGAGGCGCTTGGGCACGTGGAAGCGGTCGAGGGGCAACACCCCGCGGGCGCGGGGCTCGACCCAGTAGATCGTCGGGTCGTCCGCATCCTCGGCCATCGGAAAGATCCCGGCGGCATAGGCCTTGAGCAGGATGTCGGGCGTGATGTCCACGGGCGGCCTGTCGTGCATCGAAGCGTTGTCGCGCGCTCCGGGCGCGAACACCAGCCGTCAGAAGGCAGCAGGCGTGCCGTGTCGGCCTGCCGCCCCGCTTTCTCAGCGCCGGGTCTCGACGCCGTTCAGTTCCTCGCGGGCCAGGAAGCCTTCGAGCCAGTGAATGTCGTAGAGGCCGTTCTGCACGTCGGCATTGCGCACCAGCGTGCGGAACAGCGGCAGCGTGGTGTCGATGCCATCGACCACGAACTCGTCGAGGGCCCGGCGCAGGCGCATCAGGCACTCGTTGCGGGTGCGCCCGTGCACGATCAGCTTGCCGATCAGCGAGTCGTAGTTCGAAGGAATCCGGTAGCCCTGGAAGGCGGCCGAATCGACGCGGACGCCGAGGCCGCCCGGCGGGTGGAAATAGGTGATCAGCCCCGGCGAGGGCCGGAAGGTCGAAGGGTGCTCGGCGTTGATCCGGCACTCGATGGCGTGACCCTCGACCTTGATGTCCTCCTGAGCCACCGAAAGGCCGCCGCCGGCCGCGACCCGGATCTGCTCGTTCACGAGATCGATCCCGGTGATCATCTCGGTGACGGGGTGCTCCACCTGGATGCGGGTGTTCATCTCGATGAAGTAGAACCGCCCGTCCTCGTAGAGGAACTCGATGGTGCCCGCGCCGAGATAGCCGAGTTCGCGCATGGCGTTGGCGCAGATGCCGCCGATCTCGGCGCGCATCGCCTCGTTGAGAGCGGGCGAACCGCCTTCCTCCCAGACCTTCTGGTGGCGGCGTTGCAGCGAGCAGTCGCGCTCGGCCAAGTGTACCGCGTGGCCCTTCCCGTCGCCGAGGATCTGCACCTCGATATGGCGGGGCTTGGTCAGGTACTTTTCGAGGTAGACCGCATCGTCGCCGAAGGCGGCCTTGGCCTCGGTGCGGGCCATGTCGAGGGCCTGCTCTAGCTCGCTTTCCGAGCGGGCGACCTTCATGCCGCGCCCGCCGCCGCCCGAAGCGGCCTTCACCAGCACGGGATAGCCGATCTCGGCGGCCACGCGCTTGGCTTCGTCCGGATCGGTGACGCCGCCCTCCGATCCCGGCACGCAGGGAATGCCGAGGCGCTTGGCGGTGCGCTTGGCCTCGATCTTGTCGCCCATGACGCGGATATGCTCGGCCTTAGGGCCGATGAAGCCGATGTTGTGGTGCGCCAGAACCTCGGCGAACCGGGCGTTCTCCGACAGGAAGCCGTAGCCGGGATGCACGGCGTCCGCCCCGGTGATCTCGCAGGCGGCGATGATCGAGGGGATGTTGAGGTAGCTGTCGCGGGCGGCCGGCGGGCCGATGCAGACGCTCTCGTCGGCCAGCCGCACATGCATGGCGTCGGCGTCGGCCGTGGAGTGGACCGCGACGGTGGCGATACCGAGCTCCTTCGCCGCCCGCAGGATGCGGAGTGCGATCTCGCCGCGATTGGCGATCAGGATCTTGTCGAACATCGCGGGGGCGGCTACTCGAGAACGAGGAGGGCTTCGCCGTACTCGACCGGCATCCCATCCTCGATGAAGATGGCGGTCACCGTACCGGCGCGGGGCGCGACGATTTCGTTGAAGGTCTTCATGGCCTCGACCAGCAGCAGCTTGTCGCCCGCCTGGACCTTCGTGCCGATCTCGATGAACGGCTTCGCGTCCGGCGAGGGGCGCAGATAGGCGGTGCCGACCATGGGCGACGGAACGGCGCCGGGATGGCCCGCACCGGATTTGGCGGGTGCCGGCGCCAAAGCGGCGGGCGCCGCCGCGACCGGTGCCGCCGCAGCGGCCGAGGCGGTCGGCGCGACCTGAACCGAGACCGTCTCGATCTTTCGGGCGACGCGGATGCGCAGATCGCCCTTCTCGACCTCGATCTCGGTCAGATCGGTCTCGGCGACCATCCGGGCGAGTTCGCGCACCAGTTCGGGATCGAAGGGTTCGTTCTTGGCCATCGGCTCGTAGTTCTGAGGTCAGGAGGCGGACGGGGTGCGACCGCGCAGGAGATGGGCGAGGGCGTCGAGCCCCAGGACGTAACTGTGGGCACCGAAGCCCGAAATCAAACCGGCGCAGACCGGCGCGATCCGCGAGACGTGGCGAAAGTCCTCGCGGGCATGGACGTTGGAGAGGTGGATCTCCACCGCCGTGACCCCCGCTCCCCTTGATCGCGTCGCGCAGCGCGATCGAGGTGTGCGTGTAGGCGGCGGCGTTGATGAGCACCCCGGCCCCGACGGCGCCGGCCTCCTGCACGAACGTCACGAGTTCGCCTTCGTGATTCGTCTGACGGAAGGTCAGGGCGATATCGAGGCGAGCCGCCTGCTCCCGCAGGGTTTGCTCGATGTCGGCGAGCGTGGCGGCGCCGTAGATGCCCGGCTCGCGCTGGCCCAGGAGATTGAGGTTCGGCCCGTTGAGGCAGTGAATCGCGATCATGCCGTCCGGCTGCGTCGGCCGGAGGCTTCGCGAACCGCCCGGCAGGAGGGGCGGTCTTAGACGAGTGCGTCGGTGCGCGACAAGGGCAGTTGCCGGCCGGTTGCCCGGCCAAGCTTTCAATAAGTCCAGCGTTGTGCCTTGTTCACGAGGAAATCGCGGAAGGCCTGGACGCGGGCGACCGAACGCATCTCCTCGGCATAGACGAGATAGCTCTCCATCGTCGGCATCTCGCTCTCGCGCAGCACTTGGACAAGGCTCTCGTTCCCATCGACGGCGTAGTCCGGCAGGATGCCGACGCCGACCCCCGCCTCCATCGCCTTGTGGAGGGCGGTGATGTTGTTGACCGTGAAGTGGACCGGACGGCGCTCGTCCCCCTCGCGGCCGATGCTGGCGAGGTAGTGGGTCGCGAGCAGATAGGACGGCTCGTTGCCGCCGAACGAGACGAGGCGATGCTCGTCGAGGTCGCTGATGGTTTTGGGCTCACCGAAGCGCTTGACGTAATCGGGGCTCGCGAAGGCGTGATAATGCACCGTGAACAGCCGCCGCTGGATCAGGTCCGGCTGGGCCGGACGGCGCATGCGGATCGCGATGTCGGCCTCGCGCATGGCGAGGTCCAACTCCTCGTTGGTGAGCACCAGCTCGATCCGCACGTCCGGATAGAGATCGAGGAATTCCGAGACGCGCTGCGACAGCCAGGATGTGCCGAGGCCCACCGTCGTCGTCACCCGCAGGTCGCCGGAGGGCCGCTCGCTGGTCTCGACGAGGCGGGCACGGGTGTTCTCCAGCCTGAGCTTCATGTCGCGCGCGGCGCGAAACAGCAGGTCGCCCTGCTCGGTCAGGATCAGGCCGCGGGCGTGCCGGTGGAACAGCGGCGCCTTCAGCTCCCGCTCCAGCGCGCTGATCTGCCGGCTCACCGCCGACTGGCTGAGGCCGATATCGTCGCCCGCCCGCGTGAAGCTGCCGGCCTCCGCGACGTTGAGGAAAATCCGGATCTTGTCCCAATCCAAGGCCGTCACTCCCGCCCGTCGAGGTCGGCCCGTCGCAGTCAGCCCACATGGGGGGCCACGACCTTCGGGCGTTGCACGACGCCAGTCTGTTGCCCTGCCATACCCGGCGAAAGGCTTCTTCGCGAAACCTGCCGGCTCCCGCAGCTTTCAGGTTAGGACGACAAGCTTGCAATTTGGTTGCGTCATTTCCGCCATCAACAGGGAAATGCGTGTCGAACAACATCTTGAATGCTTCGACAGCGCCTGTCCCCGGTCGGTCTCCGGGTCCGACACGATGGCGAAGCGGGCGTTCTTTTGAACAGTACTTGAAACGCCCGCCAAACGCCCGAAGCCCGGGCGCCTACTCGGCGGCAGCCTTGGCCGGGCTCTCGCCGACATCGAGATTGGCCAGGAACTTCTCCGCGTCCAGCGCGGCCATGCAGCCCATGCCGGCCGCGGTGATCGCCTGACGGTAGACGTCGTCGGTCACGTCGCCCGCCGCGAACACGCCCGGAATGTCGGTCGCGGTGGTGCCCGGCGTCACCGTGATGTAGCCGCCGTGCCGCATCGGCAGTTGGCCCTCGAAGATCCCCGTGGCGGGCTGGTGGCCGATCGCCACGAACAGGCCGTCGGTGGGCTGCTCGACGATCGCGCCGGTGCGCAGATCCTTGAGACGCAGATGCGTGACGGAGGGCGGCGTGTCGGAGCCACAGATCTCCTCCACCGCGTGATGCCACTTCACCGTGACGTTCGCGTGCTTGAACAGGCGCTCCTGCAGGATGCGCTCGGCCCGGAACTCGCCGCGGCGGTGGATCACGGTGACCGACTTGGCGAGGTTGGCCAGATACAGGGCTTCCTCGACTGCGGTGTTGCCGCCGCCGACCACGGTCACGTCCTTGCCGCGGAAGAAGAAGCCGTCGCAGGTGGCGCAGGCCGAGACGCCGAAGCCCTGAAACTTCGCCTCCGAGGGCAGGCCGAGCCATTTCGCCTGCGCGCCGGTGGCGATGATGAGCGAGTCGCAGGTGTAGGTCTCGCCGGAATCGGCCTCCAGCCGGAACGGGCGCACGTTCAGGTCGACGCTCGTGATGTATTCCGAGACGATCTTCGTGCCGACATGCTCGGCCTGGAGCCGCATCTGCTCCATCAGCCAGGGGCCCTGGATCGCGTCGGCGAAGCCCGGATAATTCTCGACATCGGTCGTGATCATCAGTTGGCCGCCGGGCTGGAAGCCCGAGATCAGCAGGGGCTCGACCAAGGCGCGGGCGGCGTAGATCGCGGCGGTGTAGCCCGCCGGCCCCGAGCCGATGATGACGAGCCTCGCATGGGTGTGGGCCATCTGTGCCGTCTCCTATCAGCGGGCGTCCCGATCGGTGGGCGCCGGCTGTCCGTTGTTTTGTGTAGCCTCGCGCCCAGTCTGGCACGAGGAAGCCAAAAATTTCTTCCCAAAGCGGAGGACGCGGGGAAAACAGCCCGTCCCGGTGCCGTCTCAGAACGGTCCGCGTCGGGCAGACGTCGGTTCGGCCGGGCGCGGCACCGCCGTTATCTCCCCCGCCAAGCGCGCGCGGTGCCGCTGGTAACCCTCCGCCAGCGCCGCCGCGATCTCCGGCGTCGCGTCGATCGGAGCGTAGCGCAGCGCCTCCAGGCGCCCGATGAACGGCTTCAGCGCGCCGGCCATGGCGAGGCCCGCGAACATCCGCCGGTGGCGGATATAGGTACGCGGCAGATCGAACAGCAGGAGGGGCACGCCGGTGCTCGCGGCCTCGCCCACCATGTTGGCGGAATCGGAAGTGACGACGATGTGGTCGGCGATCGCCAGCATTCCGACGTACGGGTTCTCGCCGCTGCCGTCCCAGAAGAAGCCGCCCTTATCCTTCACCAGGTTTTCGAGGGCTTTGCGCAGGTCCGGCGGCGTGCGCCGTGAGACCGTCAGCATCAGCGAGCAGCCGCCCTCGGCAAGCTTGGTGAGATCGCGCACGAGCCGCTGCATGTCGGCTTTGCGGTAACGCAGGTGCCGGCTGTCCCCGCCGATCAGCACGGCGATGCGCGGCCAGGGCAGGCGCGCGAGACGCGGATCGGGGGTCGTGCGGGCGGCGTCGAGCCGGGCGCGGGAGACGGGGTGCGGCGCGGTGAGGGTGGTGAAGACGTTGGGGCCGCGCAGATCGTCGTAGTCGGGAACCCAGATGAAGTCCGCCGTGTCGTGGCCGGTGCGCGGGTCCTTGAGGAAGGCCGTGAAGGTCTTCTCGTCCGAGGCGCGGCGCACGGCGCGCAGATAGGGCACGGCGCGCCGCCCCGACGCGATCAGGAGATGGGGAAGCGGGCCTTGCAGCAGGCCGCCGGCCCGGCCCGGCGCGTCCCGCGGGTCGATCGGCCCCCACGGGGCCATCCAGGTCAGGGGCCGTCCGTCCGGAATTCGCCGCGTCTCGTAGGCGAGGCCGAGCGCCTCGGCGATGCCGATGCACTGGTTCTCGTCGCCGGCCTTGCCGTCGGTGAGGATCCAGGCGCGGGCCCGCGCGAGCTCCGGCGGTACGCTATCGTGGGGCTTCACCGGCGCTTGCGCCCGCCCTTGCACCGGCCCCTGCTCGTTCACGCGACGCAAAACCTTCGATCCCACCAAACCCGGCCTACTGGGCCGGGAGCCTGCGCCGCAGCCACTGCGCGTAGTGCTCGGCAAGGGCCGCGACCCGCCGCCGCTCGGAGGCCGGGTCGTACCACGCGCCGCCGGAACTCGCGGGCAGAGCCGAAAGCTGGGGATGGCGCGCGAGGATCTCGCCCCCACGGCCGACGAGCACAGCCTCGCCGTCGAGATAGTCCGTCGTGCCGCTGCCGCCGAGGCTGCTGCGATCGCCGCCCTGCGCACCGCCATAGGCAGCCAGCGACAAGCCGCTCACGCGCACCACCAGGGTCGGCGCGCCACGGACGATGCGGTCACCGAAGCTGCGCTGCATCGCCTCGGTCAGAACCGCGCGCAGAAGCTCCGTCTGCGGACCGCGGGCATAGACTTGAAGGGGGCGCACATCGACAGCGATGCCGCCGACCCGGTCGAATTCCTGCGCCGCGGCCGGGGCGCCGAGCACGACCCCGGCCAGGAGGCCGAACGCGGCCGCGAGGCTGGGGACGCGCATGGGGGTCAGGCTCCCCACTCGACGGCGACAACCTCGTAGGACTTGCCGCCGCCGGGCGTCGTGACCTCGACCGTGTCGCCGACGGCCTTGCCGATCAGGGCGCGGGCGATGGGCGAGGAGATCGAGACGCGGCCCTCGCGCACATCCGCCTCCGGCTCGCCGACGAGCTGGTAGGTCTTCTCTTCCTCGGTATCCTCGTCCAGCAGCTTCACGCGGGCACCGAACTTGATCTTGGAGCCGGACAGCTTCGAGGTGTCGATGATCTCGGCGCGCGCGATCATGCTCTCGAGTTCGAGCACCCGCCCCTCGTTGTGGGACTGGGCCTCCTTGGCGGCATGATACTCGGCGTTCTCGGAGAGGTCGCCCAGCGCGCGGGCTTCGGAGATCGCCTGGATGATCCGGGGGCGTTCCACCTGCTGGCGACGCTTCAGCTCCTCCTCGAGGGCTGCGTAGCCGCGTGCCGTGATGGGAAGCTTGTCGATGCTCATGGTCTCGCGCCACAATGAAGAGGCCCGGCCGGAGCAAAATGCTCCTTCCGGGCCGGGATAACGGCTCTCGATTGTGTGCTCTCGGGCCGCCCGCTTCCGTCGGCGGGCCGCCCGGCACACGAACGTCTAATTAGGCCGCGAAGTATTCCTGCAAGGCGCGAACCTGAAGATCGCCTTCAAGATAGGCCTTGATCCCCTCGGCCGCCGCCATCGCGCCAGCGAGAGTGGTGTAGTACGGCACTTTATGCAAGAGGGCCGCCCGCCTCAGGGAGCGTGAGTCGGACAGCGCACCGGCGCCCTCGGTCGTGTTGATGACCAGCGCGATATCGCCGTTCTTGATCGAATCGACGATGTGGGGACGGCCCTCCAGCACCTTGTTGATGCGCTGGGTCGGGATGCCCTCGTCCGCCAGATAGCGCTGCGTACCGCCGGTCGCCAGGATGGTGAAGCCGAGGCCGGCGAGCTGCCGGATCGCCGGCAACACGCGGGGCTTGTCGTCGTCACGTACGGAGACGAACACCGTGCCGGTGCGCGGCACCGCCGTGCCCGATCCGAGCTGGCTCTTGGCGAAGGCCACGCCGAAGCCGGCATCGAGCCCGATGACCTCGCCGGTCGAGCGCATCTCCGGTCCGAGCAGCACGTCGACGCCGGGGAAGCGGGCGAAGGGGAACACCGCCTCCTTCACCGCGATGTGGTCGAGCCGCTTCGGCTTGAGGCCGAAGCTGTCGAGGCGCTCGCCGGCCATGATCCGCGCGGCGATCTTGGCGATCGGCTCGCCGATCACCTTGGCGACGAAGGGCACCGTGCGCGAGGCGCGCGGGTTCACCTCCAGCACGTAGATCGCGCCGTCCTTGATCGCGTATTGCACGTTCATCAGGCCGCCGACCTTGAGGGCCAGCGCCATCGCCTTCGTCTGCCGCTCCAACTCGGCGAGGATCTCGGGCGAGAGCGTGCGCGGCGGCAGCGAGCAGGCGCTGTCCCCGGAATGGATGCCCGCCTCCTCGATGTGCTCCATGATGCCGGCGATGAACACGCTCTGCCCGTCGCAGACCGCATCGACATCGACCTCGGTCGCGTCCGACAGGTAGCGGTCGAACAGGAGCGGGTTCTTGCCCAGCACCGTGTTGATCTGCCCCGTCTTGTCGTTGGGGTAGCGCGCCTTGATGTCGGAGGGGATCAGGCTCGGCAGCGTGCCGAGCAGGTACTCGGCGAACTGCGCCTCGTCATGGATGATCGCCATGGCCCGCCCGCCGAGGACGTAGCTCGGGCGCACCACGAAGGGCAGGCCGAGTTCGGCGGCGACGAGCCGGCTCTGCTCCACCGAGTAGGCGATGCCGTTCTTGGGCTGCTTGAGGCCGAGCTTGTCCAGCAGCCGCTTGAACTGGTCGCGGTCCTCGGCGAGGTCGATGGCGTCGGGCGAGGTGCCGAGGATCGGCACGCCGGCGGCCTCCAGGGCGCGCGCGAGCTTGAGCGGGGTCTGGCCGCCGAACTGCACGATCACGCCGTGGAGCGTTCCCGCCTGCCGCTCGGTCTCGACGATCTCCAGGACATCCTCTTCGGTGAGCGGCTCGAAGTAGAGCCGGTCGGAGGTGTCGTAGTCGGTCGAGACCGTCTCCGGGTTGCAGTTGACCATGATGGTCTCGTAGCCGGCTTCCGTCAGCGCGAAGCAGGCGTGGCAGCAGCAATAGTCGAACTCGATTCCCTGGCCGATCCGGTTAGGGCCGCCGCCGAGGATGATGACCTTCTTCTTGTCCGACGGGTACGCCTCGTCCGAGGTCTGGCCGGCGAAGGGGGCGACGTAGGTCGAGTACATGTAGGCGGTCGGCGCCTTGAACTCGGCGGCGCAGGTGTCGATCCGCTTGAAGACCGGGCGCACGCCCAGGCCCCGGCGGGCGGCGCGCACGGCGTCCTCGTCGGTGTCGGTCAGCACGGCCAGCCGCGCGTCGGAGAAGCCGGCGGCCTTGAGTTGGCGGAACGCGCCCGGGGTCTTGGGCAGGCCATGCGCCTTCACCCGGTTCTCCAGATCGACGATGGCCTGGAGCTGCTCCAGGAACCACGGATCGATCGCGCAGGAGGCGTAGATCTCCTCGTGACTGACCCCGAGGCGCATCGCCTGCGCGACCTTGAGCAGCCGGTCCGGCGTCGGCGTGCCGAGCGCGGCCTTGATCGCGTTGTGGTCGTCGCCCTTGCCGAGACCCTCGATCTCGATCTCGTCGAGGCCGGTCAGCCCCGTCTCCAGCGAGCGCAGGGCCTTCTGCAGGGATTCCGCGAAGCAGCGGCCGATCGCCATGGCCTCGCCCACCGACTTCATCGCGGTGGTCAGCGTCGGCTCGGCGCCGGGGAATTTCTCGAAGGCGAAGCGCGGAATCTTGGTGACGACGTAGTCGATCGTCGGCTCGAACGAGGCCGGGGTCGCGCCGCCGGTGATATCGTTGGCGATCTCGTCCAGTGTGTAGCCGACGGCGAGCTTGGCCGCGACCTTGGCGATCGGGAAGCCGGTGGCCTTCGAGGCCAACGCCGAGGAGCGCGACACGCGCGGGTTCATCTCGATCACGATCATCCGGCCCGTCTTCGGGTCGATCGCGAACTGCACGTTCGAGCCGCCGGTCTCGACGCCGATCTCACGCAGGACCGCGAGCGAGGCATCGCGCATCACCTGATATTCTTTGTCGGTGAGCGTCAGCGCCGGGGCGACGGTGATCGAGTCGCCCGTGTGGACGCCCATCGGATCGACGTTCTCGATGGAGCAGACGATGATGCAGTTATCCGCCTTATCGCGGACGACCTCCATCTCGTACTCCTTCCAGCCGAGCACGCTCTCCTCGATCAGCACCTCGTTGGTCGGCGAGGCGTCGATGCCGCGCTCGACGATCTCGAGGAATTCCTCCCGGTTGTAGGCGATGCCGCCGCCGGTGCCGCCCATGGTGAAGGAGGGGCGGATGATCGCCGGGAGGCCGACTTCGGCGAGCGCGATCAGCGCCTGGCCCAGCGCGTGCTCGATGTAGCGCCGCCGCCGGTCACCCTCGCCGCCGCTCCACTGCCGATCGAATTCGGCGAGCGCCGTCGCGCGGACGGCCGGATCCGACTGCGCCGCCTCGATGCGCGCCTTCTCGGCGAGATAGCGGTCGCGGTCGGCCTTCTTGGCGGCCGAGGCGTTGGCGAGCGCCGATTTCGGCGTCTCCAGGCCGATCTTGGTCATCGCGTCGCGGAAGAGGTTGCGGTCCTCCGCCTTGTCGATGGCTTCGGCCGTCGCGCCGATCATCTGCACGCCGAACTTTTCGAGCACGCCCATGCGCTTGAGCGAGAGCGCGCAGTTGAGCGCCGTCTGTCCGCCCATGGTGGGCAGCAGCGCGTCGGGCCGCTCCTTCTCGATGATCTTGGCGACGATCTCCGGCGTGATCGGCTCGACATAGGTGGCATCGGCCATGTCCGGGTCGGTCATGATCGTCGCCGGGTTCGAGTTCACCAGAACGATCCGGTAGCCCTCTTCCCGCAGGGCCTTGCAGGCCTGAGTGCCGGAATAATCGAATTCGCAGGCCTGCCCGATGATGATGGGGCCCGCACCGATGATGAGAATGGAGGAGATGTCGGTGCGTTTCGGCATTGAGCGCCTTGAAGCGAGTTCGCGCGCGCTCGCCCTCGCGCACCGCCATTTCGAAGGCGGCGCCAAGGGGGCGCAGGCGCTGGGATGATCGTCAAGCCCTGCGTTTACACGCAGCCGCGCAGGTTTGAAAGGCCCGGCCCGTTCAGCCCCGCCATGCTTCTCGGGAAGCGTATTTCAAAGTGTAATAATTCGATTTCTCAAGTAATTATCGATTTGATGCCTGAAGAAAGACTCGGTATCTCGTAATTGTCGACGGAAATAGTCGATTATCTTAAGAATTATTACGAGGAAACGAATGATGATCTTCAGGGCCCGGATCGCTGCCGCCACGATCGCCATCGCTGTCGCCACGATCTTGCCGGCGGCGGCCGACGAAGTGGCGGTCAAGATGCTCAATAGCGGGCCGGGCGGGATGATGGTGTTCGATCCCGCGCTCGTGCGGCTGAAGCCCGGCGACAGCATCAAGTTCCTGCCGACCGACAAGGGGCACAACGTCGAGACGATCAAGGGCATGGCGCCGGACGGCGCCGAATACGTCAAAACGACCGTTGGTCAGGAAGCCGTGGTCAAGTTCGACAAGGAAGGCGTCTACGGCTTCAAATGCGCGCCGCATTACATGATGGGGATGGTCGCCCTCGTGGTCGTCGGCGACAAGCGCGACAATCTGGAGGCCGCCAAGAGCGTCCAGCACAACAAGCTGACGCAGAAGCGCCTGGATCCGCTCTTCGCGCAGGTTCAGTAGCGGTGGCGGGCGGCCCGGCCACGCCGGGGCTCGGGCCGCTTCACCTCAGTCGCCGGCCATCACCAGCGCCCAGAAGCGCTTGTAGCGCGTCCCTGGAGCATCAAACCGGGCGATGCCGACGCGCCGGAGCTGCGGCATCAGCATGTTGCGGTTGTGCTCGGGCGAGGCCTTCCAGCGGGCGAGCACCTGATCAAAGGTCTCGGACCCGGCGCTCAGGTTCTCCGAGGCGTAGCGCCGGCCGAAACCGGCGCCCGCCATGCGGCTGTCGAAGCTTCCGGCGATCTCGTGGCTGAGCCGCCCGGCCCGCGCATTGGCTTGGGCCTGGAACGAGGCCGCGGTGATCAGACGGGAATCGATGACGACGGCGCTCAGCCCGTGCTGCGCCCTGTAGCGGGAGAGCGCGGCGGCGGCGGCTTGTTCGTCGAGGATCACCGGCACGGCCGGTACGCCCGCATCGAGAACGGGTGATCCTCCGCAGCCGGCCAGTGTCAGGGTGACGAGGGCCGCGGCGGCGGACAGGCGCAGATTCGGCATCGGAGGGGTGAGGGCTGCAGCGTGACTCGGATGCGCCCGCTTCCCTGGCCGTTGCGGCGAAACCGGGGCGCCCGCTGCTCGGACACGCCACATCGCGCGGCTTGTGGCGCATCGGTCACGCCGGGCAAGGTGAGCGGAATCGTGCGTTCGCCACGCAAGGAAGCGTGTCGGTTGTCTGAGGATTGTGGAGTTCAGGTGTCCCGGTCGGATCGACATCGGGACCATGGCGCGGGCGACGGGGCTCGAACCCGCGACCTCCGGCGTGACAGGCCGGCACTCTAACCAACTGAGCTACGCCCGCGTTCTGCGTCGCCGGCCGGCTGGGCTCGTGTCGGCGACGAGGCGGGGTTTATGTGGGGCGCCCCGGGCTGTCAAGCAGCGGATTGGGGAAATGCGACGATCCCGCGACGGTTCGTGGAAAACGGCCCGAAACGCGGAAGGAGGACAGGCGCATCGCGCCACAGCTTCCGTTGGGTACGGTGTGGGCACTTCTTCGCAGCCCGCGCGCCGTGCTTGCGACCCATGGCCCTGGTATGCCAAATGCCAGAGTTGGCGGTCGAGGAAGCGACGGGGATGAAATGGCGATGCTCAACCGTGCAGGGGCATGCGCCGATCCGTCCTGTGGTCCGGTGCACGGATACCCCCATCTGTCAGCCAATGAGGTGATTGTGCGACGCGCAATGCCCTTGTTTCGCGGGGGGGGCTCGTCTAAGCCTCGCCCGCGCTCAGTCTGGCATTGGAGGAATTCCATCCGGGGGATTCCACGGGCCGGAAGCCGTCGCGAGGGCCGTCGTTCATGATCCTCACGCGCAACCACATGAGAGGTGCGGCATGACCGGCCTATTGGCGGATTACCTGCCGCTCATCATTTTCCTCGGCGTGTCGCTGTTCATCGCAGTGGCGCTGCTGATTGCTCCCTTCATCGTGGCCTATTCGAGCCCCGATCCGGAAAAGCTCTCAGCCTACGAGTGTGGTTTCAACGCCTTTGATGACGCGCGCATGAAGTTCGACGTGCGCTTCTATCTCGTGGCGATCCTGTTCATCATCTTCGACCTCGAGGTCGCCTTCCTGTTCCCCTGGGCGATCACCTTCGGGGAACTCGGCTGGTTCGGCTTCTGGTCGATGATGATCTTCCTCGGCGTTCTCACCGTCGGCTTCGTCTACGAGTGGCGCAAGGGCGCCCTCGAATGGGACTAGCGGCACGGTTCTTCCCGCGTCGTTTCCCTCCCGCTCTCGCTCAGAGGCAGAGATGGCCCTGACTCCGACCTTCTCCCGCGCGCCCGATATCGCGCCGGCGCCCAAAGGGATCATCGATCCCGCGACGGGGCGTCCGATCGGCGCGAACGATCCGACCTTCCTGTCGATCAACGACGAGTTGGCGGACCGCGGCTTCCTCGTCACCAGCGCCGACGAGCTCATCAACTGGGCTCGTACCGGCTCGCTGATGTGGATGACCTTCGGTCTCGCCTGCTGCGCGGTCGAGATGATGCAGATGTCGATGCCGCGCTACGACTGCGAGCGCTTCGGCTTCGCGCCGCGCGGTTCGCCGCGGCAATCCGACGTGATGATCGTCGCCGGCACGCTGACCAACAAGATGGCCCCGGCCCTGCGCAAGGTCTACGACCAGATGCCGGAGCCGCGCTACGTCATCTCCATGGGCTCCTGCGCCAACGGCGGCGGCTACTACCACTACTCCTACTCGGTGGTGCGCGGCTGCGACCGGGTGGTGCCGGTGGATATCTACGTGCCGGGCTGCCCGCCGAGCGCCGAGGCCCTGCTCTACGGCGTCCTGCTGCTGCAGCGGAAGATCCGCCGCATCGGCACGATCGAGCGGTGAGGGAGGGCGCGATGGAAGCCATCACCACCAATGGCATCACGCTTCGCCGCACCGTCGCCGCCGCTCAAGGTGAAGACGCCCTGCGGGCCATGGGCGAGCGGATCGCCGGAGCGCTCGGCCCGGCGGTCACCGAATGGGCCATCACCCGCGGCGAGCTGACGCTCGTCGTCCAGGGCAGCGACATCGTCTACGCGCTGACCTACCTGCGCGATGAGCCGGCTTGCGCCTTCCGCTGCTTCATCGACATCTGCGGCGTCGACTATCCTCAGCGGGCGCGCCGCTTCGACGTCGTCTACCACCTGCTCTCCTTGCGTCATAACATGCGGGTGCGCGTGAAGGTGCAGACCGACGCCGCGACTCCGGTGCCCTCGGCAATTCCGGTCTTCCCGGCGGCCAACTGGTACGAGCGCGAGACCTACGATCTCTACGGCATCCTGTTCTCGGGCCATCCCGACCTGCGCCGGCTGCTCACCGATTACGGCTTCGAGGGCCATCCGCTGCGCAAAGACTTCCCGCTGACCGGCTTCGTCGAGGTGCGCTACGACCAGGACGAGGCGCGCGTCGTCTATGAGCCGGTCAAGCTGACCCAGGAGTTCCGCAACTTCGACTTCCTGTCGCCGTGGGAGGGCACGGATTACGTGCTCCCCGGCGACGAGAAGACGTCGAGCTGAAGGCTGCGGCGATGACCGAACACAACATCCGCAACTTCTCGATCAACTTCGGGCCGCAGCACCCGGCGGCGCACGGCGTGCTGCGCCTCGTGCTCGAACTCGACGGTGAGGTGGTCGAGCGGGTCGATCCGCATATCGGGCTCCTGCACCGGGGCACCGAGAAGCTGATCGAGCACAAGACCTACCTCCAGGCGACGCCCTATTTCGACCGGCTCGACTACGTCGCGCCGATGAACCAGGAGCACGCTTTCTGCCTCGCGATCGAGCGGCTCGCGGGCATCGAGGTGCCGCGCCGGGCTCAGCTCATCCGCACCCTGTTCTGCGAGATCGGGCGGCTGCTCTCCCACCTCCTCAACGTCACCACGCAGGCGATGGACGTCGGCGCGCTGACGCCGCCCCTGTGGGGCTTCGAGGAGCGCGAGAAGCTGATGATCTTCTACGAGCGCGCATCGGGCGCTCGGCTCCACGCCAACTACTTCCGGCCCGGCGGCGTGCATCAGGATCTGCCGCCCGCGCTGATCGACGACATCGAGGCGTTCTGCGACCCGTTCCTGAAGGTGGTCGACGACCTCGACAACCTCGTCATGGCCAACCGCATCTTCAAGCAGCGCAACGTCGATATCGGCATCGTCTCGGTGGACGAGGCCATGGCCTGGGGCTTCTCCGGCGTGATGGTGCGCGGCTCTGGCATCCCGTGGGATCTGCGCAAGTCGCAGCCCTACGAACTCTATGAGGAGATGGAGTTCGACATCCCCGTGGGGAAGAACGGCGACACCTACGATCGCCAGGTGCTCCGCATGGAAGAGATGCGGGAATCCGTGAAGATCATGCGGCAATGCGTGGCCAAGCTGCGCGAGCCCGCCGGTCAGGGCCCGATCGCCTCGGTCGACGGCAAGTTCGCGCCCCCGCCGCGCCGGGAGATGAAGCGCTCGATGGAAGCGCTCATCCACCACTTCAAGCTCTACACCGAGGGCTTCCACGTGCCCGAGGGCGAGGTCTACGCCGCGGTCGAAGCCCCCAAGGGCGAGTTCGGCGTCTATCTCGTCTCCGACGGCACCAACAAACCCTACCGCTGCAAGATCCGCGCTCCGGGCTTCGCCCATCTTCAAGCGATGGATTGGATGTGCCGCGGCCACCTGCTCGCCGACGTGTCCTGCGTGCTCGGCACGCTCGACATCGTGTTCGGCGAAGTGGACCGCTGAGGAGACGGGTCGAACGTCATGGCCAACCGCAGGCTAGGCCCCGCCGCCGAGCAGCCCCAGGATTTCGCGTTCACGCCCGAGAACGCTGACTGGGCTCGCGGCCAGATCGCGAAATATCCGGAGGGCCGGCAGGCCTCCGCCGTCATCCCGCTGCTGTGGAAGGCGCAGGAGCAGAATGGCGGCTGGCTGCCGCAGAAGGCGATCGAGGCGGTCGCCGACGAACTCGGCATGCCGCATATCCGCGTGCTCGAGGTCGCGACCTTCTACACGATGTTCGCGCTGGAGCCGGTCGGCCGGTTCTGGATCCAGGTCTGCGGCACCGTCCCCTGCGATTGCTGCGGGGCGAAGGAGCTGAAGGCTTCGCTCCACGAGCGCCTCGGCCCCTCCGGAAAAGTCACGGCGGACGGCAACTTCTCCTGGCTCGAAGTGGAATGCCTCGGCGCCTGCTGCAACGCGCCGATGGTGCAGATCAATCAGGACTATTACGAGGATCTGACGCCCGAGAGCCTGAACAAGCTCATGGACGACCTCGCCGCCGGCCGCCCCGTGAAGGTCGGCTCGCAGATCGGCCGGGTTTCCTCCGAGCCGAAGGACGCGGTCAACACCCTGACCGACGAGAGCCTGTTCGACGGCTCGCGCGTCGGCGCCTGGCGCAAGCGCTTCGAGCAGACCGAGGGCGCGGACCAGGGCGGGGAAAGCGTCAAGAAGGACGAGGCCGCCTCGACCGAAGCCCGCGTCAAGGACGAGACCAAGCCGGCCCGTCCCTCGGCCGGGCGCGCCAACGAAACGAACGCCGTCGATGCACCCGCCGAGCGGGCCAGCGCCGGTGAGACCCCGGTGAAGCCCGAGGACGAGGCGCAGGCCCGCGACGCGAAGGCGGCCCCCAGCCAGGACCCGGCCGTCGTGGAGGACAAGGTCCTTCGCACCGAGCCGCCGCATCATCCGGCGACGGTCGGTGCCGGTGACGACGTGCCCGAGGGCGAGAACCCGGAGGCTCGCGCCGACGCCGCGGGCACCCGGCCGAAGGGGCTTGATACCCCGCGCTACGACCGTCCGGACGACCTGACCAAGATCAAGGGCATCGGCCCGATCAATCAGCGCCGTCTCAACGATCTCGGCGTCTGGCACTACGATCAGGTCGCCGCCTGGTCGCCGCCGGAGGTTGCCTGGGTGAGCGCCTACCTCGCCTTCCCGGGACGGATCGACCGGGAAAACTGGGTCGGACAGGCGTCCGATCTCGCCGGCAGCAGGGGCTGAGGAGCGGATCATGCTCGCTGATCAGGATCGCATCTTCACCAATCTCTACGGCCTGCACTCGCCGGGGCTCGACGCCGCGAAGAAGCGCGGCGCCTGGGACGGAACCAAGTTCCTCCTTGACATGGGCCGCGACTGGATCATCGACGAGATGAAGGGCTCCGGCCTGCGCGGCCGCGGCGGCGCCGGCTTCCCGACCGGCCTGAAATGGTCGTTCATGCCCAAGAAGTCGGATGGGCGCCCGCACTACCTCGTCGTCAACGCCGACGAATCGGAGCCGGGCACCTGCAAGGACCGGGAGATCATGCGGCACGATCCGCATCTCCTGATCGAGGGCTGCCTGCTGGCCTCCTTCGCCATGGGCGCGCATGCCTGCTACATCTACATCCGCGGCGAGTACGTGGCGGAGAAGTTCGCCCTCCAGCGCGCGGTGGACGAGGCCTACGAGGCGCGTCTCGTCGGGCCGTCGAACGTCCACGACTACCCGTTCGACATCTACGTCCACCACGGCGCGGGCGCTTACATCTGCGGCGAGGAAACGGCGCTCATCGAAAGCCTGGAAGGCAAGAAGGGGATGCCGCGGCTGAAGCCGCCATTCCCGGCCAATATGGGCCTCTATGGCTGCCCCACGACCGTCAATAACGTCGAGTCGATCGCGGTGGCCGGCACGATCCTGCGCCGCGGCGGCGCGTGGTTCGCCGGCCTCGGCGGTAAGAACAACACCGGCACGAAGCTGTTCTGCGTCTCGGGCCACGTCAACAAGCCCTGCAACGTCGAGGAAGAGCTCGGCATCACCTTCCGCGAGCTGATCGATAAGCATTGCGGCGGCATGCGCGGCGGCTGGGACAACCTGCTCTGCTCCATCCCCGGCGGCTCCTCGGTGCCGCTGGTGCCGGCCGAGCAGATCATCGACGCCAAGATGGACTTCGACACCCTGCGCAACCTCGGCTCGGGGCTGGGCACCGCAGCGGTGATCGTGCTCGACAAATCGACCGACATCGTCGGCGCGATCGCCCGCATCTCGTACTTCTACAAGCACGAGAGCTGCGGTCAGTGCACGCCCTGCCGCGAGGGCACCGGCTGGATGTGGCGCGTGCTGACCCGCATGGCTGCCGGCCGGGCGCAGAAGCGCGAGATCGACATGCTCCTGGAAGTCACCAAGCAGGTCGAGGGCCACACGATCTGCGCGCTGGGCGACGCCGCGGCATGGCCGATCCAGGGCCTGATCCGGCACTTCCGCCCCGAGATCGAGAAGCGGATCGACCAATACAGCGCCAACCCGCACATGGATGCGGTGCCGATGGCGGCGGAGTGAGTGCCGCCCCGATGCTCACCTTCGAGATGACCCGATGACCAAAATCCTCATCGACGGCACCGAGGTCGATGTTCCGGCCGACTACACCCTGCTTCAGGCCTGCGAGATCGCGGGCGCGGAGATCCCGCGCTTCTGCTTCCACGAGCGGCTGTCGATCGCCGGCAATTGCCGCATGTGCCTCGTCGAGCTGAAGGGCGCGCCCAAGCCCGTAGCCTCCTGCGCCTACGCGGTGAAGGATTGCCGACCGGGACCGAACGGCGAGCCGCCGGAAGTTCTCACCCGTTCGGGCACGACGAAGAAGGCGCGTGAGGGGGTGATGGAGTTCCTCCTCATCAACCACCCGCTCGATTGCCCGATCTGCGATCAGGGCGGCCATTGCGACCTGCAGGATCAGGCGATGGCCTACGGCGTCGACTCGACCCGCTACAGCGAGAACAAGCGGGCGGTCGAAGAGAAGTATATCGGCCCGCTGGTGCGCACGGCGATGAACCGCTGCATCCACTGCACCCGCTGTGTCCGCTTCCTCGCGGAAGTGGCCGGCGTGCCGGATCTCGGCGCCATCGGCCGCGGCGAGGACATGGAGATCACCAGCTACCTCGAAGAGGCGATGGGCTCGGAGCTGCAGGGCAACGTCGCCGACCTCTGCCCCGTCGGCGCGCTGGTGCACAAGCCGCAGAGCTACAACGTGCGTCCGTGGGAGCTGCACAAGACAGAGTCCGTCGATGTGATGGATGCGGTCGGCTCGGCGATTCGCATCGATGCCCGCGGCCGCGAGGTGATGCAGATCGAGCCGCGGATCAGCGAGGAGATCAACGAGGAGTGGATCTCCGACAAGACCCGCCACGTCGTCGACGGCCTGCGGCTGCAGCGCCTCGACCGCCCATTCCTGCGCGAGAACGGCCGCCTGCGTCCCGCTTCCTGGGGTGAGGCGTTCTCGGCCATTGCCGCCAAGGTGAAGGGCACCGATCCCAAGCGCGTCGGCGCGCTCGTCGGCGACCTCGCGGGTGCGGAGGAAATCTTCGCTCTCAAGGCGCTGATGGGTTCGCTCGGCGTCACCAATCTCGACGCGCGCCAGACTGGCGAGGCGATCGATCCGACCTGGGGTCGGGCCGCCTACACGCTGGGCGCGACGATCCCCGGTATCGAGCAGGCGGACGCTATCCTGATCGTCGGCGCCAACCCGCGCACCGAGGCTTCGCTGCTCAACGTGCGCATCCGCAAGCGCTGGCGCATGGCCCCGGTCTCGATCGGGCTGATCCTCGATGAGCAGCCGGACCTGACCTACCCCTACACCTATCTCGGCGCCGGCACCGACACGCTCAGCTCGATCGCCAAGGGCGAGCACAGCTTCCTCGATGTCTTGAAAAAGGCCGAGCGTCCGCTCGTCATCGTCGGCGAGGGCGGGCTCGGTTCGCTTGCCGCCGCCGCCGCCTTGGCGAAGGATGTCGGCGCGGTGACGGACGGTTGGAACGGCTTCGGCGTGCTCAACACGGCGGCGGCCCGCGTCGGTGCTCTCGATCTCGGCTTCGTGCCGGGGGAGGGGGGCTTGAGCTTCTCGCAGATGCTGGAGCCGGGGGCGCTGGACGTGGTGTTCAACCTCGGTGCCGACGAGCGCGTGATCGGGCCGGGCGCCTTCGTGATCTATCAGGGCACCCACGGCGATGCCGGCGCGAGCCGCGCCGACGTGATCCTGCCGGGCGCCGCCTACGCCGAGAAGAGCGCGACCTACGTCAACCTCGAAGGCCGGGTGCAGATGGCCAACCGCGCTGGCTTCCCGCCGGGCGACGCCCGCGAAGATTGGGCGATCCTGCGCGCCTTGTCCGACGTGCTCGGCAAGCGCCTGCCCTATGATTCGCTGGGCGCCCTGCGTAAGGCGATGTATGCCGCCCATCCGCATCTCGCGGCGGTCGGACAGGTCGAGCCGTCCGACGCGGCGGCCACGCTCGATCGGCTTGCCGCACTGCCGGCCGCGACGGAGAAGGCAACCTTCTCCTCGCCGGTCGTCGACTTCTACCTCACCAACCCGATCGCCCGCGCCTCGCGGGTGCTCGCCGAGTGTTCCGGCCTCGCCCGAGGCCGCGCCCTCGAAGCGGCGGAATAGGGGACGCCACCGATGACCTTCTGGGAAGTGCTCGGCACCGTCCTCCTGATCGCATTGAAGAGCTTCGTGCTCCTCGCCGCGCTCCTCGTCTTCATCGCCTACGCGCTGCTGGCCGACCGCAAGATCTGGGCGGCGGTGCAGTTGCGTCGCGGTCCGAACGTGGTCGGGCCCTGGGGCCTGTTCCAGTCCTTCGCCGACCTCCTGAAGTTCGTGCTGAAGGAGCCGGTGATCCCGGCGGGCGCCAACAAGGCGATCTTCCTGCTGGCGCCGCTGGTCTTCGCGATGCTGGCGCTGGCGTCCTGGGCGGTGATCCCGCTCGCCGACGGCTGGGCGATCGCCGACATCAATGTCGGCATCACCTACATCTTCGCGATCTCCTCGCTCGGCGTCTACGGCGTCATCATGGGCGGCTGGGCTTCGAACTCGAAATACGCCTTCCTCGGCGCGCTTCGCTCGGCGGCGCAGATGATCTCCTACGAAGTTTCGCTCGGCTTCGTCATCATCTGCGTGCTGCTCTGCGCCGGCTCGCTCAACCTCTCGCGCATCGTCATGGCGCAGGACACGGCGCTCGGCCTGTTCGGCTGGTACTGGCTCTGGTTGTTCCCGATGTTCGGCGTGTTCTTCGTCTCGGCTTTGGCCGAGACCAACCGCCCGCCCTTCGACCTGCCGGAGGCTGAATCGGAACTCGTGGCGGGCTACATGGTCGAGTATTCCTCGACGCCGTACCTGCTGTTCATGCTCGGCGAGTACGTGGCGATCATGACCATGTGTGCGCTCGGCACGGTCCTGTTCCTCGGCGGCTGGCTCTCGCCGATCCCGTTCGTACCCTTCACCTGGGTGCCCGGCGTGATCTGGTTCACGCTCAAAGCCAGCTTCCTGTTCTTCATGATCGCCATGGTGAAGGCCATGGTGCCCCGCTACCGCTACGACCAGCTTATGCGGCTCGGCTGGAAGGTCTTCCTTCCGCTGTCCCTGATCTCGGTCATCGTCGTCGCCTTCGTCCTCAAGCTCACCGGCCTCGCGCCGGGAGCCTGACCCGTCCCTTGTGAGGTCGCATTTCCTTCCCGCGAGCCGGTCACCCGCTCGCTAAGGAACGCGACCAGAATTGGAGATCGCGCCGTGAAGCTCGATCAGGTCGCCAGAAGCCTTCTCCTGAAGGAGTTCGTGTCGGGGTTTGTCCTCGCCATGAAATACTTCTTCAAGCCGAAGGCCACGATCAACTACCCCTTCGAGATGGGCCATCGCGGCCCGCGCTTCCGCGGGGAGCACGCCCTGCGCCGCTATCCCAACGGCGAGGAGCGCTGCATCGCCTGCAAGCTCTGCGAGGCGATCTGCCCGGCCCAGGCCATCACCATCGAGGCGGGGCCACGCCGCAACGACGGCACGCGGCGCACCACGCGCTACGACATCGACATGGTGAAGTGCATCTATTGCGGCATGTGCCAGGAAGCCTGCCCGGTCGATGCCATCGTCGAGGGGCCGAACTTCGAGTTCTCGGTCGAGACCCGCGAGGAGCTGCTCTACGACAAGCAGAAGCTCCTCGAGAACGGCGATCGCTGGGAGCGCGAGATCGCCCGCAACATCGCGGTCGACGCGCCGTACCGCTAGTTCGACCGCCGACATCGGTTGTGCGCCGCACAGCCCAGTTCTATAGAGCATCGTCCCGAACGGCGGCTTCCGGCCCTCGGAAAAAGACGATGCGGAAACAGGAACCTAGCGCCTCGCTCTCGATGCGCTAGACGGGCCGCCGCCTGCGGCCGAGGGTCCACCGAGGCAGAAGGGAGCCGCTCGCTTGGGCGGCCGATGCTGAAAATCGCATGACCGCAGCCGCCGCCTTCTTCTATCTCTTCGCAGGCTTCGCCGTGGCCTCGGGCTTCATGGTGATCGCAGCCAGGAACCCCGTCACCTCGGTGTTGTTCCTGATCCTCGCCTTCGTGAACGCCGCCGGGCTGTTCGTGCTCATGGGCGCCGAGTTCCTGGCGATGATCCTCGTCGTCGTCTATGTCGGCGCCGTCGCGGTGCTGTTCCTCTTCGTCGTGATGATGCTCGACGTGGACTTCGCAGCCCTGCGCCAGGGCTTCCAGCGCTACCTGCCGATCGGCGGGTTGATCGGCGCGATCTTCCTGATCGAGCTGCTGCTGGTGGTCGGCACCTGGACCATCGATCCGGGCCTCGTGCAGGCGCCGCTCGGCCGCGCCGCCCACGGCGAGACTGCGACCAACACCGAGGCACTCGGGCGGGTGCTATACACGGACTACGTCTACGCCTTCCAGATCGCCGGCCTGATCCTGCTGGTCGCGATGATCGGCGCCATCGTGCTCACCCTGCGCGAGCGCACCGGCGTGAAGCGCCAGAACATCGCCGTACAGAACGCCCGCACGCAGGGCATGGCGGTCGATACCATCAAGGTGCCCTCGCGGCAGGGCGTGGAGGTCTGAGGCCGATGATCGGATTGAGCCACTACCTGACGGTTGCCGCGATCCTGTTCACGCTCGGCGTGCTCGGCATCTTCATCAACCGCAAGAACGTCATCGTCATCCTGATGTCGGTCGAGCTGATCCTGCTCGCCGTGAACATCAATCTCGTCGCCTTCTCGACCCACCTCAACGACATCACCGGACAGGTCTTCGCCCTGTTCGTGCTGACGGTCGCCGCGGCCGAGGCCGCGATCGGGCTCGCGATCCTGGTGGTGTTCTTCCGCAACCGCGGCTCCATCGCCGTCGAGGACGTGAGCATGATGAAGGGCTGACGCTCCCTCCAAGAGAGCCCCGACCCTTCGTCCGCCTGCTGCGAGGCACGACCGACCCATGTATCACGCGATCGTCTTCTTCCCGCTCATCGGCGCTCTGATCGCCGGCCTGTTCGGCCGGTTCATCGGCGCGCGGATGAGCGAGCTCGTGACGACGGGCTGCCTCGCCTTCGCAGCTTTGCTGTCCTGGGGCGCCTTCTTCCTCGTCACCGGCGATGGCCGCGCCGAGACCGTGCCCGTCGCGCAGTGGTTCACCGCCGGCGATCTCGTGGTCGATTGGGCCTTCAAGGTCGACACGCTGACCGCGGTGATGCTGGTGGTCGTGACCTCGGTCTCGACCCTCGTGCACCTCTACTCCATCGGCTACATGCACGAGGATCCGCACCGGCCGCGCTTCTTCGCCTACCTGTCGCTGTTCACCTTCGCCATGTTGATGCTGGTGACGGCCGACAACCTCGTGCAGATGTTCTTCGGCTGGGAGGGCGTCGGCCTCGCCTCCTACCTGCTGATCGGTTTCTGGTACGAGAAGCCCTCCGCGAACGCCGCGGCAATGAAGGCCTTCATCGTCAACCGCGTCGGCGATTTCGGCTTCTCGCTCGGCATCTTCCTCGTCTTCGTCCTGACGGGTTCGGTCGGTTTCGACGCGATCTTCGCCAAGGCTCCGGAGCTGAAGGACGCGACCTTCCACTTCCTCGGCCATGACTGGCACGCCCTGACGCTCGCCTGCCTGCTGCTGTTCATGGGCGCGATGGGCAAGTCGGCGCAGTTCCTGCTGCACACCTGGCTCCCCGACGCGATGGAGGGCCCGACCCCGGTTTCGGCCCTCATCCACGCCGCTACCATGGTGACGGCCGGCGTGTTCATGGTCGCGCGCTTGTCGCCGCTGTTCGAGCTGGCCCCGACCGCGCTCACCGTCGTCACGGTCATTGGCGGCATTACCGCCTTCTTCGCGGCCACCGTCGGCCTCGTGCAGAACGACATCAAGCGGGTCATCGCCTACTCGACCTGCTCGCAGCTCGGCTACATGTTCGTCGGCCTCGGCGTCGGCGCCTACGCGACGGGCGTGTTCCACCTCTTCACCCACGCCTTCTTCAAGGCGCTGCTGTTCCTCGGTGCCGGCTCGGTCATCCACGCGATGCACCACGAGCAGGACATGCGGAACATGGGCGGCCTGCGCCGCTACATCCCCTTCACCACGGCGATGATGACGATCGGCACGATCGCGCTGATCGGCTTCCCCTTCACCTCCGGTTACTACTCGAAGGACGCGATCATCGAGGCGGCCTACATGTCGGACCGCCCGGGCCACGTGCTGGCGTTCCTCGCCACCGTGATCGCCGCGCTGATGACCTCGTTCTACTCCTGGCGCCTGTTCTTCCTCACCTTCGAGGGACCGCAGCGCTGGGTCGCGCACGGCGCCCACGGGCATGACGATCACGCGCATGCGGCGCACGACCACGCCCACGTGGCGTCTGCCCATGAAGCCGACGGCGCGCCGGGGCACCACGAGGGCGTCGCCCACGACGACCACGGTCACGACGTCGAGCCGGCTTCGCACAGCGCGGTCGAGCACCACGACCACGCGCCCCTCACGCCGCACGAGAGCCCGCTCGTGATGACGATCCCGCTGGCGATCCTGGCCTTTGGCGCTCTGTTCGCCGGCCTGATCTTCAAGGAGCGCTTCATCGGGCACGACATGGACAAGTTCTGGGGCAACGCGCTCCCGCACGGGTCCGGCAACGACATCATGCACAAGATCCACGATGCGCCGGGCTGGGTCGCCGCCTCGCCCTTCGTGATGCTGGTGCTCGGCTTCCTGCTGGCCTTCTGGATGTACCTGCGCCGGCCCGATCTGCCGCATCGCCTCGCGGAGTCGCAGCCGATCCTGTACCGCTTCCTGCTCAACAAGTGGTACTTCGACGAGATCTACGACCGGATCTTCGTCCGGCCGGCCAAGAACTTCGGCCTGTTCCTCTGGAAGGAGGGTGACGGGCGCGTCATCGACGGCCTCGGCCCCGACGGCATCTCGGCCCGGGTGGTGGACATCACCCGCGGCGTGGTCCGCCTCCAGACCGGCTACGTCTACCACTACGCCTTCGTGATGCTCGTCGGGGTCGCCGGCCTGATCACGTGGTACCTCGTCTCCGGCGTGCCTGGGGGGACCCACTGATGCTCGGCCTCGGCATTCTCTCCGGGCTTCTGATCGTCCCGCTCGCGGGCGCGGCCTTCATCCTCACCCTGGGTGAGGAGACGGCGGCGGTGAAGCGCAACGCCCGCTGGGCGGCGCTGATCACGACGATCGTCACCTTCCTGCTCTCGCTCGCTGCTTGGGCCCGTTACGACATCGCCTCCCCGAGCTTCCAGCTGGTCGAGAGCCATGCCTGGCTCGCCGAGACGATCCGGTTCAAGCTCGGCGTCGACGGCTTCTCGATGCCGCTGATCCTGCTCACGACCTTCCTGATGCCGTTCTGCATCGGGGCGTCGTGGCTGTCGGTCGAGAACCGGGTGAAGGAGTACTTCGTCGCCTTCCTCGTCCTCGAGACGACGATGATCGGCGTGTTCTGCGCCCTCGATCTGGTGCTGTTCTACCTGTTCTTCGAGGCAGGCCTGATCCCGATGTTCCTCATCATCGGCATCTGGGGCGGCAAGCGACGCATCTACGCCAGCTTCAAGTTCTTCCTCTACACCCTGCTCGGCTCGGTGCTGATGCTGCTCGCCATCATGGCGATGTACTGGGAGGCCGGCACCACCGACATCCCGACGCTGCTGGCGCACCGCTTCCCCGTGCATATGCAGACCTGGCTCTGGCTCGCCTTCTTCGCCTCCTTCGCGGTGAAGATGCCGATGTGGCCGGTCCATACCTGGCTCCCCGACGCCCACGTCGAGGCGCCGACCGCGGGCTCGGTGATCCTGGCGGGCATCCTGCTGAAGATGGGTGGCTACGGCTTCATCCGGATCTCGCTGCCGATGCTGCCGGATGCGAGCGCCCAGTTCGCGCCGCTGGTCTTCGCGCTGTCGGTGATCGCGATCATCTTCACCTCGCTCACCGCGATGATGCAGACCGACATCAAGAAGCTGATCGCCTACTCGTCGGTGGCGCATATGGGCTTCGTGACGCTCGGCCTGTTCACGCTGAACGAGCAGGGCATCCAGGGCGCGCTGTTCCTGATGATCTCGCACGGCATCGTCTCGGGCGCGCTCTTCCTCTGCGTCGGCGTCGTCTACGACCGGATGCATACCCGCGAGATCGCGGCCTATGGCGGCCTCGTGAAGCGGATGCCGCTCTACGCGGCGGCGATGATGGTCTTCACCATGGCCAATGTCGGCCTTCCCGGCACCTCGGGCTTCGTCGGCGAGTTCCTGGCGATGATGGGGGCCTTCAAGGCCAACCCCACGGTCGCTTTCTTCTCGGTCTTCGGCATCATCCTCTCGGCGGGCTACGCGCTGTGGCTCTATGCCCGGGTGATCTACGGGAAGCTCGACAAGCCCAACCTCCAGGGCATCCTGGACCTCGACACCCGTGAGAAGATCATCATCGCGCCGCTCGTCGCGCTGACGATCTGGTACGGCGTCCACCCGGCGCCCGTGCTCGACACCTTCGCGCCGTCCACTGAGGCGCTGGTGCAGAACATGCGCGGGGCGCTTGCCAACACGCAGACCGCCGAGGCCGCCGCCAAAGCCGCGAAATCCGCCGCCGCGGAGAAGACGGCCGCACTCGAGTCCCAGAAAACCGTCGAGGCCGCCGCGCGATGACCCCGATCCAGTCCGTCCTGCCGGCGATCACGCCGGTCCTGCCGGAGATCATCCTGAGCGTCGGCGCTCTGCTGCTCGTGCTCTACGGGGCGTGGCGCGGCGAGCGCTCGTCCGAGGGCGTCAATGTCGGCGCGCTGATCCTGCTGATCTTCACCTTCTTCCTCGTCGTCTCCCAGTCGGGCAGCGTGACGACGCTGAACGGCGCCTTCATCGCCGATCCGTTCGCGCGGATCATGAAGGCGTTGATCCTGATCGGCTCGGCGGCGACCATCCTGCTGTCGCGCGACTATTTTCAGCGCGAGCGCATTGACCGGTTCGAGTACCCGATCCTGATCGTGCTCTGCACCGTCGGCATGCTGGTGATGGCCTCGGCCAATGACCTCATCTCGCTCTATCTCGGTCTTGAGCTGCAATCGCTCGCCGCTTACGTCATCGCAGCCTTCCACCGCGACGACGTGAAGTCCACGGAAGCCGGCCTGAAGTACTTCGTGCTCGGCGCGCTCTCGTCGGGCATGCTGCTCTACGGCGCCTCGCTGGTCTACGGCTTCACCGGCACGGTCTCCTTCCCCGGTATCGTCACCGCGCTCGACGGTCCGTCGAGCTTCGGCATCGTGCTCGGCATCGTATTCGTGGCCGCCGGCGTCGCCTTCAAGCTCGCCGCCGTGCCGTTTCATATGTGGACGCCGGACGTCTACGAGGGCTCTCCGACCCCGGTCACCGCCTTCTTCGGCTCCGCGCCGAAGATCGCCGCCATGGCGATGACGGTGCGCGTCTTCATCGGCGCCTTCCCCGACGTCACGGCGGTCTGGCAGCAGATCATCATCTTCGTCTCGATCGCCTCGATGGCGCTCGGCTCGTTTGCCGCGATCGGCCAGCGCAACATCAAGCGCCTGATGGCCTATTCCTCTATCGGCAATGTCGGCTACGCGCTGATCGGCCTCGCCGCGGGCTCGGAGGAGGGCATCCGCGGTGTGGTGATCTACATGATCATCTATCTCGCGATGACGCTCGGCGCTTTCGCGGTGCTGCTCTCCATGCGCCGCAAGGATCAGATGTTCGAGACGATCGACGATCTCTCGGGCCTCTCGCGCACTCATCCGTGGCTCGCCTTCTGCCTTGCCGCGATGATGTTCTCGCTCGCCGGCATCCCGCCGCTCGCCGGGTTCTTTGCCAAGTTCTACGTCTTCGCTGCGGCCATCAAGGCGGGCCTGGTGACGCTCGCCGTCGTCGGCGTGGTGACCTCGGTCGTCGGCGCCTTCTACTACCTGCGCCTCGTCAAGGTGATGTACTTCGACGAGGCCAAGGCCCCCTACGAGCGGATCCCGCCGGGCTCGGCCATCGTGCTCGGCGTATCGAGCGCCGTCGTGGTGCTGTTCTTCCTCGTTCCGGCCCCGCTGGTCGCTGCGGCGGGCGACGCTGCCAAGTCGTTGTTCTGAGGTCGCTGTTCTGAGGCGGATGCAGTTTCGGCTGAGTCAGGCGGCCCGGTCCGAGGGGCATCGGCTCCACAGCCACGACCGGCTCGACTCGACCAACAGCGAGGCCATGCGCCTCGCCCAGGGCGGCGAGACGGGCCCGCTCTGGGTCACGACCCAACGCCAGGAGGCGGGCCGCGGCCGACGCGGCAACGCCTGGACCTCGCCGGAGGGCAACCTCGCCGCCAGCCTGCTGATGCCGGTGGCCGGCGTGGCGCCGGAGATGGTGGCAACGCTGGGCTTCGTGGCGGGCGTGGCGTTGGTGGACGCCCTGCGCGATGCGTGCCGTTTAGCCCTCTCTCCGAATCCGGAGAGGGGGGATGCACCGCTGCCGCAGGGCATTGCTCCTAGCGCTGCCGCCATCCATCTGAAATGGCCGAACGACGTCCTCGCCGACGGCCAAAAACTCGCCGGCATCCTGCTGGAGGCCGAGACGCTGCCGGGCGGGCGGCGGGCGGTCGTGGTCGGTTTCGGTGTCAACGTCGCGGCGGCGCCGGACGGTTTGCCCTATCCGGCGGCGGCGCTTGCGGCTTTTTCCGCGGCGGATGCGCCGATGCTGCTCGAATTCCTGTCGGAACGGTTTGTCGAAGCCGTCCGGATCTGGAACAAGGGGCGCGGATTCTCGAATATCCGGCGGCGGTGGCTGGAGCGCGCGGCGGGGGTAGGGGCCCCCGTGTCGGTTCGCATGGCCGAAGTCACGCTGACGGGCATCTTTGAAACGATCGACGAGGGGGGGCGGCTCGTGATCCTCGCCCCGGACGGAACCCGACGAACCGTGACGGCGGGCGAGGTGCATTTCGGAAGTGCCGCGACGGCGGCCTGAGACTGGATAGACGAACAAGATGACGACACGGCAGGACGAACTCGTCTTCGTGCCGCTCGGCGGCGTGGGCGAGATCGGCATGAATGCGGGCCTCTACGGGATCGGACCCGAGAAGCAGCGCAAATGGATCATGGTCGATTGCGGAATGGGCTTTGCCGGCGAGGAGGGATTGCCCGGCATCGACCTGATGTTCCCCGATCTCACCTTCATTGAGGAGCGCAAGAAGGACCTTCTCGCCATCTTCATCACCCACGCGCACGAGGACCATATTGGCGCGATCTCCGAGCTGTGGCCGCGCATCAAGGCGCCGGTCTACGCCACGCGGTTCGCCAAGAACCTGCTCGAGACCCGCCGTCTCTCCGAGCCCGGCGCGCCGAAGGTGGATCTGCGGGAGATCAAGCCGGGCCGTCGGGTGACCGTCGGGCCGTTCGAGATCGAGTTCGTGCCGGTGGCCCACTCGATCCCGGAATCGAACGCGGTGGCGATCCGCACCGAGCACGGCCTCGTGCTTCACACCGGCGACTGGAAGCTCGACGACACCCCGGTGGCCGGCGACTCGACGTCCCCCGAGGCGTTCACGGCTTTGGGCGACGAGGGCATCCTCGCGCTTATCTGTGATTCCACCAACGTGCTGCGCGAGGGCCGCTCGCCGAGCGAGTCCGAGGTCTCCGCGACCCTGCACAAGCTGATCGAGAACGCGCCGCACCGCGTGGCGGTGACGACCTTCGCCTCCAACGTCGCGCGTATCCGGGCCGTGGCGGAAGCGGCGCAGGCCTGCGGACGTCAGGTGATCGCCGTCGGCCGCGCCATGGACCGGGTGATCGATGTCGCTCGCGAGTGCGGCTACCTCGACGGGCTGCCGGACTTCCTCTCGGCCGAGTCCTACTCCCACATCCCGCGCGACAAGGTGGTCTGCCTGCTCACCGGCTCGCAGGGCGAGCCGCGGGCGGCGATGTCGCGGGTCTCGCGCCACGACCATCCGGCGATCTCGCTCACGGCCGGCGACCGGGTGATCTTCTCGTCGCGCGCCATCCCCGGCAACGAGCGCGATGTCGGCTCCATCATCAACGACCTGATCGAGGACGGCATCGAGGTCATCACCGACCGCACCGAACTCGTCCACGTCTCCGGCCATCCCCGCCGCGAGGAGATGGTGACGATGTATTCCTGGACGCGGCCGAAGGCGGTTGTTCCGGTGCACGGCGAGGCGCTGCATCTCGACGAGCATGCGCGCTTTGCCCGTTCGCAGGGCGTCGAGTCGGTGGTGAAGGCCCGCAACGGCGCGGTGGTCCGCCTCGCGCCGGGCAAGCCGGAGGTGGTCGAGCACGTCCGCGCCGGGCGGCTCTACAAGGACGGCAACGTCCTCATCGACTCCAAGGACCGGGCGATCCCCGAGCGGCGCAAGCTCTCGCAGACCGGCATCGTCTCGGTGGCCATCGCCATCGACGAGCGCGGTGAGGTGATCGGCGATCCGGCGGTCGACATCATGGGCCTGCCCAATCGCGGCCGGACCGGTGAGCCGCTGCTCGACACCGTGGTCGATACGGTCAACCGCACCCTCAACGGTCTGCCGCGCGGCAAGATGAAGGATTCGGAGGCGGTCGAGAACGCGGTCGATCGCGCCGTGCGCTCCGCCGTCAATGAGGCCTGGGGCAAGAAGCCCGCCTGCCACGTGCAGGTGGTGGAGGTGTGATGGCGTCGCGCCCGCTTCGCCTCGGCAAGCGGGCGCGCGCCGCGTGAAAGCGCGACCTTTCCGGAGAGAGAGGCGCGCGGGATCGCATCCATCGAGCCCGGCGCGGGTGGCTGGGCATGACGTTCGAGACAACAAAGGAGGGAGGCAGCAATGATCGGACGGCTCAATCACGTCGCCATCGCGGTGAAGGATCTCGATGCGGCGACGGCGGTCTATCGCGACACGCTCGGCGCCAAGGTGACCGAGCCGCTGCCGCAGCCGGAGCACGGCGTGACGGTGGTGTTCGTGGAACTGCCCAACAGCAAGGTCGAGCTGATGTCGCCGCTCGGTGAGAACTCGACCATCCAGGGCTTCGTCGACAAGAACCCGGCCGGCGGCATTCACCATGTCTGCTACGAGGTCGAGGACATCATCGCCGCCCGTGACCAGATGAAGGCGGCCGGAGCCCGCGTGCTCGGCACCGGCGAGCCGAGGATCGGCGCCCATGGCAAGCCGGTGATCTTTCTCCACCCCAAGGACTTCCTGGGAACGCTGGTGGAGCTGGAGCAGGTCTGAAGGCCTGTTCTTCAGTCCCACTCGATCGGTCGGGCACGGGCCCGGCCGTTTCATATCGTTTGAAAATGATGAACCGCTTGTCCCTTCGCACCCTGACCGCCTCGACCCCGCTGACCCTTCTGACCGTGGCGGCGCTGACCGCTTTGTTCGCAACGGTGGCCGTGAAGGGGTTCGAGCTGACGGTGTTCGGCGCGCTGGCGCTGTACTTCGTGCTGTGGTGGACCTTCCTGTTCGCGATCCTGCCGCTGGGCAATGCCGCCGAGGCCGATCCGCAGCGGCTGGTGCCGGGCCAGGATCCGGGAGCGCCCGCGAGCCCGCGCCTGCGTGAGAAGGCGTTGCTGACGACGCTCCTAGCCGCCATCGCGTTCTTCGCAGCGTTGCTGATCTTCCCGCTCGCCCGCCTGTAAAGGGCGACGGGGCGCTCCGCCTCCGGAGTAGACGGCCACTGCGCCGAAGAAGAGGCTCAGCCCAAAAACCAAAAGCAAGGCACAAGGCCTTGCTTTGGATAACCAAAGTATTTTTCAGCCTGATTTATGTCGCGCATTGCTTGCGGCGCGTTGGCTGATTGTTCCTCCCAAGACCCGGACCGTGCGCTGCCTTGTGGGCTGCGACCATCACGGCGCTGCTTATAGGAAGAACATTTCCCTTTGTCATCAGGGTAGAGACGGTTCGCGGCGCTTTTTTGCAAACGACGCGTCAAACGGCCTTCACCGGCCCTCGCGAACGCTGCTTGCGGCTGCTTCGCCGGCTTCGTTCCGCCGCATTGCCAGCCGACCCTGTGTTCGCAGGGCGCTTGTGTTTTGCGGGGGCAATGTGTTGTGTGCCTCCGCACGCTGGCCTAGCTCCTCTCCGGCTGCGCCTGCCCGCTTCCAAGGTCGAATGATGCGTCTCTCCCGCTACTTCCTGCCGATCCTGCGCGAGACGCCGAAGGAAGCGGAGATCGTTTCGCACCGCCTGATGCTGCGCGCCGGCATGATCCGCCAGGAGGCGGCCGGCATCTATGCGTGGTTGCCGCTGGGTCTGCGCGTTCTGAACAAGGTCTGCGACGTCGTCCGTGCCGAGCAGGACCGCGCGGGCGCCATTGAGATCCTGATGCCGACGATCCAGGCCGCCGACCTCTGGCGCGAATCCGGCCGTTACGAGGCCTACGGCAAGGAGATGCTGCGCCTGAAGGACCGCCACGAGCGCGAACTGCTCTACGGGCCGACCGCCGAGGAGGTCGTCACCGAGATCTTCCGGGCCAGCACCCGCTCCTACAAGGATCTGCCGAAGAACCTCTACCAGATCTCGTGGAAGTTCCGCGACGAGGTGCGCCCGCGCTTCGGCACCATGCGCTCGCGCGAATTCCTGATGAAGGACGCCTATTCCTTCGACATCGATCAGGCCGCGGCGCGCCACTCCTACAACAAGATGTTCGTCGCCTATCTCCGCACCTTCGAGGCCCTCGGCCTGCGGGCGATCCCGATGCGCGCCGATACCGGCCCCATCGGCGGCGACCTCAGCCACGAGTTCATCATTCTGGCCAAGACCGGTGAGAGCGAGGTCTTCTGCGACCAGGCCTATCTCGACATGCCGGTGCCGCCCCCGTCCGTCGATTTCGACGACGTGGCCGGGCTGCAGGGCGTGGTCGATGCCTGGACCTCGCACTACGCCGCCACCGACGAGATGCATGACGAGGCGGTCTTCGCCGAGGTGCCGGAGGCCTCGCGTCTCTCCGCCCGCGGCATCGAGGTCGGCCATATCTTCTATTTCGGCACCAAGTACTCGACTCCGATGAAGGCGCTCGTCACCGGCCCCGACGGAAGCGAGCGGCCAGTCCATATGGGCTCCTACGGCATCGGCCCGAGCCGGCTCGTGGCGGCGACCATCGAGGCGAGCCACGACGAGGCCGGCATCATCTGGCCGGACGCGATCGCCCCCTTCGACGTGGCGCTGATCAACCTCAAGGTCGGGGATGGCGCCTGTGACACCGCCTGCGCCGAGATCCAGGCGGCCCTCGAGACGGCTGGCCTGTCGGTTCTCTACGACGATCGCGACGAGCGGCCAGGCGCCAAGTTCGCCACCGCGGACCTGATCGGCCTGCCCTGGCAGGTGATCGTCGGCCCGAAGGGTCTGGCCGAGGGCAAGATCGAGCTGAAGCGCCGCGCCAGCGGGGAGCGCGAGACCCTCGATCCCGTCGATCTCCCCGCTCGCATCCGGCGCCTCTGAGGACCGGCCGCGATGGCGCTTGCGTTGGGTAAGGCCGGTGTCTCCTTGAAGGGCATTCTCGCGCGGCTGAAGAACGCCCGCGCGAGCGCCTCCACGCCGCCCTTCGCGGGGTTCGAGTGGATCATCGCCGGGCGCTACCTGCGGGCGCGCCGCCGGGGCGGCGGCGTCTCGGTGGTGGCCCTGTTCTCCGTGCTCGGCATCGCGGTGGGGGTGGCCACCCTCATCATCGTGCTCTCGGTGATGAACGGCTTCCGCTCGGAACTGCGTTCCAAGATCATCGGGCTTAACGGCCACGTCTTCGCCGCGCCGATCGACCGACTGTTCACCGACTACGTCGATCTCTCAGACCGGCTGGAAAAGGTCGCGGGCGTGCGCGCTGTGGTGCCGATGGTGCAGGGACAGGCCTTCGCCTCCTCCCCCTATGGCGGCTCCGGCGTCCTGGTCCGCGGCGTGCGCGAATCCGACCTGCCGAAGATCCCCGCCGTCTCCGGCGCGATCAAGGGCGGGACGCTCGAAGGCTTCGACGACGGCCAGGGGGTGGCGCTCGGCAAGCGGCTCGCCGACGCCCTCGGCCTCCAGGCGGGCGATCAGGTGACGCTCTCGACGCCGAAGGGCGCGAGCACGCCGTTCGGTACCGCCCCGCGCACCAAGACCTACGCCGTCAAGGCGATCTTCGAGATCGGCGTGACCGACTTCGACACCACCATGGCCTTCATGCCGCTGGCCGAGGCGCAGGCCTTCTTCAACCGCGACGGCGATGTCAGCGTGATCGAGATCTATCTCGACAATGCCGACGCGGTGGGCGAGATGCGTGAGCCCCTGGAGATGGCGGCCGAGCGCCCGGTGCTGCTGACCGACTGGCGCCAGACCAACCGCACCTTCTTCGGCGCGCTGGAGGTGGAGCGGAACGTGATGTTCCTGATCCTCAACCTCATCGTGATCGTGGCGACCCTCAACATCATCTCAGGGCTCATCCTGCTCGTGCGCGACAAGTCCTCGGACATCGCGATCCTGCGCACCATGGGGGCGACGCCGGGCACGATCATGCGGGTCTTCCTCATCAACGGGGCGCTGATCGGCCTCGTCGGCACGGCGATCGGGCTGATCGGCGGGGTGCTGTTCACCCTCAACATCAAGCCGATCCAGCGCACCCTGTTTCCCACCGCCTGGGACCCGACCGTGCGCTTCCTCGCCGAGATCCCGGCCGAGATGAACACGAGCGAGGTCGTCATCATCGTGATCACCTCGGTGCTGCTGTCGCTGGCGGCGACCCTCTATCCCTCCTGGCGCGCCGCCCGGCTCGATCCGGTGCAAGCGCTGCGCTACGGCTGACGGAACGCCCCCGATATGGCTCAGACGAATGCCGGCGGCGCCCAGCCCGTGCCGGCCCTGTTCTTCGCCGGCGTCCAGCGCCGCTACCACCAGGGCGAGGGGACGCTCGAAATCCTGCGCGGCACCGATCTCGCGATCTGGCCGGGCGAACTCGTCGCCCTGGTCGCGCCCTCGGGCGCGGGCAAATCGACCCTGCTCCACGTCGCCGGCCTCTTGGAGCGTCCGGACGGCGGCGAGGTCTATATCGGCGGCCAGCCCACGGCCGGCATGTCGGATGGCGAGCGCACCCGCCTGCGGCGCGAGGAGATGGGCTTCGTCTACCAGTTCCACCATCTGCTGCCGGAGTTCTCGGCGCTGGAGAACGTGGTGCTGCCGCAGCTCATCCGCGGGCTGGCCCGCAAGGAGGCGGAGGCGCGCGCTGCCGAACTGCTCGGCTTCCTCGGCCTGAAGGAGCGGCTGCCGCATCGCCCGGCCGAATTGTCGGGCGGCGAGCAGCAGCGCGTCGCCATCGCCCGCGCGGTCGCCAACGGGCCTCGCCTGCTGCTTGCCGACGAGCCGACCGGCAACCTCGACCCCCCAGACCGCCGGCCGGGTCTTCAGCATCCTGCTCCAGCTCGTGCGTGCCTCCGGCCTCGCGGCGCTGATCGCGACCCACAACATGGATCTTGCCGCCCGCATGGACCGCCGCGTGACGATCCGTGACGGGATGATCGAGCAGTTGGCATAGGCGAACGTCGAAAGCGTCAGCGCGTCGGACCCATCGGCGGGGGTGATCCCGTTTTCCGGCGATCCGCCCCCGGGCGACCGCACGCATCGCCTCGCCGACGCTCGCGGATCACGCTGACCGGCGCCGCCCCGATCGAAGGCGCGCGGCCCCTGCCGGCAAAGCATTCCCGTTCAGGAAATGGGGTCGTTCGGCGGCTTGGAGAGGCGCTACAGCCCGAGGCCGGGGATCGCCTGCGAGAGCCAAGCGAAGGCGCCCATGATGCTCGCGAACAGGGTGTAGACGAAGCCGATCGAGATCCCGACGCCGACGCCGCCGATCAACAGGCCGATCAGCACCACGAACCCGTCGCGCTCCACCAGTCCGAGGCCGATCAGCGAGACCGCGAGCCCGAGCGGGATCTGGCCGAAGAAGGGCGGGGCCACGATGAGCGCCAGCGCCAGCGCCAGGATCAGTACGCCCATGCCGCGCATGCCGACGGCACCGTCGAACACGCTCAGGCGCGGGCGCGACCAGCGCTCCAGCCGGCGCAGCAGAGGCACCGCCCGCTTCACCGCCTTCGCCACGGTTTCGCGGGCGATTGATTGGTCAAGCAGCCGACGCGGCAGCCATGGGGCGGACATGCCGGCCACGATCTGAATGGCGATGACGAGCAGGACCAGACCGCAGACCAGCGGGATCGGCGGCGGCATCGGCAGGCAGTTGGGCAGGCCGAGCAGAACCACGAGCAGCGCGAAAGCGCGGTCCCGCAGCACGGCGATGATGTCGCCGACGGTCAGACGCTCGCTCTCCTGGCTCGCAAGCATCGTGAGAACGTCGGAAGTGCGCGCAGCGGAGGACAAACCGGCTCGGCCGTTCGATTTTTCGGTAAGCGCGGCTCTAGCCCAACCCAGCCCATCCGCCAAGCGCTCCGACCGGCGCGCGCGTGCCGTGCCACACGGGGCCTTTCCACGCTCAGGTTGTCGCAATCGTCGGCATATTTATTTCAAGTAAATCCGAACCGATAACTTATCTTAAGTTGTAAATTTCTCTTAACTATAGCCGGTTGCTGTGACAACCATTGGTCGTTCCGCCGACGACTGCGCGACCTCCAATGTCGAAACGCGCATCCTCCCGTGATGGCTTGTGCCACCCGGCTCCGTCCCGGCGGGGCGCAAGCCGCCGCGCCCTCGCTGTCCTCGCCCCGTTCGTGATCCTCGCTTGTGACCCGGCCCGCGCTGACGATGCGACCCTTCGGACGGTCCTGTTCGGCAGCATGGATGCCAGCGCCTCCACGTTTTCCGCAGCCGGAGCGAAGCTCGTCTTCGATCGGTTCGACCGCGATGGACCCGTCGCCCTTGTGACGGCCGGCGGCGGCGTGCGGCTGGAAGGCGGAGGCGGCCTGCCGGTCCTGATGCGCTTCACCGCCCTCGGCGCGGCGCTTGGCGGCTACCAGTTCATCCGGGAATGGGGGGCGGTGACGGTGTTCGCCGGCCCGGAAGCCTCCTGGGAGGCGCTGTCCGGCCCTGGCTTCGTGCAGGCGCTGCCCCCGCGGGCGGGTTTTCGCCTGCACGGCGAGGTCTGGGCACGACCGACCGAGACGACCCTGATGACCGCCACCGTGATCCTCGGCTCTGCCCGCGGCGACGCCTATGCCCGGCTGTCGTGGGGCACCACGCTGTTCGGCGCGTATCTCGGCCCGGAGGCGGCCATCTACGGCGACCAGACGGATTACCGGAAATGGAGCGTCGGGCTGCATGTCACCGACTACGCGATGGGCGGCTACCGCTTCCGCCTCTCGGCCGGAGGCCAGCTCGAGACGCCGCTCAACCAGTGGAACCCCTACGTCTCCCTCGCCGTCTGGAGCGCGCTTTGAGGCATCATACCGAAAGCCGCCGCCACGGTTCGGGACGATGCTTGAGGCCGGCTTACCCCTTGGTCCGCAGCGAGGATCGCCCGCCATCGACGCCGATCACCTGCCCCGTGACGTAGCCCGCCTCCGGTCCGACGAGGAAGGCGGCGAGTGCGGCGACATCCTCGGGCTCGCCGAGGCGCTGGAGCGCGTGCATCGACGCGATGCCGGAGGCCAGCGTCGCGTTGCGGGTGATGGTCTCGGCGAGCGGCGTACGGGTCAGCGAGGGGGCGACCACGTTCACCCGGATCGCGGGCGCGAGTTCCGCCGCCAGCGAGAGGGCGAGCCCCTCGACCGCCCCCTTGGCCATGGCAACCGAGGCATGGTGCGAGAACCCCTGCGCGACGGCGACGGTGGAGAACAGCACCACGCCCGTGCTTGCCTCTCGCGCTCCAGCTTTGAGCGCGGGGGCCGCCGCCTGAACCGCCAGGAAGGCGCCGAGCGCGTTGATGCGGAAATCCGCCTCGATGCGTGCCGGGTCGAGCTTGGCCAAAGGCGCGAGCTGGATCGTGCCGACCGCGTAGACGAGGCCGGCGAGGCGCGGGCCCGCCTCCGAAGCGACGCGCGGGAACAGGTCGGGATCGGTGACGTCGCCCGCGGTGAAACCGGTCTCGCCGAGTTCGGAGGCTGCCCGTTCCAGGCGCACCGGATCGCGGCCGACGAGGTGGAGGGCCACGCCCCGTTCGCGTAACGCCCGTGCCGTGGCCAGGCCGATGCCCCCGGTTCCGCCGTAGATCACGACCCGTTCCATGAAGCCCCCTGTCGGGCGGCGTCCACCCGACGATTTCGCCCAAAGATTTCACCGATGCCGGAAATCCACTAGCTAAGGCGGAGCCGGTCGGCGTGGAGCCGATCACAGCCGCCGCGCCTTGCGCCGAACGTCGCGGGGCGGCCAGCCACGGGACGCCTCTGCCCATGAAATTCGCCTTTGCCGGCATCGACTTCCTCGGCGGCGTGTTCGACGGGCTGATCGAAGCCGGCTGGACGCCGGTGAAGCTGTTCACCCGGCCCTGCGACGGCATCTACGATCACAACGAGGTCGTGGTGGCCCAGGCCCGGCGCCACCGCATCCCGATCCAGCTTTCGCGAATGCTGCCCGACGACATTGAGCGGCTCGCACACGAGCACGGCCGCGACGTGGTCCTCGTCGTCTCCGGTTATCCCTGGCTCGTGCGGGGCTGGCACGGGCGAGTGCGCTATGCCCTCAATCTCCACCCCTCGCCGCTGCCGACGGGGCGGGGCCCCTATCCGCTCTTCAAGGCGGTTCTCGACGGCTACGAGAGCTGGGGCGTCACCGCCCACGTGCTCGCCGAGCAGGGCTTCGACACCGGCGACATCCTCGCCCAGGACATCTTCCCCCTCGACGGTGACGAGACCCACGAGACGCTGCTCACCAAGTGCCAGATGGCGGCCCGCCGCCTCGCCCTCGGGCCGATCGGGAAGGATCTGGCCGAGCGCTGGCGCAAGGCGGAACCGCAGGGCGACGGCTCCTACTGGCCGCGGGTGAACGACGCCGACCGCACCCTCGACTTCCACAAGGACGTCGCCGCGGTGCTGCGCCGCGTGCGCGCCTTCGGCACGATCGAGACCATCGCCCGGCTCGGCAACGCCCGCATCTTCGTCGCCGCCGCCGACGGCTGGCAGGAGGCTCACCGCCACGCCCCCGGCACCGTGGTGCACCGCTACCGCCGCCAGGTCGTGGTGGCCGCCCGCGACGGCTACGTGCAGTTCACCCGCTGGAGCCAGGTGCCGCTCAACGAGGCGGGGCAGATCGGGCGCTAGAGCCGTATCCGACCTGATTGCATCAGGTCGGCGTCTCTAGCCCCTTGTTTTGACCCGCATTCTTTCGACGAACCGGTGACCACTTCGTCGGAATGCGCTCTGGAGCCTCGTCCTGGATGGATCCAAGACGAGGCTCTCGCCTTTTGTTTTTGCATCGTCTTTTTCGAAAAAGCCGGTGGCCACCTTTCGGGACGATGCTCCAGCCAATGCCGCCGATGCGCCGTAAGGGCGATCTCCCTCAGAAGATGTGCGTCCAGTGCGGGCGCCCCTTCGCGTGGCGCAAGAAGTGGGAGCGGGTCTGGGAGGAGGTGCGCTACTGCTCCGACCGTTGCCGGACGGAGGCGAAGCGCGAGGCGCGCAAGAGCTGAGAGAAGAGCTGAGGCCTCAGCCTCCCAATGCCTCCGGGGTGTCGACGTCGAAGATCACCGCCGGATCGGCCGGCAACTCCAGTACGTCGCCGCGCCGCTTCAGGATCGGCCCCGCGCCGTGGTCGCCGGTCAGCGTAGCGAGGTCGGCACCGAGGCGGGCGAGGTCGAGCAGCACCGGGTTGCCGCGGCGCCCATCGCACACCGGCACCACGGCCGAGGGGCGTGGCGTCGCTTCGGTATAGGCTGCGATCAGCGCATCGATATGCGCCGGCCCGATTCGCGGCATGTCGCCGAGCAGCACCACCGCCGCCTCGGTCTCCGGCGGCAGGGCGGCGAGGCCGAGACGCAGCGAGGTCGAGAGGCCCGCGGCGGGATCGGGATTCTCGACCAGCCTCAGGTCGAGCCCGGCCAGGGCGGCCCGCACCGCCTCGGCATGGGCGCCGAGCACCGCGACGACCGGCCCGGCGCGCGAGGCCAGGGCCGCTTCGGCAGCGCGGCGCACCATCGGCCGGCCGGCATAGGGCGCGAGCATCTTCGCGGCCTGCCCGAAGCGGGAGCCAAGGCCGGCGGCGAGGATCACCGCGCCGATGCGCGGCTCAGACCCCGTCACCGCCGGACCTCGGTTGGCCCCGCAGGGGAATCTCGGTGAGCAGGCCGCCGACGCCGAGGCGCACGATGTCGGCCCGCGTCACGGGAAGCCCCGCGAGCAGGCGGTGCAGGACGAAATCGAAGCCGTTCTCCTTGGGCGAGCGGGCGCAGCCCGGCGCGCCGATCACCGGAACGGCGCCGAGGGCGCCGAGGAGCAGCAGGTTGCCGGGATCGACCGGCATACCGAACTGTTCGACCCGGCCGCCCGCCGCCTCCAGCCCGGCCGGGATCACATCGCGCCGGTCGGCGATGGCCGAGGCGCCGAACACCACGACCAGTTCCGCCCCCTCCGCCGCCGCCCCGGCGATGGCGCCCGCGACCGCGCCGGCCTCGTGCCGCACGCGGGTCTCGGCGACGATCCGCGCGCCCGTCGGTGCGAGCCGGTCGGCGAGCGCGCGCAGGGTCTTGGCGACGGTTGCCGGCTTCAGGCCGGGCAGCAGGGTCGAGACGACGCCGACCCGCTCGAGACGATAGGACGCGAGCCGCATCGGCTGCGCGTCGGCGGCGGCGAGCGCCCGCTCCAGCGGCGCGGCGGCGACCGCGTAGGGGATGATCTTGACCGTCGCGACCATCTCGCCCGCCGCCACCGGCCGGAAGGCCGGCAGGGTCGCCACCGTGATCGCCTCGTCTACGGCGTTGACGGCGTCGATTCCGGCCGGCTCGACCACGAACACCCCCGGGGCTTCCGCGAAGAGATTGCACCGCCCGGTGAACGGAGCCTCCGCGCGCAGGCCCGCCCCGGCGAGATGCTGGGCGAGGCGGGCCGCCGCCGCATCCTCGCCGACATCGCCAGGATCGAGCCGGACGGCCAGAATCTCGGGGATTCCGGATTCGGCGAGCCGCAGGGCCTCCTCGGCGGGAATCGGGCGGCCCTTCTTCAGGCTCGCGCCCTCGGCGCGCACGGTATGGGCGGCGATGAGCCCCGCGCTGTCGCGGGTCGCTACGGGTCCGAACTGCATGGGCTCAGCGTCCCGCCGCCGCGTCGGGGCCCTTGATGGGGTCTTTGATGCGATCCTGGCGCAGGGTCGCGACGAGCTGGGCGAGGATCGACAGCGCGATCTCGGCGGGCGAGACCGCGCCGATGTCGAGCCCGATCGGCGCATGAATCCGGCCGATTGCTGCTTCGTCGAACCCCGCCTCCTTCAGCCGCTCGACGCGCCGGGCATGGGTCTTTCGCGAGCCCAGCGCGCCGATATAGGCGCAGTCCGCCCGCAGGGCCGCGACGAGGGCGGGGTCGTCGATCTTGGGATCGTGGGTGAGCGCGGCCAAAGCCGTGTAGGCGTCGAGGGGACCGATCTCGTCGAGCGCCTTGTCCGGCCATTCGGCGATCAGGCGCACGCCGGGGAACCGCTCCGGGCTGGCGAAGGCGGTGCGTGGATCGATCACCGTAAGATCGAGGCCGAGCTGGCTCGCGAGAGGCACCAGCGCCTGAGAAATGTGCACGGCGCCGATGACGACGAAGCGCACCGGCGGGGCGTGGACGGCGACGAAGACCGGGCGCCCGTCCGGCCCCTCATCAAGGCCGCTGCGGCCGCTGCGCAGGCGCTCGCGCAGCAGGGGGGCAAGCGGGTCGGCGTCGATCTCGGCCGCGCGCACGAGGCGCTGGCCGCCATCCGCGGGATCGGTGACGATCAGGGCCGGGCGGCGCGCCGCGCGCTCCGCGTTGAGGGCCGACAGGGTGTCGAGGCGCATGGAATTGGTCGCTCGATGCGAAACGGGCCGCCGCTCTCGATGGGAGCGGCGGAGGTTTGAAGAAAATCAGTCGATGCGTTCGACGAAAACGCGGATGCGGCCGCCGCAGGAGAGGCCAGCCCGCCACGCGGTCTCGTCGGCGACGCCGAATTCCAGGGTGCGCGGGCGCCCGTCCTCGATCACGTCGAGCGCCTCGGTGATGACCTCGCCTTCGACGCAACCGCCGGAGACCGAGCCGAGGAAGCGGCTGTCACCGTCGATGACGAGATGGCTACCGACCGGGCGCGGCGCCGAGCCCCAGGTCTCGATCACGGTGGCGAGCGCGACCGCGCGGCCCTCGCGTCGCCAGCCCTCGGCGGCGCGCAGGATGTCGTCCTCGGTGGAGAGCATGGGGTTCACGTCCTGAAACTACCGGTTCCGCCGCCCCCGACCGTCCCGTTACCGGAGAGGTAGGCCTGTCGGCGCGTTCCGCAATGCGGCCAACCGTGGCGCTTGCAACGCCATCGGGTGGACTTCATCAAGGTCTCGGAATTTTCCGGCGGCCGGACGGGAGCTTGGTGTGTCGAAGCGGAGCGCGTTGGCAACCTTTCTCGTCCTGACGCTCGCAGGCCCCGTCGGCGCCGCCGAGCCGCTGAAGATCGGGCTCGCCGCGCCGTTGAGCGGGCCGGATGCCGGGTTCGGCCAGGGCGCGCGGCTCGGCGCCGAGCAGGCGGTCGCAGAGATCAATCGCGCCGGCGGGGTGATGGGGCGCAAGCTGCAACTCGTGGTGCAGGACGATGCCGCCGACCCGAAACAGGCGGTGGCGGTCGCGCGCAAGTTCGCCGGCAGCGGCGTGCGCTTCGTCATCGGCCCGCTGACCTCGGGCGCCGCCGCCGCGGCCAGTTCGGTCTACGAGGAGGCCGGCATCGTCTCGGTCACGCCCGGTGCGACTTGGGCCCCGCTGACTCGCCGCGGCGCCGGCCTGCTGTTCCGCCTCGCGGGCAGCGACGCGCAGCAGGGCGCGCTCGGCGGCACGCTGCTCGCCGAGCGGTTCCGCGGCAAGCCGGTCGCCATCGTCCACGACAAGACCAGCTTCGGTCGCGGGCTCGCCGACGAGGCCGCCCGCGCCCTCAAGGCCCGCGGCGGGCAGGAGCGCCTGTTCGAGGGCGTCTCCCGCGACGACCGCGAGATCGCGGCGCTCGTCGCCAAGCTGCGGGCGCTCGGGATCGAGGCGATCTATTTCGGCGGTCTGTCGGCCCCGGCCGGAGCGCTGATCCGGGCGATGCGCGAGGCCGGCCTGTCGACGCAGGTGATCGGCAGCGACGGGCTGCTCGACAGGGACTTTTCGCAGGTCCCCGGCGCCGAGGGCACGCTGATGACGGTGGCGCCCGCGCCGCCCCGCCTGCCCGAGCCGAGGGGCGCCAAGACGCCCCGGAGTGCGGAGGCCGAGATGTTCGCGGGCGCGGCCTACGCGGCGGTCGAGGTCGTGCGGCAGGGGATCGAGGGCGCGCGCTCGGACGAGCCGGCCAAGGTCGCGGCCTTCCTGCATGGCGGCGCCACCGTGCGGACGGTGCTCGGCGAGGTGGCGTTCGACGCAGGCGGCGATCTCGTGAAGCCGCCGTTCTCGGTCAGCGCATGGCGCCGGCTTCCCGACGGACGGCTCGACTTTGCCGGCAACGACGTCACGCCATGAGCCGGCGGAGGCTGCACAATTCCACCCGGCGTTGAGGTTAAGCGGACCTTGGGTGGCGGATATTCTTGCACAAACCGCGTCCGACGCTTAAGTCGCAGGATTGGTGCCCTTCGCGAAACACCCGTCGTGCCGCTTGTCCGGCCGGAGGGAGGACTCCCCGATCCGGGAGTTTCGCGAAAGGCACCCGACGCCCGGCATCGCTGACGCCTCTCGTCCCGAGCGGATCGGACCCGCAGCGCCGCGCGTTTCGCACGATAGACCGATTTTTTGATTTTGCCGGAGCGCCCCGTGCAGGCAGCCCGGCCGGAGATAGATGTATGGCAAAAGAGGAATTGATGCAGTTCGACGGCTTGGTCGTCGAGATCCTGCCGGACGCGCGCTACCGCGTGCAGCTGGACCAGGGTCACGAGATCGTCGCCTACACGGCCGGCAAGATGAAGAAGAACCGCATCAAGACCCTGGCCGGCGACCGCGTCACCGTCGAGATGTCGCCCTACGATCTGGAGAAGGGCCGCCTCGTGTTCCGTCACAAGGACGAGCGTTCCGGTCCGCGTCCGCCCCAGCGCGGCGGCCAGCAGTTCCGTCGCCGCTAACGGCGTCGAACCCCTTTCGGTTCGATCGAGCTTGCCGAGCGGCGCCCCACAGGGCACCGCCCGAAAGTCCCAAAAATTACTTCCCGAACCGCTCAAATTTCGGGAAGCTGCGGGTCATCAGCGTGCCGGCATCGGACCGGTGGCCCATCCACTTCTCCAGCATACCCGCATTGGCCAGCCGCGCCTGACCCGAGCCATCGCGCCAGGGCAGGCCTTCCGCCAGCATGAAGACGCAGGCATCCGCAAGCTGGCTCTGGCGGCAGCGCTGCAGGCGCACGCCCTTGCCGCGGCCGAGTTCCGTGATTTCGGAAGCTGGGAAGACCAGCATCAGCTTGTCGGATGAGCAGACGGCGACGTGGTCGCCCTCGGCCGGCACCAGCAGCACCGCGCGCGTCCCCTCATCGAGGCCGAGGATCGCCTTGCCCTTGCGGGTGTTGGCGACCAGGGCGTCGGAGGGCGCGATGAAGCCGCGCCCGTCCGAGCCGCCGACGAGCAGCTTGCTCTCCGGCTTGTAGGGCAACGCCGCGACGATCTCGGTGCCGTCGTCGAGATCGACCATCAGCCGCACCGGATCGCCGAAGCCGCGCCCGCCGGGCAGCTTCGAGGCCTCGATGGTGAAGACCTTGCCGTTCGAGGCGAGCAGCAGGATTTTCGCCGTCGTCTCGCTGAGGAAGGCGACCTTGAGGGTGTCGTCGCCTTTGAAGGCGACCCCCGCCAGTTCGGTCACATGCCCCTTGAGCGCCCGGATCCAGCCCTTCTCGGACAGGATCACCGTGATCGGCTCGCGCTCGACCATGGCGGCGGTGAAGTCGATGCCGGCGGTGTCGGGCGGGTTCTCGAGGGTGGTGCGGCGGCGACCGAGTTTGGTCTCGGGCCCGAAGGTCTTCTTCACCGCGCGGATCTGCTTGGTGATCTCGGTCCACTGGAGCTTCTCGGAGGCGAGCAATCCCTCGATCCCCTCCTTCTCCGCGGTCAGCGCCTCGAACTCGCGCTTCAGCTCCATCTCTTCGAGCTTGCGCAGGGAGCGCAGGCGGGTGTCGAGGATCGCGTTGGCCTGGACCTCGGTGAGTTCGAACCGCGCCATCAGGGCGGCCTTCGGCTCGTCCTCCTCACGGATGATGCGGATCACCTCGTCGAGGTCGAGATAGACGATCAGCAGGCCGCCGAGGATTTCGAGGCGGCGCTCGATCTGGCCGAGGCGGTAGCTCGAGCGGCGCTGGAGCACGACGCGGCGGTGATCGACCCACTCGCGCAGACACTCGGCGAGACCGATGACCCGGGGCACGACGCCGCCGACGAGCACGTTGAGGTTCAGCGGAATCCGCGATTCCAGCTCGGAGAGCCGGAACAGCGACTCCATCAGCATCACCGGATCGACCGAGCGCGAGCGCGGCTCCAGCACGACGCGCACATCTTCCGCCGATTCGTCGCGCACGTCGGCCAGCAGCGGCAGCTTCTTCTCCTGAAGCAGGTCGGCGAGTTTCTCGATGAGGCGGGCCTTCGGCACGCCGTAGGGAATCTCGGTGACGACGATGTTCCAGGTGCCGCGGCCGAGATCCTCCTTGGCCCAGCGCGCCCGCACGCGGAACCCGCCGCGGCCGGTGCGATAGGCCTCGCGGATGCTCTCGGCTGAGTCGATCAGGATGCCGCCGGTGGGAAAGTCCGGTCCCTGCACGAAGGTGCAGAGCTGCTCGGACGTCGCCTCGCGATTCTGGATCAGGTAGAGCGCCGCGTCGCAGAGTTCGGCCGCGTTGTGCGGCGGGATTGAGGTCGCCATGCCGACCGCGATGCCCTGGCTGCCGTTGGCGAGCAGGTTCGGGAAGGCCGCCGGCAGGACGATCGGCTCCTCCTTCTCGCCGTTATAGGAGGCGCGGAAATCGACCGTGTCCTCGTCGATCCCGTCGAGCAGCAAGCGGGCGACTTCGGTCAGCCGCGCCTCGGTGTAGCGGTAGGCCGCCGGACCGTCGCCGTCGATGTTGCCGAAATTCCCCTGCCCATCGACTAGCGGGTAGCGCTGGGCGAAGTCCTGGGAGAGGCGCACCAGCGCGTCGTAGATCGCTTGGTCGCCGTGCGGGTGGAAGTCACCCATGACGTCGCCGACGATCTTCGCGCACTTCTTGAAGGCCGAGGTCGGGTCGAGCCGCAGCAGGCGCATGCCGTAGAGGATGCGCCGGTGCACGGGTTTCAGCCCGTCGCGGGCATCAGGCAGCGCGCGCTGCATGATCGTGGAGAGCGCATAGGCATAGTAGCGCTCCTCCAGCGCCGTCTTCAGCTCGACGCTCTCGATGCCGTCGCTCGGCGGCGGCAGGACGGGCTGGCCCATCACTCACTCCACATCGTCAGTTCAGTCCGGGCGCCGACCCTGCGTCGGCGTCCGCTACCGCTCCCCGTCCCGACGGGTCACGGCGCCTCTCGAAATCAACCAGAACATAACACGAACGCGGTCAACTCTGGCCAGTGCCGAGTGCGACGAATCGTGCGCGTTCCTCCGGCGTGTCTTGCGCCCGCGGGCGCCAGACATGCTGATCGAGGAAATACCCCGTCAAGGTAAACCCCTCCCGAACGTCGTGGGTGTCGGGCGTGCGCCAGCCACTGCCGGGCTGGTCGCGGTCGCGCAGGAAGGGTGGAAGCGGCAGCAGGCGATCGCGGAAAGGCTCGCCCGCCGAGGCGCTGACCGCGCGCCCGCTCTTCGGGGAGACGTAGACCAGGGCGTCGTTGGCGCCCGTGGCCGCGCAATGCGACAGGTCGAGGCCGAAGCCGAGCCCGGCGAGCAGCGCCAGTTCGAACCGCACCATCAGCGCGGGGGCGATCTCGGGATCGTCGAGATGGGCGATCAGGATCTGCGCCGCCTCGTAGAGCGCCGGGTGCGGATCGCGCTCGGGCAGGAGCCGCAGCAGCGCCGAGAGATGCGCGACACCGTAGAGCGCGAGACCCGAATCCATCAGCCGCGAGGCGTTCAGGGTCAGCGGCTCGACCGCGTAGGCGCCGAGCGCCCCGTCGAGCCGCGCCCGCCACGTCGCGCGAAGCGTGTTGCCGGGCTGGAGCATCGGCTGCATCCGCCGCGAGCGCCCGCCATGGACGAGCCCGAGATGGCGCCCGTGCTCCGGCGTCATCAGTTCGAGCACGACCCCGGTCTCGCCGTGCTTGCGCAGGCCGATCACCAGGCCATCGTCGATCCATTGCATGGAAGAGAGATAATCATTCCGATGCCGGAACGGGACTGCTTTGCACGCCGAAATCGGGTGGCGATGGTGAATCCATTTCCCGCCCTGATCGAAACCTCTACGCTTTTCCCGCAATGGGAGATTCGGCGATGGTCGGGCGGCGCGGCGGGGTGGTGCTGGCGATGGTCCTCGTGGTTGGCGGCTGCACCGCGACCGCCGCCCCGCCGTCGCCCGCCGCCTCCACTGGCACGGTCCGCGAGCGGATCGCCGCGCTGGCCCTGCGTCAGGTCGCCTTCGGCTCGGTCTCGCTGATCCCGGTGCGGTTCGCCCACAGCCGGATCGCCGGCCCATTCGAGGATGGCGGGCGCCGGCTCTACTGCGTCTCGACCCGGATGAGCGGACGCACATTCGGCAAGCCGGAGCGCCCGAAGCTCGTGGTGCGGGAGGAGGGCGGGGTGCTCACCGTCCTGCGCGACGAGGAGGAGACCTGCGAGGGGCATCGCAGTGAGCCGTTTGCGGAGCTGGACTCGCCCGTCAGCTGAGACGATTGTCAGCCTGTGCCGCAGGGGCGAACTCATCGCGCCTCCTGCCGAGGTTCCGAGCGACAGCTCGGCCTCGAAGCACGCCGGAACGGCCGATCCCATGGACCCGGTCCAAGTGAAGCGGCGCGGGGTGCTTCGAGGCGGCTGGCGCAGCACCTCAGCATGAGGACCGTTGGGAGACGACCGAACAGGCGGTGGCACCGGGGTTGCGCTCACGCCCCCAAAAGTGATCCGCTCAAGCGCAATGGCTTCCCGTCCCCTGTCGCTTTCCCTCGACCTCATCGCCCGTGCCCATCCCGACACCGTCCCCGATGATGAGACCGCACTGACGCTGCTCTCGGACGCTGACCTTGCGCCCGAACTCGCGGCGATGCTGGCGCGTCGCGCTTCCCCTGAGGGCGGGCTGTGGGTGTTCGCCTACGGCTCGCTGCTGTGGAACCCGGAATTCGCTTATCACGAGCAGCGGCTCGGCACGCTGCGGGGCTGGCACCGCCGGTTCTGCCTGTTGCAGCGACGCTTTCGCGGCACGCCGGAGAATCCGGGCTTCGTGCTGGGGCTCGACCGGGGCGGGGTCTGCCGCGGCGTCGCCTTCCGCCTGGACGATGCCGACCCGCATGCCATCCTGATGCCGGTCTGGCGGCGGGAGATGAAGGGCAAGGGCTACGAGGGCCGCTGGGTCACGGTGGAGACGGAGGCCGGGCCGGTCACGGCGCTGACCTTCATGGTGAACCGGCAGAGCGACCGCTACACCGGCCGCCTCTCGGATGCCGAGATCGCCGACAAGATCGCAACGGCCTGCGGGCATCTCGGACCGAGCGCCGAATATCTGCTCCGCACCGTGGAGGCCTGCGCCCGGCTCGGCATCCACGACCGGCACCTATGGTCGCTCCAGGCGCTTGTGGCCGAGCGCCTGCGGGAGCGACGCGCGGCCTGCGCGTAGTTCTCGCCTCCGTCATGCGAGGCGAGGCGTCAGCGATCCAGGGCGCGAGCGTGCCGGATCGGACACGCCGCGGCTGGACGGCTTCCCCCCGCTCGCCCTGACGGACGTGCGAGAAAACTACTGCCCGTCGATCCGCGCGCCGAGGAGCGCGATGGCGCGCTGGTAGACGCCGGCCGCGTTCCAGCCCTGGATCGCGGCGAAGTTCGGCTCGCCGGGCTGGTAGCCCGCGCCGCGCTGCCAACCGTGACCCTTCAGGAAGTTGGCAGTGGAGTTCAGCGCGACCGGCGCGCTGTCGAGGCTGCCGCCGACGCCGTAGGTCAGGACGTTCTTGGGCAGGAACTGGGTGTGGCCGACTTCGCCATGGGCAGCACCCCGGGTCGCCGGGGTCAGCACGCCGCTATCGACGAGCTTGAGCGCGGCGTAGAGCTGATCGGTGAAGTAGGCCGAGCGGCGGCAATCGTAGGCCAGCGTGGCCACCGCCGAGAGGGTGTTGACGTTGCCCTTCACCGCACCGAAGCCGGTCTCCATGCCCCAGATCGCCAGCAGCGGGCCCGGCGGCACGCCGTAGCGCTGCTCGATCGAGGCGAAGAGCGCCGCGTTCTGTGCTTTGAGGGCGCGCCCGCGAGAGACGATGGTGTTGCCGCCGCGCTTGGCCAGGAACTGGTCGAGCGAGAGTTTGAAGCTCTTCTGGCCGCGATCGGCCGAGATGGTCGCGGTGGAGTAGGACGTGTTGGCGAGTGCCGCGAGCGAGGCCGGGCTCGCCCGGCCCTTGGCCTCGGCGGCGAACTCGTCCTTCCAGGCCTCGAAGCCGGCGGCATTGTTGCCGCACTGCGCCGCCTGCGCCGTGCCGGCCAGCCCCATCAGGGCGGCGGCGGCGACCATTCTCAAACCGTGTCCGGTCATTCCACACTCCATCAGGCGGCGGCCTCACGCGGCGCCGCGGCAATCACAGGGCTTCGGCCGTTGCGCGGCAGCGGGCGAGCCCGACCATCGGAGCCCACGCCCGTTACCTTGAGTTCGGACGAACCATACCTTGGCAGAATCACCGAGCTGTGGCGGCGGTGAGGCACGAAAGGCCCTGCAACGCCACTATCCTGCGGACATGATTGGATTGGTTACCGGCAGATTGCAGCCGATCCCGCTCGGAATGCCTCACGAAACGCCCGATCACCGATCGTCTTCCCTCGGGGCAGGGCGGTGCAGCGGGCGTCTTGTGAGAGACACTCAGTTCACCTCCACCTGCACCACCCCCGGCACGGCACGCAGCGCACCCGCAACCTGCGGGGTCGCCTGGTAGCGATCCTTCAGCCGCACCTCGACCTCGCGCTCGCCGCCATCGAGGATGAGGATCAGCGAGACTTCGCCTTCGCCGCGCAGGGTCAGGCGCTGCTGCACCGAACTCAAGGCGCGGTCGTCGCGCAGGAAGATGCGCATGCCCTTCTGGTGGCGGGCGGCGGCCTGATCGAGGGGCTCGGCGGTGGTGATGCGGGCGCGCACGTCCTCGCCCTCCAGGTTGGCCTGGATCGTCAGCACCAGCGGGCGGCCGGGCTCGAGGATGTCGCGGTACTGGTTCAGCCCCTCGGAGAAGATGATCGCCTCGAAATGCCCGGTCTGGTCCGAGAGGATGACGATGCCGAGCTTGTTGCCGCTCTTGGTGCGGCGCTCCGAGCGGTCGAGCACCGAGGCAGCGATCCGCCCGACGCTGGCCGTGCCCGCCCGCACCGCCCGGCAGAAATCCGCCCAGGACTGGACCCGCAGCTTTTCGAGGATCGGCCCGTACTCGTCGAGCGGATGGCCCGAGAGGAAGAAGCCGATGGCGTCGCATTCGCGCTTGAGCTTGTCGGTGTGGGTCCAGAACTCGTGCGGCGGGATGCGTAAAGCCACATCCACCGAGGCGACGCCGCCGAACATATCGGTGATGCCCGAAGTCTCGGCCTCGGCCGCGCCCTGGGCCATCTTCATCATCGGCTCGACCGCGGCCCAGGCGCGCGCCCGGTCCGGTTCGATGCAGTCCAGCGCGCCGGCCGCAATCAGGTTTTCCAGCGTGCGCTTGTTGACGTGGCGCGGGTTCAGGCGCCGGGCGAAGCAGGCGAGGTCCTTGAACGGCTTGTCGCCGCGCGCGGCCACGATCGACTCCACCGCCGAGCGGCCGACGCCCTTGATCGCGGCGAGCGCGTAGAGGATGCGCCCCTCCCGCACGTCGAACACCACGCCCGAGGTGTTCACGGAAGGCGGCTCGACCGTGATCTTCAGGCGCTGCGCGTCCTGGCGGAATTCGGCGAGCTTGTCGGTGTTGTCGATGTCGAGGGTCATGGCCGCGGCCAGGAACTCGACCGGATGGTTCGCCTTCAGATAGGCGGTCTGGTAGGTCACCAGCGCGTAGGCGGCCGCGTGGGACTTGTTGAAGCCGTAATCGGCGAACTTGGCCAAGAGGTCGAAGATCTCGTCGGCCTTGGCCTTGGTCAGGCCGTTCTCGGTGCAGCCCTTCACGAAGCGGTCGCGCTGGGCGTCCATCTCCGCCTTAATCTTCTTGCCCATGGCGCGGCGGAGCATGTCGGCCTCGCCCAGCGTGTAGCCGGCGAGAACCTTGGCGACCTCCATCACCTGCTCTTGGTAGACGATGATCCCGAAGGTCTCCTTCAGGATCGGCTCCAGCATCGGGTGCGAGTACCAGCTCGCCTCGTTGCCGGCGTCGCGCCCGAGCTTGCGCTCGCAATAGACCGGGATGTTGGCCATCGGGCCCGGCCGGTAGAGCGCCACCAGCGCGATGATGTCCTCCAGGCGGTCGGCCTGCATCTCGCAGAGCGCCTTGCGCATACCGGCGGATTCCACCTGGAACACCGCGACCGTCTCGCCGCGGCCCATCGGCTCGTAGGTCTTCTTGTCGTCGAGCGGAATCTGGGCGAGATCGACCTCGATGCCGCGCTGCTTGAGCAGATCCGTGCAGCACCGCAGCATGGTGAGCGTCTTGAGGCCGAGGAAGTCGAACTTCACGAGGCCGGCTTGCTCGACCCACTTCATATTGAACTGGGTCACCCGCATGCCCGTCTTCGGGTCTCGATAGAGCGGCACCAGTTCTTCGAGCGGCCGGTCGCCGATCACCACGCCGGCGGCGTGAGTCGAGGCGTGGCGGTGCAGGCCCTCCAGCTTCTTCGATATCTCGATGAGGCGGGCGACGATCGGCTCCTCCTCGATCGCCTGCTGCAGCTTGGGCTCGCCCTCGATGGCTTGCGCCAGCGTCACGGGGTTGGCCGGGTTCTGCGGCACGAGCTTGGTCAGCTTGTCGACCTGCCCGTAGGGCATTTCCAGCACGCGGCCGACGTCGCGCAGCACGCCGCGGGCGAGCAACGTACCGAAGGTGATGATCTGCCCGACCTGCCGCTCGCCGTAGCGCTGCTGCACGTAGCGGATCACCCGTTCGCGGCCCTCGACGCAGAAGTCGATGTCGAAGTCCGGCATCGAGACGCGTTCGGGGTTGAGGAAGCGCTCGAACAGCAGGCCGAAGCGCAGCGGGTCGAGGTCGGTGATGAGGAGCGACCACGCCACCAGTGAGCCCGCACCCGAGCCGCGGCCCGGCCCCACGGGAATGTCGTGGTCCTTGGCCCACTTGATGAAGTCCGAGACGATCAGGAAGTAGCCCGGGAACTTCATCTTGACGATGACGTCGAGCTCGAACTTCAGCCGCGCGCGGTAATCCTCCTCCGTGAAGCCCGGCGCGGTGCCGTGCTGCTTCAAGCGCAGCTCCAGCCCGGCCTCGGCCTGTCGGCACAGCTCGGTCGGCTCGTCGGCGGCCACCGCCTGAACCGGCGTCTCGGCGGCTTCGGCTAGTGCGTCGGCCATGGGCGGCGCCTCGCCCGCGGCGACGCTGGCGAAGTTCGGCAGGATCGGTTTGCGGGTTCGCGCCCGGTAAGAGCAGCGCATGGCGATCTCGACGGAGGCCGAGAGCGCGTCCGGCAGATCGCGGAACAGCTCCATCATCGCGGCGCGCGTGGTGAAGGCGTGGCGCGGGGTGAGCCGGCGGCGGCGCTCGTCGGAGACGAGGCGGCCTTCGGCGATGGCGAGCAGCGCGTCGTGGGCGTCGTAATCGCCGGGCTTGGCGAAGAACGGCTCGTTGGTGGCGACGATGCCAAGGCCGTTCGTGTCCGCGAGCCGCAGCAATTCGCGCTCGACGGCGCGCTCGTCGTCGAGGCCGTGGCGCTGGATCTCGACGTAGAGGTGCTCCTCGCCGAACGCCCCCTTCAGGATCTCCAGGCGGCGCGCGGCCTGATCGACGCGGCCCGCACGCAGGCTGGTGTCGAGCGGCCCCGAGAGCCCGCCGGTGAGACCGATCAGCCCCTCGACATTGCCCTCCAGCGCCGAGACCGCGATGTTGGGCGCGGCGCCGAGCGGACCATCGAAATGGGCCCGGCTGCCGAGCCGCAGCAGGTTGCCGTAGCCGGTCTCGTCCTGGGCGAGCAGCACGATGTTGGCGCAGCCGGCCTGGGGCAGGCGTGCCATCGGGTCCGGCGCCTCGAAGCAGATCGTGAGCTGCAGGCCCGCGATCGGCTGGATCCCCGCCTTGGCGGCGTATTCGGAAAATTCCAGCGCCCCGAACAGGTTGTTGGTGTCGGTGAGCGCGAGAGCGGGCTGCCGGTCGGCCGCGGCCGCCTTGACGAGATCACCCGCCTTCACGCCGCCTTCGAGCAGCGAGTAGGACGAGTGGACATGGAGGTGGACGAAGCCGACCTCTTTGAGTGTGCGCGCCATGGAGGACCCTGCTCGGAGCCCGCTAAGATCGCCGCTCCATGCCTTCCGAGTCTGTCACCAAGGCGCCGCACCGCAGGCGATATCCACCGTTCTTCGAGCTTGACGCCGAACGGAGGGGGGAGGCGGGCGGAAACCACCTGTCCGCCACCTTTTCCTGTGAGCAACGCAGCCGACACCGGAACAAACCGCGCGCGAACACGGACCTTTAATGGATCGGCGCCAAGGCTACCGCCCAGAGCGCGACCGCTCCGAAGAGCAGGCCAAAGGCGGTGAACTCGACGAGGCTGGTGAAGAGCACACGCTTGGTCATCGCTTCCACTCCCTGTTGATGGAGTGATCTTTGTTCCTGTTTTGTTCTGTGTAAAGCCTCGGGATCGAACCACGCGTTGGAATGGTGAACGATGTGTTGCCGGAGCCACGGTGGCCGTCGGCGGACGCCGCAACGCCCGGTGAAGCATCACGTCGATGCCTTCGCGCTGCGGGGCACATCCTTCCGTCGAGGTGAGGCGGAATCGATCCAAGGCCGCGACCTTGCCGAAAAGTCTGGCACCCGGAGCGCTTCGCCTCACGCCTCCAGGTGACGCCGCCGGACGAGGCGGTGGAGCAGGCCGCCACGGGGGCCGACCAGCATCGAGACGAGGTAGAGCGCGCCGGCGGCCAGCACGATCGCCGGTCCCGTCGGGAGCCGGATGCCGGCATGGTAGGAGACCAGCAGGCCGGTCACGCTGGAGATCATCGAGACCAGCATCGCCACGGGGATCAGGCCCGACAGGTCGGCGGCCCAGAACCGGGCGGTGATCGCCGGCAGCAGCATCAGGCCGACCGCCAGCAGCGTGCCGAGCGCCTGGAAGCCGCCGACGAGGTTGACCACCACGAGCGCGAGGAAGGCGGAGTGCACCGGGCCGCCGGCACGGCTGACCGTGCGCAGGAACAGCGGATCGACGCACTCGATCACCAGCGGGCGGTAGAGCAGGGCGAGCGCGACCAGCGTCAGGCTGGCGATTCCGCCGAGCAGCGTGAGCGCGTCGTCATCGAGCGCCAGCACGGTGCCGAACAGGATGTGCAACAGATCGACCTGTGAGCCGCGCAGCGACACGAGGAACACCCCGCCTGCGAGCGAGATCAGGTAGAAGGCGGCCAGGCTCGCATCCTCCTTCAGCACGGTCGAGCGGGTGACGAGCCCGGCGGCCAGCGCCACCGCGAGCCCGGCCACGAGCCCGCCCAGCGTCATCGCCGGCAGCGACAGCCCGGCAACGAGGAAGCCCGCGGCGGCGCCGGGCAGGATGGCGTGGCTCATCGCCTCGCTCATCAGGCTCATCCGGCGCAGCATCAGGAAGACGCCGAGCGGCGGCGCCGACAGCGACAGCGCGAGGCACCCGGCCAGCGCCCGGCGCATGAAGCCGAACTCGACGAAGGGGCCGATCAGGAAATCAAGACAATCGGCAAACGTCACGAGACGGCCCCGTGATGCGCGCGGCCATGGTCGTGATCATGATGGCCGGGCTCATGATGATCGTGGTTGTGGTCGTGTTGGGCATGGCCGTGCGTCTGCGCGGAGCCGGCGCTCTCGTGATGCGCCGCGTGCGCGTCATGCTCGTGCGCGTCATGGCGGCAGATCGCGGCGGCCTCGTCCCAGGCCTCCGACAGGCGCAGCGCCCGGGCCAGCACCGGTGGCGTCAGCACCTCGCGCGTCGGCCCCCAGGCGATGGGCCGGCGGGCGAGGACGAGGGTCGAGGCGAAATGCGCGCGCACCTGGGCGAGGTCGTGCAGGGCCGCGACCACGGTGCGGCCCTCGCGGTGCCAGCCGCGGATCAGGGTGAGCAGGTCGGCGGTGGTGCGCTCGTCGATGCCGGTGAAGGGCTCGTCGAGCAGGATGATCCGCGCATCCTGCAGGATCAGCCGGGCGAACAGGGCGCGCTGGAACTGGCCGCCGGAAAGGGTGCCGATCGGCCGGTCCTCGAAGCCGTTGAGCCCGACCGCCGCGAGCGCCTCGATCAGGCGGCTCCGCTGGCGGGTGAGGCTGCGCCACGCACCGAGCGGGCGCCACAGCCCCATCGCCACGAGGTCGAGAACGCTCAGGGGGAAGCTGCGGTCGATCTCGGCGGCCTGCGGCAGGTAGGCGATGGCGCCGGAGCGCGGCCCCGCCTCGACGCTTCCGTCGAGCGGGCGGATCTCGCCGACGATGCCCTTCAGCAGGGTCGACTTGCCCGCACCGTTCGGCCCGACCACGGCGAGCAGGTCGCCGGGCGCGATGGTGCCGTCGAGATGGTGAACCGCCGGATGCCGGTCGTAGCCGAGCGTCAGGCCCTGGAATCGGATCGCGCCGGCGCGCGCGGCCTCGCCGCTCACGATTTGGCCCACAGGATCACGGCCCAGAGCAGGCTCGACAGGATGAGGGCGGCCGCGAGACGAGGGCCGACTCCGCTGCGGAACAGCGAGCGGCGCGGGAGGCGGACGGTCCCGCCGGCACGGGTCATGGGATCTCCGAGGATGGACCGGCGCGGGCGGTGTCGCGGAGGCCGGGACTGTCGCGGCCCGCGCCGTTGCCCGCCTCGTTGCCCGATTGCAGCCGGACGCCTATCTTGGTCGGGCTGATACACTGTAACATGGACCGAGTTCAATCGGCCCGTGCCGAGTGTCGATACAAGCGGCGATGATAAGCGGCGACACCGGGCGCCGAGACCGGGGAGGTCGGGATGCGCGGTCACGCGCAGCAGGAGCACGGCCAAGGCGAGAGCCAAGGCGACGGCAACCACGGCGACGGGCACGTGCACGACCATCACGGTCATGGCGCGTCCGCCTGCGGTGGGCATGCCCACTCGGTCGAGGACGTGATCGAGCGGGCGGAGCGGCTCTGCCAGGCGCGCGCCTTGCAATTCACGCGGCTGCGGCGGGACGTGCTCGCGGCGGTGGCGGCGGAGCACAAGCCGCTCGGCGCCTACGACATCGCCGAGCGGATGAGCGCCCCCGGGCGCCGGGTCGCGGCGGTGTCGGTCTACCGCGCGCTCGATTTCCTCACCGAGCAGGGCTTCGTCCACCGCATCTCCAGCCGCAACGCCTTCGTCTCGTGCGGGCACGAGCACGGCGCGGGGGTGGGCCTCGTCTTCCTGATCTGCCGCACCTGCGGCGGCATCGATGAGATGACCGCCCCGGCGGTCGAGAGCGCCCTCGACCAGACGTTGGCCGGGGCCGGCTTCACCCCGACGAGCCGGATTCTGGAGGTCGAGGGGGAGTGCGGCGCTTGCCGCGGGCGCGGGGACGCGCTGCCGGACGAGGCGAGCCGCGCGTAGCGGGTCAGCACGCGTTGCGGTAGGCGCGCGGCGAGGCGATCGTCCGGAACAGGATCGTGATGTCGAGCCAGAGCGACCAGTTGTCGATGTAGTGCAGATCGGCCTGGACGCGGCTCTCCATCGCCGCGTCGGTCAGGGTCTCACCGCGAAAGCCGTTCACCTGCGCCCAGCCGGTGATGCCCGGCTTCACGTTGTGGCGGCGGGCGTAGAGGGCGATGCGGCGCTCGAAGCTGCGGTCATGCGCCAGCGCATGCGGGCGGGGGCCGACGAGCGACATGTCGCCCCGGATCACGTTCAGGAGCTGCGGCAGCTCGTCGAGGTTGGTCCGGCGCAGCAGGGCGCCGATCCGGGTGATGCGCTCGTCGTTGCGCGAGGCCTGCCGGAAGGGGGCGTCGGGGGCGGCCTTCATGCTGCGGAACTTGAAGACGCCGAAGGCCTCCTGGTTGAAGCCGTAGCGCCGCTGCCGGAAGAAGACCGGGCCGGGGCTATCGAGCTTGATCAGCACCGCGAGCGCGACGAAGAGCGGCGCCAGCAGCAGCAGCCCGATCCCGGCCAGCGTCACGTCGAAGGCGCGCTTGAGCAGGATCTCGCCGACCGAGAGCGGACGGCGGCCGATATTGATGCCCGAGAGCCGGCCGACCCGGGCGACCTGCAGGTCGGGGAAGCGGTCCATCATCGTGCCGGGCCGCAGGTGCAGGGCGGCCGGCACCCGCAGGAAGGCGTCGATGCAGCGCTCGATGTCGGCGGGCTCCGACCACGGCACCAGCACGAACACGTCGTCCGGCCGCAGGAACCGCACCACCGAAACCGCGAGGTCGAGATCCTCGGCGAGCAAACTCTCCGCGTTCCCCGTGCCGGAGGCGGGTTCGGGGCGACGCAGGTAGCTCGTGCCGACGATGCGCAATCCCAGCGCCTCGACATCGTTGTTGGCATAGAAGTTCGTCACGTCCTCCTCGTAGCCGACGAGGTGGACGCGGCTGGCGGAGGGCGAGCCGGAGGTGCTGCTGCGGCGTACCATGGCGACCGTCGCCGCGCGGACGAGGATCGTGACGGGCAGGCCGGCGAGGAAGAAGGCGACCGAGGCGACGCGGGAGAAGTCCTGAGTCGTCTTCGTCGCGAAGCCGACCAGCAGGGCGACCGCCCAGGCCATGAGCCAGAGCGTCGCCCGGCGCTGCAGATGCGGCGTCTGCGACAGGCAGCGCTCGATGCTGTATTCACCGCGGGCGAGGTTGGTCAGCACGAAGATCAGAGACAGGAAGCCGGCCGTCTGAAGGTTCATGCTGTTCGTGAGCGGGATCAGCTCCCCGTCGCCGATATAGGCGTGGTAGGCCACGTCCGCCGCGAAGCCGACCGCGAAGATCGCCACGAGATCGGCCGCCAGCAGCGAGGCCGAGATGCCCACGCGCAGGGCCATGCGCCGCCGCCTCGGCAGAAGCGAGGCCCAGACGGAGCGGCTCACCCCGTCGCCGGGCAGCCGCTGGTACTGCTGAGGGGGGCGCTCGTGAAACATATGTCCCGCGCTGTGCTGCCCTGGGGCGGTGAAGTGTCCCGACGCGGGACGTTTTCGGCCGCCGCGCCCGGTTCTGCGGCTCCCCGCGCAAGCCGCGCACCGGATGCGTGCCGGTGCCATTGCTCGGGCCAAACGGGACTAAGATACGAGCCGACGGACGAAAGCCCGGCCCTCCGGATGAGCGGTCCCTGGACCGATCCTCCGGCGGGCTGGACCCGTCGCGGTGCGCGGGCCGAACGCAGACCGGCCCCCGATCGATCCCGTTGGACGCGATCGAGGGCCGGTGTGAAACGAAAGACGCGTTTTCTACGAGAGAATCGGTGGCATCGCGGTGCGAGGCCTTGAAAGATCAGCGCTTATTTCTTGAACAAAGCAATGCGGGAGGGCCGTCCGGTCATCGGTGCGGAGCGCCCTCCGGACGGAGTGCGGCATGAGAGCCGAAGCGATTGAGAATTCGGGGTTGCCCGGCCCGCCCGAGGTCGCTGTGACGGCACCGTCCCAAACGCGCGGACAAGCCTCCCCGGCCCTGGCGGTGCTCCTGGGCCTCAGCCTCTCGCATCTCCTCAACGATCTCGTGCAGTCGCTTCTGCCGGCGCTCTATCCCCTGCTCAAGGCAGGCTTCCACCTCGATTTCGGGCAGATCGGCCTCATCACCTTCGTGTTCCAGGGCACGGCTTCGCTGCTCCAGCCGGCGGTCGGCCTCTACACCGACCGGCGCCCGCTGCCCTACTCGCTGGCCGTCGGCATGGTGCTATCGCTGGCCGGGCTCGCCCTGTTGTCGGTGGCGTCGGCCTACGGGGCCCTGCTCGCCGCCGCGGCGCTGATCGGGCTCGGCTCCGCCATCTTCCATCCTGAGGCGAGCCGGGTGGCGCGGCTCGCCTCCGGCGGCCGCTACGGTCTGGCGCAGTCGGTGTTCCAGGTCGGCGGCAATGCCGGCACGGCACTCGGGCCGTTGCTCGCCGCCTTCGTCGTGGTGCCGCACGGCCAGGGCAGCGTCGCGTGGTTCTGCCTCGCCGCGCTCGCCGGCATCCTCGTGCTCGGCACGGTCGGCCGCTGGTACGCGCAGCGGCTCGCCACGACGCCGCGAACCGCAGGGAAGAGCACGGGCGCCGCCTCCGGCCGCCTCAGCCGGGCGCGGATCGTGGTGACGATCACGATTCTGCTGGGGCTGATCTTCTCCAAATACTTCTACATGGCGAGCTTTTCGTCTTACTACACGTTCTACTTGATTCACCGCTTCGGCGTGCCGGTGGCGCTCGCGCAGGTCTACCTGTTCGTCTTCCTCGGAGCGGTGGCGGCGGGGACGATTCTCGGCGGCCCCATAGGTGACCGATTCGGGCGCAAGCTCGTGATCTGGATCTCGATTCTCGGCGTGCTGCCGTTCTCGCTCGCCCTGCCGCACGTGAATCTGTTCTGGACGGTGATTCTCTCGGTGCCGATCGGCTTGATTCTGGCGTCCGCCATGCCGGCGATCCTGGTCTATGCACAGGAATTATTGCCGGGCCGGATCGGGCTCGTCGGCGGCCTGTTCTTCGGATTCGCCTTCGGCATGGGCGGCCTCGGCGCCGCGCTGCTCGGGGAGATGGCCGACCATGTCGGCATCGAGCGGGTCTACGATCTCTGCGCCTTCCTCCCCGCGCTGGGATTGATGGCGGTGTTCCTGCCGCGGCTGCGGTAACGCCTCAGCCGGACCGGGGCTGGGCGCGTGCGCATCCGCCCGTGCCATCGCCTCGCGACGCCCTCGGTCGATTCTCCGAACACCGGACGAGGGCAATGCAGGGGTGCCTCGCCCCGGATCCGATGTCCGGGACGAGGTGCTAGGGGCAGGCGGTCAGGCGGCCTGCTCGTTCTGCGGCCGGGCGAGGGTCTGGATCGACTCAAAGCCCTCGAATTGCGGGTGGCCGAGATAGAGCGGCTTGGTGCCGGGCACCCGGCCATGCGCCTTGCGGAACTGTTCCGAGCGGGTCCACGCCTCGAAATCGGCGCGCGAGCGCCAGACCGTGTGCGAGGCGTAGAGGATGTGGTCCTCGGCCTCCGGCCCCTTGAGCATGTGGAACTCCACGAAGCCTTCCATCTCGCCGAGATGACTGTCGCGTCCGAGCCAGACCTGCTCGAAATCCTCAGCCGATTCTTTGACGACCTTGAACCGGTTCATTGCGATGAACATGCCGTGACGCTCCCGATCTGAGCGAGCCGGCCCAACACGACCGCTCGAATATGATGACTCTACGTAGTCTCGCTCGTAGGCTGAGACAGGCCCCGGCGCACCGCCTGTGGTTTGCAGGGGCCTACCTCAGCGAATTCGTGAGAAATCCCACCAAACTCCGGATGGAGTTGCCGTTTTTGCCGCAGGAACGTTCGGTGAACAGAAACTTGCCGGAAAACCGAAAACTTTCATCTGGCAACAGGTAGGCTCTTGCATTGTGTATGCACTTCATGGTGATGCTGCAGCTAGGCTAAACCACTGCGATACGGCTGCCTCTAAAACGCATCTGTCTGACCTGACCCGGTAGTAGAAGCGTTTCGAGATGACCGAAGACGCTGGCAAAGGCTCAAGCGCTGCCGACCTAAGGTCCTTGGGTCGGTCCGCGACATCGAACAGGGACCGTGCCGTAAGATGATGCCGAAACAGACAACCGATGTCGACCGCCTCGTCGGGCTCCGGATCACCGCGCTGCGCAAGGCACGCGGCTTGAGCCAGACCGCGCTCGGGACCGCGGTGGGTGTGACCTTCCAGCAGGTTCAGAAATACGAGAAGGGCCAGAATCGCGTTGGCGCCGGGCGCCTGCGCGAGATCGCCCGGCTGCTCGAGGTCCCGGTCTCCGCCTTCTTCGAGGAAGGCGATGGCGCGGCCGCCCAGGAGCAGACCGAGGTGTTCGGCTTCCTGCGCGCGCACGGGGCCGTCGATCTGCTGCGGGCCTTCGCGACGATCGAGGACGATCAGATGCGCCGCGAGGTTCTGGCGATCGTGCGCAGCGCCGCCCGCCTCGGCCGCAAGAAAGACCCGGAAGTCGTCGTCGACGCCGTCGAGACGCGTCCGACCTGAAGGCATCGGGGCGGCCTGTCGCGGACGCCTTGCCGCGGACATGGCTTGCCCTGTGCCCTCCCTCGCCGAACCGGCATCGCCTCGACGTCGAAGAGCGCATCACCCTGAGCGCGCTCTGCCGACGTTCGGAAGGGATGATACGGGTTCCGCTCGATCCATGCTTCGACGGAGCGGCGATCCCAACATCGCCGCCTGAGCGCTTTCCGACGAAGGGGTCACCGGTCCGTCGAAAGAATGCGGGTCGAAACGAGGGCCGAGAGGCGCATCACGCTTCGGCCGTCCCGGCGATCAGGTGGAAGAAGCTGCCCGTGACGCGGCCCCGGCGGTGGCCGGCAAGGCCGAGCGGCACCCCTTCCGCATCCGTCACCCGCGCCAGCGCAGTTTCATCACCCGGGGCCGGGGTGAGTTCGCTCGCGTAGTGGAACTCGTGCCCGACGAGGCGCGTGCCGGCGGTGCCGAGCAGCCCGTCGTCGAGGAGATGCGCGACGCGGTAGCCGAGATGGAGCTTGCGCCGCCGATACGAGGTCGCAACCGGCAGCAGCCCGCACATCGGATGGGTGATCCCGTCCGCATCCTCCAGGCTCTCGCCCAGAACCATGTAGCCGCCGCACTCGCCGTGGACCGGCCGCGTCCGCGCGAAATCGCGTAAGCCGCCGAGGAAGCTTTGCGCTGCCGCGAGCCGGCCCGCATGCAGTTCGGGGTAGCCGCCGGGCAGCCAGCAGGCGTCGCAATCGGCCCCCGGCGCCTCGTCGGCCAGCGGCGAGAACGGCACGATCTCGGCGCCGGCTGCGCGCCAACCGGCCAGCATGTGCGGATAGAGGAACGAGAAGGCGGCATCCCGCGCCACCGCGATCCGCTGCGCCGGCGGCCTCGGCAGGCCGTCGGTGGCGACGGGGGCGTGCCCGCCGGCCACGGCAAGAATCGCGTCGAGGTCGAGGGAGGTTTCCGCGAGATCGGCGAGCCGGTCGAGGCGGGCGTAGAGGTCGGCGGTCTCGCCGGCCTGGACGAGGCCGAGATGGCGCTCGGGCAGGACGAGGCTCGCCTCGCGCGGGAAGGCGCCGAGCACCGGCAGGCCGACCCGCGAAAGCCCTGCCTCGACGAGGCGGCGGTGGCGCGGGCTCGCGACCTTGTTCAGAATCACGCCCGCGATCCGGATCCGCGAATCGTAGGCCGCGCAGCCGAGCGCCACGGCCGCCGCCGATTGCGCGGCACCCGACACGTCGAGCACCAGAACCACCGGCCAGCCGTAGCGCGCGGCGATGTCGGCGTTGGCGCCGGTGCGGCCCTCGCCCGCGACGATGCCGTCATGCAGGCCCATCGAGCCCTCGGCAACGACGAGATCGGCCTCGCGCGCGCTCAGGCCGGCGCAGGCATCGAGCAGCGCGTCCGGCATGGCGAAGCTGTCGAGGTTAAGGCTGGGCAGGCCCGTCGCCGCCTCGTGGAAGGCGGGGTCGATGTAGTCTGGCCCGCATTTCGCGCCGCGGATCGCCACGCCCCGGCGGCGCAGCGCCCGCATCAGCGCGAGCGTCACCGTGGTCTTGCCGGAGCCGGAGCGCGGCGCCGCGACGAGGAGGCCGGGGGCCGGGGTCACGATGCGGCCTCGTCCGATGGTGCGCCGCTGGCGCCGACCGCGCCGCGAGGGCGGAAGCGGCGGTCGTAATCGGGGGCGTAGAGCGCGCTTTCGCGAAAATCCGACGGGTTGAGCGCCGGTCCCACCAGGATCAGGGCGGTTCGCTCGATCTTCTCCGCTTGGACGCAGGCGGGGAGGGTGGTCAGCGTCCCGGTCAGCACCCGCTCGTCGGGCCAGGTCGCGCGGAACACCACCGCGGCGGGACAATCCGGCCCGTAGAACGGGACGAGATCAGCGCAGGTCGGCTCGACCACATGGATCGAGAGATGCAGCGCCAGGGTCGCGCCGGTGGCCGCGAAGGCGGAGAGCTGTTCGCGTTCCGGCATCGGGCTCGCCCGGCCCGAGGTGCGGGTGAGCACCACCGATTGCGTCAGCCCGGGCACGGTCAGCTCGCGCCGCAGCAGGGCGGCGGCGGCGGCGAAGGAGGGAACGCCCGGCGTGACGGTGTAGGGAATGCCCAGCGCGTCGAGCCGGCGGGTCTGCTCGGCCAGCGCGCTCCAGACTGAGAGGTCGCCGGAATGCAGCCGCGCCACGTCCTGTCCGGCGGCGTGCGCGCGCCCGATCTCGTCCATGATCGCATCGAGATCGAGCGGCGCGGTGTCGACGATGCGTGCGCCGTCCGGACACCACGACAGGATCTCGGGCGCCACCAGCGAGCCCGCATAGAGGCAGACGGGGCAGGCGGCGATCCGGTCGCGGCCGCGCACGGTGATGAGGTCGGCGGCGCCCGGCCCGGCGCCGATGAAATGGACGGTCATGACGCCCGCTTACAGCATCGGGACGCCCGTTGGGGAGAGACGATGGCCGAGGTTGCGGCAAGGAACTGAGGGAGAACGGCTCAGCGTGACGGCTCCGCCGCGACCTCGCTCCAGCCTGGCAGCGGGAAGGCCCAGTCGTAGGCCAGATTGAAGACGAAGGCGTAGGCCACGTAGAAGGCCGCGATCGCGAGATCCATGACGAAAGCCTCGACGAGGCCGATGCCGAGATACCATGCGATCGGCGGCATCAGGATCAGGAGCAGCCCGGCCTCGAACAGCACGGCGTGAGCCACCCGCAGGACGAGGCTCTTGCGCGTGTGCCCGGTCCACCGCTGCATCACGCGATCGAAGCCGAGATTATAGACGTAGTTCCAGGCGGCCGCGGTGATGGCACTGCCCACGCCGATCACCCCCATCTCAGAGGCGTGCAGCCCGAACAGCACCGTTCCGAACGGGATGATGAGCGCGAGGCCGAACAACTCGAACAGGAGGGCATGACGGATACGGTCGCGTGTGGTGCGCATGAACTAGCTCGGAAAGTCGGGATTGGCCCGGAAAGGTCGGGCTTGGTCCGCCGCCTTCTATCTGCGATATCCCGGCTGAAAAGTTAGGATGTATCCGGAAATCAGATAGATGGCCGTTTCGCTCGACCAGCTCCAGGCCTTCGTGGCAGCGGCCGAGGCCGGGTCGTTCTCGGGCGCCGCCCGCGTGCTGCGGAAGGCGCAATCGGCCGTCAGTACGCAGGTGGCCAACCTGGAGGCCGATCTGGGGCTGGCGCTGTTCAGCCGGACCGGCCGGAACCCGGTGCTCACTCCGGCGGGGGAGCGGCTGCTGTCGGAGGCTCGCGTGGTGCTCGACCGGCGCGAGCACCTGATTGGCGTGGCGAGCAGCCTGGAGCAGCGGGTGGAGAACCGGCTGGTCGTCGCCATCGATGAACTCTACCCCGAGCACGCGCTCGGCGCGCTCTTCGCCGATTTCGCTCAGGCTTTCCCCTTCGTGGAACTGGAACTGCTCTTCCCGCTGATGGAGGATGTCAGCCGCATGGTGCAGTCGGGTGCCGCCGACCTCGGCGTGATGTGGCGCCAGGAGATCCTACCGACGGAACTCGGCTTCCAGACCATCGGCTGGGTGCCGCTCAAGCTCGTCTGCGGACGCGACCATCCGCTCGCGAAGGCGCGGGTGGAGTGGGAGGAGCTGAAACGCCATCGCCAGATCCTCGTCGCCGCGCGCAGCGACGGGCCGGAGAAGCGCCGTCTGCGGGTGGCGGCCGAGGTGTGGTGGGTGGAGAGCCACTGGGTGATCCTGGAGATGGTGAAACACGGGATCGGCTGGGCTTTCGTCACCGATCACGTCATCGCCTCGTCCCTCACCGCGCCTGATCTCGTCACGCCGGACCTGCAGTTCGACAAGGGCGACTGGCCCATCGCCCTGGAACTGGTCTGGCACAAGCAGCGGCCCTGCGGCCCCGCCGCTTCATGGCTGCGCGAGCGCTTCGCGGCGGAGCGGATCGGCAGCGTGTCAGGCGGCGACCGGGCGGATTGAGGGATGGGCTTCACGGAAGGTGGCCGCGGACGGCGCCGCGGTGCCCGCTCACCTCTGCTTTCGGAACGACGCGCTTACGCGACCCGGACGCGGTTCCGGCCGTCGGTCTTGGCGTCGTAAAGCGCCTTGTCGGCGCGCTCCAGGCTCTCGCTCAGCGCCTCGCCGGCTCGGAGCATCGCGACGCCGAGGCTCACCGTGATCGGAACCGCCGATTCTTTCCAGGGGACCGGCGCGCCGCCGACCGCGCGGCGCAGGCGTTCGGCGAGATAGGTCGTCGCGTTGTGATCGTGCCCCGGCAGCACGATGCCGAACTCCTCGCCGCCCAGCCGCGCGAGATGGCCGCCCTCGGGCAGGAGCGCGGCCGCCCGCGCGGCGAAGTCGCGCAGCACCGCGTCGCCCGCGGCATGTCCGAACCGGTCGTTGATCGCTTTGAAATGGTCGAGGTCCGCGACGATGATGCCGGCCTCGCTCACGCCGCCGGTCTCGGCCGCAAGGCCCTGCCGGTTCAGCGCGCCCGTCAACGCATCCGTCCGCGCCATCCGCGCGACGGCGGCATAGCCCCGCTCCGCTTCCAGGGCGAGGATCGCCGTGGTCAGGAGGATGGAGGTGACGTGATCGACGATGAAGATCGCGATGACGGAGAGCCGGACCGACGCCTCGGATACCGGCAGCACAGGCAGGCAGATCACCAGCGCGATCGCGAGGAGGGCTCCGGCGATCAGGTGGCGCAGCGGGGATCGCCGCGGTGAACTTCGGAAGACGTAAACGGCCGCCGCAGCCTCGTGGACGGCATAGGCGATCGTGCTGCCGGCATTGACCGCGACGGCGCTACCGCCCGCGAGCGTGAGCCCGAGATGCGTCGCCGTCGGGAGCAGGAACAGGCCGATCATCGGCCCCGTCACCGCCGGGCGTCCGTCGAAGAGCCGGAGCCCGATCCAAAAGGTCGCCCCGGCGAGTGACCAGCCGAACGGCGACCAGATGCTGCCGTAATAGCCGAAATCCACGAACCACACGGCCATGGTCGCGCAGACGGCGTAGCTCACCCCGAAGCAGAGGAAGTAGGTCTTCGGCCGGTGCAGCAGCCACGCGCAGAGGAAGATCGCGGCGCAGGCGCCGAATACCAGGAAGTCGGTGAATTGCAGGGTGGGAACCGACAAGTCCGTCACCGCCCCGCCCCTCCCTGCTTCACGCGGCCATCCTCGCCGTATCGCGTGAAAGGTTCCCTTCGCTGGCCGGCCTCTTCGAGTTCTCGGTTAAGGAAGGCTTGATGCCGGGTCCGCAACGGCGAGGGCGCAGGTGGCGCCCGCGCTGGCGATGCGGGGCAGGACGAGGCGCGCCGCCGGGCCGGCGCAGGCCAACGCCGCGGCCTCCGCCACCGAGCCGACGCCGCGGCTCGCCTCGATCCGGCGCGAGCGGGTCACGACCCGCGCATCGACCGCCGTCAGGGCCGTCGCATCGAGGGCGGTCGGCGCGAGGCCGAAAACGGCGGCGGCCTCGCGGGCCGCCGGTTCGCCGGCCCGGTCCGCGGCGGTAGCGATGGCGGCAAGCTGACCCGATGCGAGCCCGGCCTCGGCCAGCGCCCGGTTCAGCAGCGCGACGATCTCCGCGGCTGTCGTCGCTTGGCGAAAACCGATGCCGGCGACGACGCAGGGCGGGGTCACGGCTTCGTCCAGACCCATTGCGTGATCGGCATAGCCGGGCGCCAGCCGGTGAGGCCGCCGACCGGCACCGCGTGGGCGACCGAGAGCCGGCGCAGGGCGCCGCCGGCCTCACTGAAGGCCGCCAGCAGAGCCGCCTCACCCTCCAGGGTGACGGCGTTGGCGACACAGCGGCCATCGTGCGGGAGCGCGTCGCGACAGGCGGCGAGCAGACCGGGCTCGGCGACGCCGCCGCCGACGAAGACGGCCCCGGGGGAAGGGAGGGCGGGCAGAGCCGCGAGCGAGCCGCCGACGACGACCTGCACGCGGGGCGCGACGCCCAGCGCCCGCGCGTTGCGGGCGATCCGCTCCGCCCGGTCCGGCCGGCGCTCCACCGCGACGGCGCGGTTTGCGGGATGGCGCAGGCACCATTCGATCGAGACCGAGCCGGCGCCGGCCCCAAGATCCCACAGGGTTTCGCCGGCCCGCGGGCGCAGGGCCGCGAGCGTCACCGCGCGGATCTCGGCCTTGGTGAGTTGGCCGTCATTCTCGAACCACGCATCGTCGAGGCCGGGGCTCAACGGGATGATCCGGGCGCCGGGCGCCGCTTCCACGGCGACCGCGAGGGTGTTGAGGGCGGCGATCTCGCTCAAGTCGAAGTTTTCCGCGTGCATCTCGCGAACCCGCTCGTTCGGGCCGCCCATGGCTTCGAGCACGGTCAGTCGCGAACCGCTGAAGCCGCGCTCGGTAAGCAGCGCGGCGACGGCTGCGGGCGTCGCGCCGTCCCAGGACAGGGCGAGAATGCGGGCGCCGGGCTGGAGATGCGGCAGGATGCCGAAAAAGGTCGCGCCCGTGCAGGGTGAGGCAGGCGGTCTCGGGCAGCGACCAGCCGAGCCGGGCCGCGGCGAGGCTGAAGGCGGAGGGCTGCGGGAAGGCACGAATCTCGTGCGCCGGCACCAGCCGGGCGAGCTCGGCGCCGATGCCGTAATGGAACGGGTCGCCGGTGGCGAGGATGCAGGTCGGCCGGCCGCGCCGGGCCAGGATACCGGGATAGGCCGTGTCGATCGGGCTCGGCCAGGGCCGGGTCTCGGCGGCCAGCGGCGCCGCCAGGGCGAGGTGGCGGCGCCCGCCATAGACCACTTCCGCCGCATCGAGGGCGGCGGCGGCGGTGGGCGAGAGGCCCGCGCGGCCGTCCTCGCCGATGCCGACGATGGCGAGCCAGGGGGCGTGATCAGGCACAAGTGACGGCGCCGTCATGGCAGCGGCTGCCGCAGGGTCGATTGCATGCAAAAAGTCCGCGATGACGGGAGCCGTCTCGCGGACTTCGTTACGCGCCCCCCGGCCGGAACGGCCAGGGGCTGGAACCGGCCTGCGCCTCAGCCGACCGCCGGGCGGACGGCCAGCGGCGCGGCCATCTCTGGCACGGCCGGTCCGGGCACACCGAGATAGGCGCGGCGGGCGGGCTTGAGCACGAACCACGCGAGGGCTGCCACCACGAGGTCGAGGCCGATGGCGATGCCGAAGACCGGCACCCAGCTTCCGACCGCGTCGTGGATCAGCGCGGCGACGGGGCCGCCGAGCAGCGAGCCCACGCCCTGGGCCATGTAGAGGAAGCCGTAGTTGGTCGTGGCGTGCTTGGTGCCGAAGGTGTCGGTCAGCGTCGAGGGGAACAGCGAGAAGATTTCGCCCCAGGCGAAGAACACGACGCCCGAGAGCAGGGCGAAGGCGTAGGCGTTCTCACGGAACATCAGCAGCAGGCCGATGGCGACGGCTTCCAGAGCGAAGGCCACCGCCATGGTGTTCTCGCGGCCGACATGGTCCGAGACCCAGCCGAAGAAGGGTCGCGTCAGGCCGTTGGTAATGCGGTCGAAGGTGAGGGCGAAGGGGAGGGCGGCAAAGCCGAACACCATCGCGTCGGCGACGCCGAATTCCTTGGCGAAGGCGGAGAACTGCGCAACCACCATCAGGCCGCCGGTCGACATCATCGCCATCATGGCGAACATCAGCCAGAACAGCGGGGTCTTCAGCATCTGAGCCGGGGCCACGTCGCGGGCGGCGCTCGCCACCTTGTCGGCGGGGATGGCGGGCGTCTCACCGGCCTTCGGCGTGCGCAGGCCGAGCGCTGCGGCGACACCGATCACGGCCATGACCGCACCGAACACGAACAGCGTGTGGCGGTAGCCCGAGGCCGCGATCATGTCGGTGATGGGGAAGGTGGTGGCGATGGCGCCCATGCCGTAGCCCGCCGCCACAACGCCGGCCGCGAAGCCGCGCCGCTCGGGGAACCAGCGCACCATCAGCCCGACCACGCCGACATAGACGATGCCGGTGCCGAGGCCGCAGAGCAGACCGTAGGTCGCGTAGAGGCCCCACAGCGTGTCGGTGTAGGAGGCCGCGACCCAGCCCAGCCCCGACAGGGCGGCGCCGAGGGCGATCATCGCCTTGGCGCTGAAGCGCTCGATCAGCCAGCCCTGCACCGGCGAGAAAAAGGTCTGGAGCACGATCAGCATCGTGAAGGCGACCTGCACGGCGGCGAGACTCGCGCCGGTGGTCGCCTGGAACGGCTTCACGAACAGGGTCCAGACATATTGCGGACTGGAGATCGTCATCATGACGAGGAGACCAAGGCCGAGCTGGATCCACCGCGTCCGATCAGAAATTGTATGCATCATTCACTCCCTTGCGGCGTCGGGCCTGAGCAAGGGGCGTGCCAGGGGTGAAGCCTCAGGTTCGCGCGGTGACGAGCCAGCAGGCAGCGCCGAGTTCCACCGGGCCGGACCCGAAGCGGTCTCGGAACAAAGCCGTGATGATTTTTAAGGCAGCGTCCTTCACGTCCGGCTCTCGCTCGCGCAGCAGGCGGGCGATGGGGCCGCGGGTCGCTACGAAGTCGGCCGCCGCCTCGGGCGTGTCGCCGACCCGCATCATCCGATCCACGGGCTCGCACTCGATGGCCTGAAAACCAGCTGCCTCAAGAATAGGCAGGAGCGTCTCCGGCGCGGCAAAACGGAAGGGGCCCGGCGCGCCCGGCTGCGGTGCCTCGACCTCGGGCAGGATCGGCAGCACCGCGTCCCGCGCCAGTGTCACCCAGGCGTTCTCCGCCATGTTCCGCCAGCATAGGAAGGTCAGTCGCCCGTCCGCCACGAGGGAGCGGCGGATGTTGGCGAAGGCCGCGGTGGAATCCTCAAAAAACATCACGCCAAAGCGGGAGAGAGCGTGATCGAAGCGGGTGCCGAAGGCGTGATCCTGGGCGTCGGCCCGAAGCCACTCGATCGGGGCGGCACCCGGCGCCTCCCGCGCCGCCCGCTCGCGGCCGACAGCCAGCAGCGGCTCGGACAGGTCGGCGGCGGTGACGTGGCCGCCGCTCCCGACCTGCCGCGCGGCGCGGAGCGCCGTGTCGCCCGCCCCGCAGCCGATATCGAGCACGCGGGCGCCGGTCGCGAGCGCGGCGCGGGCGAACAGGGCCTCGGTGAAGGGCGCGAAGGCCGTGTCGAGGGCTTCGTGGTAGAGGGCCCAGCGCTGTCCGACCTCGCCGTTCCAGTAGTCGCTCTGGTCCTGGTTCAGGGTGCTCGTCATCGATCCACTCACTTCGATCCCGACGCCAGTGCCTCGAAGGCGGTAGCCACCGCAACCGCGCCGGGATCGGGATGGCCCTTCAGGTCTTTGCCGGCGAGGTAGCTGGAGCGGCCGGTCCCGGCCCGCTCCATCCCGGCGGTCGCCTCGGCGCCTGCGCGCGCGGCCCGCGCTGCCGCGTCGAGGCCGGAGGCCGCCAGCGCCGCGACCGCCGGAATTGCCGCGTCGAGCATGGTGCGGTCGCCGGGGCCGGCGCCGCCGATTTCGCGCACCCGCGCGACGCCGGCGGCGCAGGCGGCCGGCCAGTCCGCACCCGCAGCGAGTGCCGCGCCTGTGGCGGCGAAGAAGATCGAGAGCAGCACGCCGCTCGATCCGCCCGTGGCGCGCTCGAGGCGCTCGCCCAGCGCACGGCACAGGGCGGCGGGATTAGCCTGGGGCAGTCGGTCGAGATCGGCCAGCACGGCGCGGGCGCCTTCGGCGAAGGTCGAGCCGGTGTCGCCGTCGCCGACCCGCGCGTCGAGGGCGTTGAGCGAGGCTTCCGCCGCGATCAGCGCCCGGCCCACCGCCTCGATCCGTTCGGCGACGACCGCATCCCGCGAGGGTGCCGGTGCCGGCCCGCCTGAGACCCCCTCCGGTAGCGGTCGGACGATAGATTCGCGCAGGATCCGGGCGCGCGGCCAGGCGGTGACCGGTGTCTCGGAGAGAAGTGCGGCCTCGAGGACGTCGTCCAGCGCCAGGAAGCTGAGGGAGGCGCCGTGCATGTCCAGCGCGGTCATGACCGGGGAAGGGCCGAGCAGAAGCCGCACCCGCCGCCCGAGGTCGGTCGCGAGCACGGCCTTCGTCAGCACCGCCATCTCCAGGGCCGTGGTCGAGCCGAGATTGTTGACGAGGAGCGCGAGCCTGTCGGCCCCCGCGATGGGCGCGGGGAAGCGCGCCGCCATGCGCGCGGCGAGCACGTCGGCGCGGGGCAGGTCGATGCGTTCGATGCCGGGCTCGCCGTGGATGCCGAGGCCGAGTTCCGCCTCGCCTTCGTGCAGGCGCGGCTCCGGTTTCGAGCCGGGGATCGTCGCGGTGGAGACGGCGATGCCGAGGGTGCGCACCGCGGCGGCCGTGCGCCGGGCCAGTGCCGCCACCTCGGCGAGCGGCGCGCCGGAGGCGGCAGCGTGGCCCGCGGCCTTATGGACGAAGAGTGTGCCGGCGAGCCCGCGCGGCCGGGCCGCGTCGGGCAGGGCGATATCGTCGGCGACCAGCACGGTCTCGACCCGGCGGCCGAGCGCCCGGGCGCGCTCGGCGGCGAGACCGAAATTCAGGCGGTCGCCGGCATAGTTCTTCACGATGAGGACGCAGCCGGCCTCGCCCGTTACCGCCAGGATGCCGGCGAGCACGGCATCGACGGAGGGCGAGGCGAACACGTCGCCGCACACCGCCGCCGTGAGCAGCCCCGGCCCGACGAAGCCGGCATGGGCCGGCTCGTGGCCCGAGCCGCCTCCGGATACGACGGCGACCTTGTCCGGCTCGGGCTCGGCCCGCAGCACGACGCGGATCTCGGGGTAGCCGTCGAGCCGTGCCAGCGCGCCGCCGCTGCCCGCGACGAGCCCGTCGATGGCGTCGGTCACGAGCCCGGCGCGGTCGTTGATGAAGTGAGCCAAGGATATCGCCTCCCGTGTCACTCCTCCGGTCGCGCCCGCCGATCGGACGGGTTTTGCGCGAAGGGTACCGCCCACTCGGCGCGGGGCAAGCTGCGTCTCAGTTCAAAGCCCCGCCGCGCCGCCGTCGGAGCGCGGATCGTGCGTTGCTTCGATCCGCCCGTCTTTGACATGGCGCACCAGCATGCCGGCATGGCCCAGCGAGTCGATATAGGCGCCGCCCAGTTCCTCGATGTCGTGGCCCAGGCGCCGGAGCGCCGCGATGCAGGCCGGATCGAACCGGTCCTCGACCTTCACGCTCAGCGACTCGGCGCCCCAGGTGCGGCCGTAGAGCAGGCGCGGCGCGTCCACGGCATCGGCCACCGACATCCCGTAATCGGCGTAGCGGGTGAAGATTTGCGCCTGGAACTGCGGCTGCCCGTCACCGCCCATGGAGCCGTAGGACATCACCCGGCCGTCATCGAAGGCGGCCAGCGCCGGGATCAGGGTGTGGAACGGGCGCCGGCCCGGCTCCAGCGGGTTCACCGCGTTCGCGTCGAGCGAGAACGACATGCCGCGGTTCTGCCAGCAGATACCGGTTCCCGGCAGCACCGTGCCGGAGCCGTACTCCCAGTAGACCGACTGGATGAAGGAGACGGCCATGCCGTCGTTGTCGATCGCGCCCATCCACACGGTGTCGCCCTCGCCCGAGCGGACCGGGATGCTCGCGGCACGCCGCATGTCGATCAGGGCCGCCTCGCGGTCGAGGCGCTTCGGATCGAGGAAGGCGGCCGGGTTGCCCTTCAGGCGGTCGAAGTCGGTGACGAAGCGGTCGCGAATGGCGAAGGCGCGCTTCGTCGCCTCGATCAGCCCGTGATAATGCGCGGTGCTCTCCGGCTCGGCGATGTTCAGCCGGTCAAAGATCCCGAGGATGATCAGCGCCGCGAGGCCCTGGGTCGGCGGCGGGAAGTTGTAGAGCGTGGCGTCGCGCCGCCGCAGGGTCAGCGGTGCCCGCTCCTTGGCCGCGTAGGCCTGGAGGTCGGCGCGGGTCACGGGGGCGCCGAGACGTTCCAGGTCGCTGGCGATTTCGCGGCCGATATCGCCGCGGTAGAAGTCGTCGAGCCCGGCATGGGCGAGCTGAACCAGGGTGTCGGCGAGCTTGGGCTGCGCCCGGATCGCGCCCGCCGCGTAGGGCTTGCCGTCATCGAGATAGGTTGCGGAGAAGTTCGGCGCGTCGTGCAGCGTGTCGAGTTCCTTCGGCACGTAGCGCACCTCCGAGGCCGAGACCGGGCAGCCGGCGCGGGCGTGGCGGATGGCGTCGGCCAGAATCGTATCGAGGGGAAGCCGGCCGCCGAAAGCGCGCGCCATGTCCAGCGCGAGGCGCCAGCCGCCGACGGTGCCCGCCACCGTCACCGCCGCGTCGGGGCCGCGCGAGGGGATCGCGTCGAGTTCCTTCTCCTGGTAGCGGGCGCGGGTCGCGAGCTGCCCGGCCGGTCCGCAGGCTTCGATGCCGCGCACGCGGCCGTTCCGCTCGCGGATCAGCCAGAAGCCGTCGCCGCCGATGCCGTTCATGTGCGGGTAGACCACCGCGATAGCGGCGGCCATCGCGACCATCGCCTCAATGGCGTTGCCGCCCTGCGCCAGTACGTTCTGCCCGGCCGAAGCCGCCAGCGCGTGGGGGGCGGCGACGGCCGCATGGGCGAAAACGGGCGTGTCGGGCATGACGGACTCTGACGAAACCTGAGATCGGACGGGCCGAGAGGCAGGATCAGGACCACGCGTCGGCGCGAAGGGCAACTGCCGTGCTCCCCGCCACCGCGCACCCCCGCCATTCCGCGACCGCGCGACCGGCTCCCGCAGGATTGGAGATGGCTCCGGATGCGCGCTCAGGATGCGTCGGAGTCGTGCGGAATTCCCACAAGCCGAAATGGTTCCGGGTAGCGCCTCTGCCTTTTTGCAAATGTTGCAGAAAAGGAACTGCGCCGGTGCGGGCGGGATGACATGATCGTCCTCGCGAATCGGCAGGTATCTCCGCACATGAAGCAGAACGAACGGGCGATCCTTCAGGATCGCGTGAGAACACTTGTCTTGCGCCATGCTTTGGAGGCCGCGCTACAGCGGTTGGCTCATCTTTCCGGGGCGAGTGCCGAGGAAGAACTGTTGAGGCTCGAGCATTCCCTTGTCGTCGCGACGCGCCGCGTCGGCGAGGTGCCGGGCAATATGCAACTCGCTGCCCTGGTCGCCGTCGAGGATGCGGTGGTGGCCATCCGCACCGCGTTCGACACCGTGCACCAACGCATCGAGGCCGCGCCGGCCGTGAGCGCGGTGTCGCCGACGGCTTTGGCAGCCTGAAACGCGACAATTTCGCCGCCGGCACACGCCCGCGGCGATTGAATTGCCGTCGCGCCATGGGCATATCGCCCCCGCTTTTTCGCGTGATCCTCCGAGCACCCGCCGCATCGGCGCGGGTGTTCGGGCACGGCACGCCAGACGGGGAGAGTGGCCTTTGAGCGAGACGGTAGAGCGGCACGAATTCGGTGCCGAGGTCGGGCGCCTTTTGGACCTCGTTGTCCATGCGCTCTATTCCGACCGCGAAATCTTCCTGCGCGAATTGGTGGCCAACGCCGCCGACGCGACCGACCGGCGCCGCTTCGAGGCGCTGACCAACGAGGCTCTGGCGCTCCCCTCCGACGCCCGGGTGCTGATCGCCCCCGACAAGGCGGCGCGCACGCTCACGATCTCCGATGCCGGCATCGGCATGAGCAAGGAGGATCTGGCGCAGAACCTCGGCACCATCGCCCGCTCGGGCACGCGCGCCTTCTCGCAGGCGCTCGGCGAGCGGGCGGCGGAGGGCGGCGAGGATCAGCGCCCGAGCCTGATCGGCCAGTTCGGCGTCGGCTTCTACTCCGCCTTCATGGTGGCCGACCGCGTCACCGTCACCTCGCGCCGGGCGGGCAGCGAGGAGGCCTGGACCTGGGCCTCCGACGGCAAGGGCAGCTACACCCTGGAGCCGGCGAGCCGGGAGCAGCCCGGCACCGACATCGTGCTGCACATGAAAGAGGACGCCGACGAGTATCTGGAGAGCTACCGGCTCGACCACGTCGTGCGCAAATGGGCCGACAACATCGCCGTGCCGATCGCGATCCGCGATGCGGAGGGCAAGGAGGAAGCCGCCAATCGCGGCACCGCGCTCTGGCGCAAGCCCAAATCCGAGATCACGGAAGAGCAGTACAAGGAGTTCTACCGCACCGTCAGCCACGGCTTCGACGAGCCCTGGGCGACCCTGCACTGGCGGGCAGAGGGCGCGCTTGAATTTACCGGCCTCCTGTTCGTGCCGAGCATGAAGCCGTTCATGCCGACAGAGGATGACCGGCGCTCCAAGGTGCGGCTGCACGTGCGGCGCATGTTCATCACGGACGAGGCCGAACTGCTGCCGAACTGGCTGCGCTTTGTCCACGGCGTGGTCGACACCGACGACCTGCCGCTCAACGTCTCCCGCGAGATGCTGCAATCGACGCCGACGCTGCAGAAGATCCGCCGCGCCGTGACCACCCGCGTCATCAACGAGCTGTCGAGCCGGTCGAAGAACACCGAGAAGGCCGAGGAATACCAGAAGTTCTTCGAGAATTTCGGGCCGGTGCTGAAGGAAGGCATCTACGAGGATTTCGAGCGCCGCGCCGAGATCGCGCCGCTCCTGCGCTTCCGTTCCTCGACGGAAGGTGGCTGGACCTCGCTGCCGGAATATGTCGCGCGGATGAAGCCTGAGCAGGAGGCGATCTACTACCTCGTCGCCGACGACGTGGAGGCGCTGAAGAACTCCGCCCAGCTCGAAGGTTTCCGCGCCCGCGGTGTCGAGGTTCTGCTGCTCTCCGACCACGTCGATGCGTTCTGGCCGGAGCAGTTGGGCAAGTTCGAGGACAAGCCCCTACGCTCGGTCACCCAGGGCTCGGCCGACCTCGCCAAGCTTAAGCCCGAGGGTGAGACGGCCGAGGCGGCGCCCGCGCTCGACACGCTCGTCGCCGCCCTCAAGCTCGCGCTGGAGCCGGACGTGTCCGACGTGCGGACCACCGACCGCCTCGTGGACAGCGCCGTGGTGCTCGCCACCTCCGGCATGGGGCCGGACCTCCAGATGCAGCGCCTGCTCCGCCGGGCCGGCCGCGGCTTCGGCGGTTCCGCGCCGATCCTGGAGATCAACCCGCGCCATGCCCTGATCCGGTCGCTCAACGAGCGGGCCGAGGCCGGCGAGGATCTGAAGGCCGAGGCCGGCACGCTGCTCGACCTCGCCCGGGTTCAGGACGGCGACACGCCGCGCGATCCCGTGGCCTTCGCCCGTGCCGTCGCGGCGGCGCTGGCGGGCACCGCCGCAAAGCCGGCCGAGTCTGCCTAAGGAGAGGGCGGGATGCGGGTGATCAGATCCGCGTCCCGTCATCCCGCGGGGGCGAGCCGCAGCGGAACCGGGCGACGCGCCAGCGGTCGCCATGGGCGTTCTGCCACGCCGCCATCTGCGGCTGGGCCACCGACAGGCATTGCTGCGGGGTGACGATGTCTTCGTTGAAGCGGTGAACCCGCATGACGCAATGGGTCGGGTTCGCAACCATGCAGGTCAGGAAGTAGAGGCCGTAGAGCATGCGTGGAGGCTCCGTGCTGGCGTCGATCTCTCCTCCCCAGGGCCGCTTCTTCATGTTCCTGCCAGCGGCATCGCAATGAGCGTGCCGAATGTTCCCACTCTAGTTGCACGGAGCGTCGGCCACCCCTGCGTTTCAAGCTTGGCCGGGCCCCTGAAACCGGACCCCTCACCCGTCTGACGCCGCGGCGTTGACAGTCCCGCCGCATCCGCGCCAACACCGGGCCATGGCCGCAGAACTCTCGACCGATCCGCACTCCGCCCGTCTCGACCGCACGGTGACATGGAGCGTGATCGCTCTCGTGGCGGCAACCGTGCTGATCGGAGCCCTGGCGCCGCGTGCGGCCCATCAACCTGCGCCGAAAACCGTTCCGGTATCGGACCCGGCCCGGAATCAGAGCTGCGCCGAGTGGGGCGACGGCTGCAAGGTCTGCCGCCGGATCGGTGAGGAGACCGCCTGTTCGCTGCCGGGCATCGCCTGCACCCCCGGCCCCGTGACCTGCCTGCGCGGCGCCGGAGAGCCTTAAGCGAAGGCGCGCCCTGGCGTGTCTGGACACATGATGCAAGCCCCAGAACCGAGGCTCCGCTTCGCCCCGAGCCCGAATGGCCGCCTGCATCTCGGTCACGCCTATTCCGCCCTGTTGAACGCCCGCATCGCCCGGACCCTCGGCGGACAGCTGCTCCTGCGGATCGAGGATATCGATCTCGGCCGCGCCCGGCCCGAATTCGTGGCGGGCATCCTGGCCGACCTCGATTGGCTCGGTCTCCGCTTCGATGGGCCGGTCCGCCGCCAATCCGAGCATTTCGCGGACTACGCCGCGGCGCGCGACGCGTTGGCGGCGAGGGACCTGATCTATCCCTGCTTCTGCTCGCGGGGGCAGATCGCGGCCGAGGTTGCGACCCGTCAGGCGCGCGGCGCGCCGGTTTTGCGCGATCCCGACGGCGCTCCGCTCTATCCCGGCACCTGTCGCGCTCTATCCGCCGACACGCGACGCACCCGCATCGAGCGAGGCGAGCCGCATAGCTGGCGCCTCGACATGCCGGCCGCGCTCCGAACGCTGGCCGATCCCCTCCTCATCCGCCGCTTCTCGCCCGATGACGGCGCGGAGGAGACGGTCAGCGCCGATCCGGCCCGCTGGGGTGATGCGGTGATCGTGCGACGCGACGTGCCGACGAGCTACCACCTCTCCGTGGTCTGCGACGACGCGGTGCAGGAGATTACGCATGTCGTGCGCGGGCAGGATCTGGAGGCGGCGACCGACCTGCACGCCCTGCTCCAGTACCTCCTCCACTGTCCCATACCGGCCTATCACCATCACGGGTTGATCCGGGCGGAGGACGGCGAGAAGCTTGCTAAGTCGAAGGGCTCCGAGTCGCTCGCCGATCTGCGCGCCCGTGGCGTTACCGCTGAAGATGTGCGGGCGCGGCTTGGGTTCTCACGGTTGTGTTGATCCTGCGTCTCACGGGGCTTGTGCCGCAGCGACCCATCGGGAATCCGTGAGGAGCGGCGAGCGACCATGAGGGGGGCTGGGCACGATGCGATCGTTTCGCGCGATCCTGATTTTGTCGGCCTGGGCGCTCGCCGCCCCTTCCGTTGCGCAGGAAGCGGATCGCCCCGGCTCGCCTGCGAAGGATGCGGCGACGATCGAGGCGTGCCTCAAGGGCAAGGAGACGTCCGCCCAACGGCGCACCTGCATCGGCCGGGTGTCGGGGCCGTGCCAGGAGACGCCCGACGGCTCCAGTACGGTGGGGATGATGACCTGCTTCGACCGGGAGCACACGGTTTGGGATACGCTCCTGAACCGCGCCTACCGCGAGGCCATGGCCGGCTTCGACGAGGCCGGCAAAGCTGACCTCAAGAGCGTCCAGCAGACTTGGCTGAAGTTTCGCGCGCAGGCCTGCGCGTGGCCGGGGGCGGGTCTATCCCGGCGGCACCATCGGCGGTCCGCTTTCGGCTGAGTGCATCATGGATCAGACGGCTCTGCGGGCGCTCGATCTGATGACGATCCGGGATTCGCTCGAGCAGAGATAGGGATGCGGGCCGTTGTCCGGCCTCACCGCATCGCGTCGCGCTGCGCCATCGACGTGGCGGTCTTCGATTTCTGCATCGTCGCCTCGGTCTGGTCGCGCTGGCGCTTGAACTCGGCGAGCAGCCGGCCATCGAGCTCGCGACCGCGCGGCACGCGGATCTTCATCGGATCGACGAAGTGCCCGTTGATGATCACCTCGTAGTGCAGGTGCGCGCCGGTGGAGAGTCCGGTCGAGCCGACATAGCCGATCACCTGTCCCTGCCGGACGCGGCTGCCCGCGCTGACCCCGCGGGCGAAGCGGGACATGTGGTTGTAGGTCGTGACGTAGCCGTTGATGTGCTGGACCTCGACGCGGCGGCCGTAGCCCGAGTCCCACTCGGCCTTGATCACCGTGCCGTTG
>LT962688.1:4867500-5080000 GCA_900234795.1 Methylorubrum extorquens
GCAGCCGGATCGATCTCAGCGTTCCGGCGCCGCTTCCCGCCGAGCCGCTCGGCGAGGCTTTGCCGCTCGCCGTCGTCCATGAGGACGAGGATCTCATCGTCATCGACAAGCCGGCGGGGCTCGTCGTGCACCCGGCGGCGGGGCACGAGGACGGCACCCTCGTCAATCGGCTGATCGCGCATTGCGGGGCGAGCCTGTCCGGGATCGGCGGCGTGCGCCGGCCCGGCATCGTCCACCGCCTCGACAAGGACACGAGCGGCCTGCTCGTCGTCGCCAAGAACGACCTCGCCCATCAGGGCCTCTCCGCCCAGTTCGCCGACCATGGCCGCAGCGGCGCCCTGGAGCGGGCCTATCTCGCCCTGGTCTGGAGCGTGCCGGAGCCGCGGGCCGGCACGATCCGCGCGAACCTCGCGCGCTCGCGCCACAATCGCGAAAAGATCGCCGTGGTCCGCGACGGCGAGGGGCCGGAGGCGATCACCCACTACCGGGTCGAGGACGTGCACGGGGAGGGCGGCGTCACGGCCCTGCTGCGCTGCCATCTGGAAACCGGGCGCACCCACCAGATCCGGGTGCATCTGAGCCATCGCGGCCATCCGCTGCTGGGGGACGCGGTCTATGGCGGTGCCTTCAAGACCAAGGCGGCCCGGCTCAGCGAGCCCGCTCGCGCCGCCCTGGACGCTCTCGGACGGCAGGCCTTGCACGCGGTCGAACTCGGATTTCTCCACCCGCGCTCCGGCGAGCGCCTGCGCTTCGAGAGCCCGCTGCCGGAGGATTTTTCGCGGCTGCTGGCCGCTCTCGGCTGAGACGACCCGCTGCCGTCAGGGCGCCGGTGCCCGGCAGGGGACGGCGCCGCTGAACCACATCCGCGGCAACCTACGCGGAGCCGAAAACCACGGCGCCTTGCCTCGTGGCCCGCCGCCGTGAAACACCCGCGCCATCGGCCCCATGGAGGCGTGCAGGTCGCGTTCCGGTTTCGTGGCGCAGGTTGGAAACGAGATCGGGCGGAGGTGCTGTTGGGAAGCCGATACGGGCTGGAGATCCGCTCGGCGCTGCCGGCCGATGCGGCGGGGCTCGCGGAGCTGTTGAGCGCCTCGGGTCATCCCGTGCCCTCGCACGTCCTGGCCGAGCAGCTCGAGGTGCTCCGGTATGGCCACGGCACGGCGCTGCTCGCCCTCGAATGGGGGCCGCCGAGCGGGATCGTGGTGCTGCACTGGTATCCGGTGCTCGAGCAGGCCTCGCCGGTGGCGCAGATCACGATGCTGCTGGTTGCCCCGGACGGGCGCCGCCGCGGCGTCGGCCGCCAGTTGCTGAAGGCCGCCTCGCAAGCCGCGCGGATGGCGGGCTGCGGCACGATCCAGCTTCTTGCCGCCACGGAGGAGACCGGCCTGCCGGAATTCTGCGGTGCCACCGGCTTCGTGCCGAGCGCAGGCTGCTTCGTGCGCCCCTTGCGAAAGAAGGGGTGACGGGCGGCCCCTACGGGTCGGGCTCCGGGAGGCGGCTTACAGGTGGAGGAAGGGCAAATCGAGCGGCCGCGGGCCGTCATGTCGGCGGCGCGACCGGAGCTGCGGCGTCCGTTGCACCCATTGGGCGTCGAAGCGGTCCGAGGCGCGCCCGACGAGAAGCGTCAGGCCATCGAACGCGGCGATCAAACCGCCGACGCTGAAGCGTAGGCAGTTGCCGCAGGCCCGACCGATCGAATGGAGAACGCGCATGACGACCTTTGCGAGCGAGACGAGCTCGGCGCTCGGGGCGCCGGACACCCGCACAAGTAGCGTTCCGGATCGCGGTTGGGACGCGACCGAAGGTGGCATCGCGCGACCGGAACATCCTCGCGCCTGAGCGTGCCGCGTAAGACGCCGGATCACCGATCCTCTCGCCTCCGAACAGGGCGGCGCAGCGCGCGCTTTGCGAGAGACTTCACTGTCGCCGATCCGGTCTGGATGCCGATCGATCGCCGCAGCTTCCAGCGTGGCGGAGACGCCAGGCATTCAAGCGCGGCGACCTCGGTCATCTCTTGATCGCTCTGCCTCTTGTCAAAAGACCATTCCAGACGAACGGAGGGTAAGGTCTTGCATGACGTCACCGGCTCGTCATCTCGACGGGTCGCCGGACGATGAAGCTCTTCTCAACCATCTGTTACGTCTTTGCGCGTAAAGGCAGTGTGCTTCATTTCCGAAGCGTCCGACCCGGACTCGTCCTTATGCGCTCACGTCCGAGCACCGAGCCGCATCTCGACAGGCTGATCCGCCGCGATCAGCTCGAGGCGGTGCGCGCCAGCGTGCAGCAGGCTCTGCCCGTCAACGTGCTTCTCGGTTTGGCCGGCTTCCTGGTCGCCCTGCATTCCGGGCACGGCGCCCTCGGCGCCCTCTGGTTTTCCGCCTCCACCGCCTTCAACGGCTTGCGCTTTGGGTTGTGCCGCGCGCCCTGTGCGGGGCTGGCGATGTCCCCCGGCCGGGCTCCGATCTCTGAAGAGGCTGCGGCCCGCTCGATCGACCGGCACCTGTGGCTGGCCTGCCTCGCCGCGCTCCTCTCCGGCTCTGTCTGGGCTCTCCTGCCGCTCCTGTGCGACGGCTACACCTCGGCGCAGACGCTGTTCTATCTCACCGTCACCTGCGGGATCACGGCCGGCGCGGTGACCCACGGCATCGCCTACGCGCGGATCCCGATCTGCTTCATCACGCCGCCGCTCGTCTCGGTCGCGGGGTGCCTGCTCGCCGTCGGCGGTTTCGACCAGACCTGCCTCGCGGCCACCGTACTGCTGTACCTGGCCGCCCTGATCCGCAGCTCGATCGCGACCGAGCGGGGATTCCGGGAGACCAGCCGCCTGAAGAACGAGGCGACCGCGCTCGCCGAGGCGCGCAAGGCCGCCCATGCCAGCGCGAGCGCCCTGGCGGAGGAAATGCGCGAGCGCGCGACGCATGACGGGCTGACCGGCCTCCTGAACCGCGCGGGCTTCATCCAGCGGGCGGAGGAGCAACTGGCGGCGGGGGCATCGGTCTGCCTGATGCTGCTCGACCTCGACGGCTTCAAGTCGGTCAACGACGTCTACGGCCACTCCACCGGGGACCGCGTTCTCGCCGAGGTCGCCCGCCGCATCCGCGTCGCCGTGCCGGTGGATTGCGATGCCGCGCGTCTCGGGGGAGACGAGTTCGCCCTCGTCTACGACACTGCCCGGGTGATCGAGAGCCCGGCCGCCCTCGCGGAGCGCCTGATCCGGACCGTGGCCCAACCGTTCGAGAGCTTCGATACGGGTCGGCTGGGCATGAGCATCGGCATCTGTCACCGTCCGTCGGACAGCCTGACACATCTGCTGAGTTGCGCCGACGAGGCGCTCTATGCCGCCAAGCATTCGGGCCGCAATCACTTCCGCCTGTTCGACGACGGACTCAGCACGCGCCTGGAGATGCGGCGCGACTGCGAGCGCGACCTCTCGCAGGCCCTGGCCGAGGGAGAGCTGGAGGTGTGGTTCCAGCCGATCTTCGGCCCGGACGGTCGCAGCGTCACTAATTTGGAGGCGCTGGTGCGCTGGCACCACCCGGTGCATGGCTGGGTGCCGCCCGCCGACCTGATCTCAGCCGCCGCCATGGCGGGTCTGACGGAATCGCTGCTGCGCTTCATCCTGGAGCAGGTCTGCGCGATGCTCTGCGCGCTGCGGACGCGGGGACTGCACGACCTCTCGGTGGCGATGAACGTCTCACCGCGGGAGATGGCGCAGATCGCAGTCGATGAGATCGTGCTCGGGCGGCTTCGGGTGCTCGGTCTGCCGGCGACGGCCCTGGAGATCGAGATCACCGAGGAGACGGCGCTCGACATCGAGGCGGTACAGGGCAAGCTGCTGGCGCTGTCGCGGGCCGGCATCCGGATGGCGCTCGATGATTTCGGGACCGGCTACTCGTCCCTGGCCTCGGTGCGCCAGTTGCGGGCCGACCGGGTCAAGATCGACCGCAGTCTCGTGACCGGTTTGTCGGAGGCCGAGGACAAGCGCGGCCTCGTCCAGGCGGTGCTCGGTCTCGGCCGGGCGCTCGGTCTCGAAGTCGTGGCCGAGGGCATCGAGACGGCGGACGACCTCGCCACGCTTCAGGCCATGGGCTGCCCCTTCATGCAGGGCTACCATCTCGGCCGCCCGCAGCCGCGGGACGACGTCCTGCGCTTCCTCGATGCGCGTCCCCGCGCGGATGTTCAGGCGCTTCGCCTGCGCGAGGCGTGAGGCGCCCTATCGACGCCGACCGAACCGGTTCATGCGAAGCATCGAGAGGGGGCTAAGAAAGGTGCGTTTCGGCACTGCGACCCCTGTGCGCCCGTGACACGTTAAACCCGGACTCCGGTTCGCGCGTTGGACCCTGCGTGAACAGCGTTGGTCGCTACCGGGCATGGCGGATTTCCATTAAGATGGGGAGCGGCGTGGTCGGCTCAAGAGAGCGGCCATTCGCTTGGAGCCCGCCCGACAGGGGGGCTGTTTAAGGAGGTGCACATGGCCGGCGCTCTGCCCGTGCTCGCCAATGAGGGAGGCCTTTCGCGCTACCTCGATGAGATCCGCAAGTTCCCGATGCTGGAGCCGGCGGAAGAGTTTACCCTTGCCAAGAGCTGGCGCGACGATGGTGACCGCGAAGCCGCCCACCGCCTCGTGACCTCGCACCTGCGTCTCGTGGCCAAGATCGCCATGGGCTATCGCGGCTACGGCCTGCCGATCAGCGAAGTCGTGTCCGAGGGCAATGTCGGCCTGATGCAGGCCGTGAAGCGCTTCGATCCGGACAAGGGCTTTCGGCTGGCCACCTACGCGATGTGGTGGATCAAAGCGGCGATCCAGGAATACATCCTGCGCTCGTGGTCGCTCGTGAAGATGGGCACCACCGCCAACCAGAAGAAGCTGTTCTTCAACCTGCGCAAGGCGAAGGGCCGCATCTCGGCGCTCGACGAGGGCGATCTGCGCCCCGATCAGGTCCAGCACATCGCCACCTCGCTCGGCGTGCCCGCGCAGGACGTGATCGACATGAACCGCCGCCTGTCCGGCGACACCTCGCTCAACGCGCCCCTGCGCGAGGAGGGCGAGGGCGAGTGGCAGGATTGGCTGGTGGACAACAGCCCGAGCCAGGAGACCGTGCTCGCCCGCGAGGAAGAGGGGACGCAACCGCCTCTCGGCCCTGCGCGACGCGCTCGGCGTGCTGAACCCGCGCGAGCGGCGCATCTTCGAGGCGCGGCGGCTGGCCGACGACCCGATCACCCTGGAGGATCTCTCGGGCGAGTTCGGTGTCTCGCGCGAGCGCGTCCGTCAGATTGAGGTGCGGGCCTTCGAGAAGGTGCAGGAGGCGGTCAAGCGTAACCTCGCGACCCGTGAGCTGCCCCGGACCGAGGCGCGGGTCTCGTAGGCGGCGCGGCGTCGTCCGCACGCCTGCTCCGATCCGAGAATGAAAAAACCCGGCCCCTCTGGTGGCCGGGTTTTTCGTGTGAGCGACCGTCGACGCTCCAACGCATCATCCCGAAAGGCGGGTGCCGCCTCTCGGAATGATGCGCGGTCAGAACATCCTCAGTCGCGCCACTGCGCGAAGGCGCTCTGCAGAGCCTGGGCGCCGGCGCTGCCCTTTTCGAAGCTGATGACCGCCCGCTGGCCGTTCGCGTAGGTCAGGGCCAGATCGAACCAGTTCTTGTGCAGCAACAGCTCGGTGTTGCGGTCCACGTCGCTCTTCAAGGAAGACAGGCCGATCAGGAACAGGTTCTCGCGTACCCGCACCGGCAGGCCCGAGACCGGGGAGCCGCGGGAGGCTTCCTCGTCCTTAAAAGCTGGAGCAGGCCGATATTCTGCACTGCGCGTTGGGCGCCGGCATCCGCGTTGTTGGTGAAGGCGAGTTCGACGGTGTGAGACGCGGGCAGCGTCGCATCCAGATTCTTGCGCATGGTCATCGCCAGCGTCAGCCCCGCCTCCGGGAACTCCACGTTGACGCGGAGTGCCGTCTGCAACGGCTCGCCCTGTTCGCCGTTCACCGCTTCCAGCCGCCAGACCGTATGGCCGTTGGTGGCGATTGGCTGGGCGCGCGTGTCGCTCTGGTTCTCCTCATAGAGGATCGCCCGCTGCGAGACGGTCACCTCCGGCTGGGCCGGAGCGGCGCCGGGAGCGGCCGGCTTCGGCCGGGCCTCGGCCTCGTTGCGCTCGGCTCCGACCCGATCCGAGAACTTCGCATCCGCCTGCTCGGCCGGCGTCTCCTGCTCGGCCGCGCTCTGCTGGAGATCGGAGGGTTGGTCACGCAGGAAGAAGGCCGCCACCGCGATGAGCGCGATCACCGCCGCGAGCACGCCGCCGACGAACAGGTTGCGCAGCAGGCGCGAACGCCCCCTCAGGCGGCGTCACCACGTCGATGCGCGGGCGCTGGCGGCCGTTGCCCGCCTCGCCGGCACCGTTCGTCTCGGGCGAGGCCGGATCGGTGCTGGCCTCGGCCTCGGACGCGACGGAGGCCGGCTCAGGCTCGGGAACCGGTGGGATGAAGCCGCCCTCGTTTTCCGGCTCAGGCTTCACGGCCTCGTCGGCTTTCGGCCGGCGGGTCGGCGGCATGAACGGCACCGTCTCGGCCGGCGGCTTTGGCTCGGCGGGTCCGGTGTCCGATCCGATTCCGGCCGGCACCGAGGCCGGCGGCAGAACCAGCGGCTCGTCGGATGTCTGCGGCGGCTCCGGCTCCGGCAACGTCGGCGGCAGGGGGCCGGGCGAGAGCGGCTCGGGCCGTGTCGGTTCGGGCGGCGGGGGAGGGGGCGCCTCGGTTGAGACTGCCGCAGGCTCCTCGGCCGGCATCGTCACGGCCGCGGGTGGCGCCTCGTATTCCGCCTCTAGGCGGCCGATCGCCGTGTCGAGCGCTTTGCGTTCGAGGTCGATGTCCGCTTCCGGCACCGGCGGGTCGAGCGAGCGGAGCTGCGCGATCAGTGCGCTGCGTGCACGGTCGTAGACGGCCCGGCGCAGGGCCGGGGAACGGTCGGGCAGGGCGTCGAGCGCGCGTGCCAGCAACGGATAATAGTCGGCCATCGTGCCCGGATCTGCCTGTCTCTCTCCCCGTCGTTCCGGGACTTTAATCCTCGAAGGGGTTGTGCATGAGGATCGTGTCGTCGCGCTCCGGCGAGGTGGAGAGCAGCGCCACCGACGCGCCGATCAGCTCCTCGATCCGGCGCACATACTTGATCGCCTGCGCCGGCAGGTCGGCCCAGGAGCGGGCGCCCGCGGTGGTGCCGCTCCAGCCCGGGATCGTCTCGTAGACCGGAACGGCGCGCTGCTGCGCCGCCTGGCTCGCGGGGAGATGGTCGAAGCGCTGGCCGTCGATGTCGTAGGCGGTGCAGACCCGGATCTCGTCGAAGCCGTCGAGCACGTCGAGTTTGGTCAGCGCGATGCCGTCGATCCCCGAGGTCTTCACGGTCTGGCGCACGAGGCAGGCGTCGAACCAGCCGCAGCGGCGCTTGCGGCCGGTGACGGTGCCGAATTCGTGGCCGCGCTCGCCGATGCGCTGGCCGATTTCATCGTGCAACTCGGTCGGGAACGGGCCCTCGCCGACGCGGGTGGTGTAGGCCTTGGCGATGCCGAGCACGTAGCCGATGGCGCGCGGGCCGAGGCCCGAGCCGGTCGCCGCCTGTCCTGCCACCGTGTTGGAGGAGGTGACGAACGGGTAGGTGCCGTGATCGACGTCGAGAAGTGCACCCTGCGCGCCCTCGAACAGGATGCGCTTGCCGCCCCGGCGCGCGTCGTCGAGCAGGCGCCAGACGGTGTCCTGATACGGCAGCACCCGCTCGGCGATCCCCGTCAGCTCATCGAGGATCGTCTGCTCGGAGATTTCTTCGAGGCCGAAGCCGCGGCGCAGGGCGTTGTGGTGGGCGAGCAGCCGCTCGATCTTCGGCGGCAGGGTCTCGGGCTCGGCCAGATCCATCAGCCGGATCGCCCGGCGGCCGACCTTGTCCTCGTAGGCCGGGCCGATGCCGCGCTTGGTCGTGCCGATCTTGGTGCCCGGCGCGCCGTCCTCGCGGAGCGCATCGAGTTCGCGGTGGAGCGAGAGGATCAGGGTGGCGTTGTCGGCCACGCGAAGGTTTTCGCGGCTCACCGTCACGCCCTGGCCAGCGAGCCGGTCGATCTCGGAGGCGAGCGCGTAGGGATCGAGCACCACGCCGTTGCCGATCACGCCGAGCGTGTTCGGGCGGACCACGCCGGAGGGCAGCAGGGACAGTTTGTAGACCGCCTCGCCGACCACGAGCGTGTGGCCGGCATTGTGACCGCCCTGGAAGCGGACGACGACGTCGGCCTGCTCCGAGAGCCAATCGACGATCTTGCCCTTGCCCTCGTCGCCCCACTGGGCGCCTACGACGACGACGTTCGCCATGCGCGTCTGACCTGTCTCGAACTCGCGGGCGCGGGCGCCAAGCGGTTGCGCCACGCGCGAAAACCCCGGCCATCAGGTCGGGGATCGGGCATACCGGGCGCGTCTTCGGCGATCTGGGCAGGCAGGTCAAGCGAAGCGGCCCGTTAGCACTGGGGACCGCTCCGCATGGCTGATGTGTGGTCTCGGGTTATTTGGCGTTGCCCGGCGGCTTGATCACGGGGGTGGAGTTCGGCGTCGGCTCGGGCGCGATCGTCCTGATCTCGGGATCGACGCCGGCGGGCGGCTTGATCACGCCGTCGGATTTCTCGAGCTTCTCGCTCAGCGTGGCGCCGGAATTGCCGCTTTCGGGCCTGACCCGCTCCGGCACCTGCTCCTGGGGGGCGGGCAGCTTCGGGTCGCTGTCCTGCCCGCGCAGCGGCACCGACGGATCCTGGGCGAAGGCCGCGCCGCTCGCGAGCGCAGCGAACAGGGCGGCAGCGCGTACCGCATTCTTGGATAAGGTCATTGCGTCCTCGGTGGTCCTTCGGGAACCAACGGGCACGCGCGCCTTCGCGTTCCTGCTCAGGCCAAGCCCGGCTTAAGCCTCGGACCGCTCGGCGAAGGCGAAATACAGCTCGCGCAGGCGCCGCGCCACCGGGCCGGGCCGCCCGTCGCCGAGGGGTTTGCCGTCGATTTCCACCACTGGCATCACGAAGGCCGAGGCCGAGGTATAGAAGGCTTCCGCCGCCTCGGGCAGCTCGCGGGCGTTGATGAGCCGCTCCTCGAAGCTGAGGCCGGTCTCGTCCGCCAGCGCCAGCACCGCCTTGCGGGTGATGCCGGGCAGGACCGCATGGGAGAGCGGACGCGTCACCAGGGCGCCGCCCTTGGTGACGATGAAGACGGTGGAGGACGAGCCCTCCGTCACGACGCCGTCCTCGACCATGAAAGCCTCGGCGACGCCAGCCTCCGAGGCCTGCTGCTTGGCGAGAACCTGGGCCAGAAGCGCCACCGACTTGATGTCCCGCCGCTTCCAGCGCAGGTCCGGCACGGTGATCGCCCGTGCACCAGTCTCGGCCATCGGGTTGTTCACGATGGATTTCTCCTGCGTGAACATCAGCACGGTCGGGGCCACGTCCCCCTTCGGAAACGAGAAGTCGCGCTCGGCCACGCCCCGCGTCACCTGGATATAGACGAGGCCCTCGCGCACGCCGTTCTTCGCGACGAGGTCCGTCTCCAGCCGCTCCCATTCCTCGGCCGTATGAGGATTGCGGATGCCGATCTCGGCGAGCGAGCGGTCGAGCCGGGCGAGATGCCCGGCATTGTCCACGAGGCGGCCGTGCAGCACGGCGGCGACCTCGTAGATCCCGTCGGCGAACAGGAAGCCGCGGTCCATCACCGGCACGCGGGCTTCGTCCAGGGGCAGGAATTCGCCGTTCAGGTAGGCGGTGCGGCTCATGGCTCTACTCGATCGTTCGTCGACAGCGAGCGCGAAGCAGGTTCCGTGCAGAACGGATCAGGCTTCCCCGAACACCCGCGAAAAAATCGTGTCGACGTGCTTGAGGTGGTAGCCGAGGTCGAAGCACTCTTCGATCTGCTCCGGCTTCAGCACGGCGGTCACCTCGGGATCGGCCTTGAGCAGCGTGAGGAAATCGCCCTCGCCGCGCCAGACCGGCATCGCGTTGCGCTGGACCAGCCGGTAGGCGTCCTCCCGCGAGACGCCGCCCTGCGTCAGCGCCAGCAGCACCCGCTGCGAGTGGACGAGGCCGCCGAGCCGGTCGAGGTTCTTCTGCATCTGCTCGGGGTAGATCAGCAGCTTGTCGATCACGCCGGTGAGCCGGGCGAGCGCGAAGTCGAGGGTCACCGTCGCGTCCGGGCCGATCATGCGCTCAACCGAGGAATGCGAGATGTCCCGCTCGTGCCAGAGCGCGACGTTCTCCAGCGCCGGGGTCACGTAGCCGCGCACCATGCGGGCGAGCCCGGTGATGTTCTCGGTGAGAACCGGGTTGCGCTTGTGCGGCATCGCCGACGAGCCCTTCTGCCCCTCGGAGAAGAACTCTTCCGCCTCCAGCACTTCCGTGCGCTGCAGGTGGCGCACTTCGGTCGCGAGCCGCTCCATGGAGCTGGCGATCACGCCGAGCACGGCGAAGAACATCGCGTGGCGGTCGCGCGGGATCACCTGGGTCGAGACCGGCTCCGGTGCGAGACCCATCTGCTCGGCGACGTACTCCTCCACCCGCGGGTCGATATTGGCGAAGGTGCCGACCGCCCCCGAGATCGCGCAGGTCGCGACCTCTTTGCGGGCGGCGATGAGCCGGTCCTTCGCTCTCGCGAACTCGGCATAGGCCTGGGCGAGCTTGAGGCCGAAGGTGACGGGCTCGGCATGGATGCCGTGCGAGCGGCCGATGGTGGGGGTGAGCTTGTGCTCGAAGGCGCGCCGCTTCAGCGCGGCGAGCAGCGCGTCGAGATCCTTGATCAGGATGTCGGCGGCCTTGGTGAGCTGCACGTTGAGGCAGGTGTCGAGCACGTCCGAGGAGGTCATGCCCTGGTGGACGAAGCGCGCCTCCGGCCCGACGATCTCGGCCAGATGCGTGAGGAAGGCGATGACGTCGTGCTTCGTCACCGCCTCGATCGCGTCGATGCGGGCGACGTCGAAGACCGCATCGCGGCCCTTCTCCCAGACCTTCTCGGCGGCCTCCTTCGGCACGACGCCGATATTGGCCAGAGCCGTGGTGGCGTGGGCCTCGATTTCGAACCAGATCCGGAACCGGCTCTCCGGCGACCAGATTGCGGTCATCTCGGGACGGGAGTAGCGGGGGATCATTAGAAAGCTCCTACGGAGAAACCGCGACGTTCAGCCAAAGCGTTGAAAACGTTCGGTTTTAACGTGCGAACGAGATTGGCCCAAACGGCGGGGAAACGGCCCGAGGACGTTTGCGGGATGGCTATTTGATGACTGCCCGGAAGGCAAGGAGTGCGGCATCCTCAAAATAGGGATGCACCATCCTCGAAATCCTCATAACCGTCTGAGCCACCGTGGTTTTCCAGCCTCAGCCGAGCAAACACCGTCTGCCGTCCAATTCACGTTCGGAAACAAGGTGTTGGTTCGAGCTTGAGGAAATTCTGAGATGCCTCGATGCGTGAAGCGGAAGCTCCGTCTGACAGATGCGGCGGTGAGCAAGCTTCCCGTAGGCCGGTGCTGGGATACCGATATCGCTGGACTCGGCGTGAAGGTGTACCCGTCAGGAAAGGCGCAGTTTATCCTGAGGTATCGATCTCGGGAGAAGAAGCAGCGTGAGTGTCGGCTGGGCCAGTTCGGGGTGATCGGCACGGAGGAGGCACGTCGAAAAGCACGTGTGCTGCTGGGGCGGATCAGCGACGGCCATGATCCCGTCTGTGAGCAAAGGGCCGCTCAGGTAGGAACTTGCACCTTCAACCAAGTCATCGACCGCTATCTCGCCTGGGCGATGGGTCGCCACAAACAAACTTCGTTTCAGGAGGTTAGCCGATACGCCCGCCTGCACATCCGCCGCCAATTCGGCAGCTTGAAGGTGGTGGAACTCACACGAGGGGCAGTCCAGCAGGTCTATGATCGGCTGAGACACGCACCGCAGGTCCGCCTTAAGATTGTGATGTGGTCACGCGCGATCTGGTCCTGGGCAGAGAAGCGGGACCTCGTAGGGGAGGGCCGCAACCCGTTTGTAATCGAGACGGGAGTTCAGAAGACCCGCAGAGAGCGCGTATTGTCCCCCGAGGAGTACCAGAGGCTCTGGCAAGCACTTGACCGGCATCGCTACCGCGCCACGATCCCGGACGTTTCGCTTTGGGCCATTGAGTTCCTGATGCTCTCCCCGCTGCGCAAAACGGAAGCGTTCCGTTTGCGCTGGGAGAGCGTGGACCTTCAGGACCAGCTAATCCAAGTCGCGGAGCATAAGACCGACCGGCGCCACGGTTCCTTAGAAGTTCACATCAGTCAGCCGCTTGCAGAGCTTCTGCGCCGTATCCCTCGCTGCTGCGAATGGGTGTTCCCGCGTCCTGATGCCCGAAGCGGACATATAATGGGTATCGACAAAGCGTGGCTCCTCATCCGCAGCGAGGCTGGCCTTCACGCGGGAAAAGCGCGTGTAACGCTCCATGATCTACGTCGAAGCTGGAACAGTGTGGGTGCCAAGCTCGGCTATGGACCAGAGGCCATGGGGAAGGTGCTTGGCAATTCCGCACGAGTTAACGAGCTTCACTATTGGCATCTATCCAACGACCTGAAGCGCGAGATCACAACGCGGGTCAGCGGTGCGGTAGCGGCCCTGCGACGCGCAGAGGAAACAGGTGTTCCGAAATGAGAGTTCCGCTCCACGTCTGCCGACGTGCCGCGTAACACCTTGTTTCCGAACGTGAATTGGACGGCAGACGGTGTTTGCTCGGCTGAGGCTGGAAAACCACGGTGGCTCAGACGGTTATGAGGATTTCGAGGATGGTGCATCCCTATTTTGAGGATGCCGCACTCCTTGCCTTCCGGGCAGTCATCAAATAGCCATCCCGCAAACGTCCTCGGGCCGTTTCCCCGCCGTTTGGGCCAATCTCGTTCGCACGTTAAAACCGAACGTTTTCAACGCTTTGGCTGAACGTCGCGGTTTCTCCGTAGGAGCTTTCTAATGATCCCCCGTCATAGGGGTCAAGGTGGCGTTTGCTGATTGACCTGAACGCGATGGTCGGTCGCGGGGTTGCGTGGGCCATCAGGCTGTCACCAGCGCGAGGCAACGGTAAGCAGGGCGGCTTCAGGTTGAGGATGCCTCCGGGCGACCGCGGCAAGTCCTATCGAGTGGCCGGAAGCGGGTACGAGTCCGGCCCAGCCCAGCGCGTTTTTTATTGCGCCGGACAGGGCTGCTGGGGGATACCTGTTGTCGGGGCACGTTAATGCCCTGGCCCCGAATGGGGGATCACGAGCAGCAGCGCCCTGAAGACCCTGCCCAGGCAATTGCCGCCTGAGCAGCGCGCCGTTTCTCCGCGATCCGTTCCACCCGCGCGGTGCCCGTCACCTCACTCATTTCCGAAGTCAATTTTCATGATCATTCACATTTTCAACGCCCTAGCGGGTGCGGGCAAAACCCGTGCGTGCGTTCGATACGCTCATCGGCTCGCTGACGCCGGTCAGAAGGTGCTCTTTGTACAACCGACAAAGCACCTCATCACCAAGACCATCGCGGACGAACTCCAGCCCCTCAATCCGGCCTACCCGGTGCAGGCCATCCATGGGGGCAACCGCATCTCGAAGTCCGTCATCGCGGACATCGTTGCCCACTTCCAGAAGGCCGCTCCAGGCCGTGGCGAGGTGCTGTTCATCACCCACGCCGCCTTCCTGCTGATCCCCTACGTCGAGCGGAAGGCCGAATGGACCCTCATCATGGATGAGGTGCCGCAGATCGATTGCTTCGAGGAGTTGTGCCTTCCCGACACGCACCACCTCATCACCCCCTTCCTCGAACTGGTGCCGGGTGGTGCTGCCTACGGCCGCCTCGTCACGCGTGAGGATGCTCGTGGCTCAGGAGGACGCCCGATGAGCCTCACCACGATCGCACGCAACAAGCACGGCGATGCCCTGTTCGACGTGCTCGGGTCGTTCGCCTACCGGGTCACCTCGGATCATTGGGAGGTCTCTGCCGATCAGGCTCGATACGAGCGCATGATCCGAGGCGAGAAGGAGGGAGGCGTGCTGAGCACCTACTCGCTGCTCAAGCCCTCGATCTTCGCCGGGTTCAAGCAGGTCTTGGTCGCCTCAGCCTGCATGACGGACACGATGCTCTACCGGGTCTTCATGGCTCAGGGCATCGTCCTGAAGCCGGTGGGGGGCACGCTGCTCAAGGACCTGCGCTACCTGAAGCATGAGCATGGGGATCGCATCACGATCTTCTACGCGGCCGAGGAAGCGTGGTCGAAGCGTTACCGGGACAAGCGGATTGAGGGCGAGGATGCCACGGTTCTCGACCGCGTCCGGCAGGCGGTTGGATCGCTCGTCGGCACGGACCCCTTCATCTGGATGGGCAACACCGATCTGCGCGACGACTTCTTCGCTCAGGTTGGCGCAGGCCGACTGCCCAACACCCCACACGGGCTGAACTCGTTCCAGGGCTACCACAACGTGGTGGTGGTCTCCGCCCTCAACCCGCCCCCCGCGCACTTCCACTTCATGGAGGCGCGCGGCATCAGCGGTGAGGAGTTGCGTACGGGTGGCTACAAGACTGCCGTCTATCAGGCGGTGATGCGCTGCTCGATCCGCAACCCAGAGGACGCGACGCCCAAGCGGGTCGTGGTGATGGATCGGGATACGGCCGAGTGGCTGGCCGACCTGTTCCCCGGCGCGGCGGTCGAGCCGCTGCCCGGGATGGGCGTGGTGCCACGCAAGGGCAAAGCGGGCCGCCCGCGCCAGCACGCCAGCAACGCCGCGAAGGCCAAAGCGCATCGCGATCAGCAGAAGCGGGAGTGGCTCGCCCAACTCGACTTGATCAACCACACCTCGCTGGTGACGGGCCGCTACCCCGTCTTCGACCAAGAGGTCCGGGGCGAGATGCGCGAGTTCGCGCGTGACGATATCTCCTTACTAGAAAGGGATTACGTCACGGTCTCGCCGACGCCTCTGGCGCCGCCTCGGACCTGCGGCACGGCCTTCGCCTCGATCTACGACTCGGCTCCTCTCGACCACGTGGACCACGAAGACGACGACGTGTTCATCGCTGGCCTGCGCGACCTGCACACCCGCGTGGTCGCCAAGGAGGACGCGGGCGTGTTCTCGCCCGCTCACTTTGATCCGGACAAGGCGGCCGAGACCGGGCGCGGGCTCGACAACGTCACGCATCTGCGCGGCATCTGGCTGGACAACGACGGCGGCGACCTGACCCATACGGCGTTCGCGGCGCTGTTCCCGTACCTGCGGATCGTGGTCTGGAACACGGCCTCAAGCACGGCGGCCCTGCCGCGCTGGCGTGCCTTCATCCCGACGACCTGCGCGATGAGCATGGACGTGCATGCGCTGATCATGGCGCAGATCGAGCGGGTGCTGAACCGGGCTGGGTTCTGGGGCAAGCGCCAGTTGGAGAAGCGGCCCGGCCTCAAGGACCGGCGCTGCCACGGCTTCGACGAGTCGAAGTTCAACGCGGCCTCGCTGTTCTACCTGCCCTGTCAGGCCAAGGACCCAGCGGACTCCTTCTTCATCGACTACGGCGAGGGTGATCCCAAGCGTGGTCCCCTCGATCTGCACGCCTGGATCGACGAGTGCATCCTGAACCTGCGGGCCAAGCCTGAACCGGCGGCGGCTGCGCTTCCTGACCCGGTGGCTCTGCTCCCCACGGCGAAGCCCCCGCTTACGAAGGCAGTGTGCTCGAAGCTTCAGGCCATGCGCGATGCGTTGGAGGCCGAGAAGGCTCAGACCTCGGCTGGTCGGCGGGAGGCATGGATCAGCGCGGCCATCGAGAGATGGCGCGAGACTGCACCCATACCCGGCACCGGCCACGCGGGCTTCTTCACCCTGGCAGCGGCTCTGCACCGGGCTGGGCTCCACGAGGCGGACATCCGCTCCAAGCTCTACGACGAGGCGGGGTTCGCGCACTCGCCTCGTGAGCGCCGGGGCGAGATCAAGGGCATCCTCACAAGCCTGCGCCGACGCGGCACCATCGGGAGGGCAGCACGATGAGCATCGTGGTCTCCGATCCATATGTGCTTCAGCATGTGCTTCCCGAGCATGAGGTGACGACACAGGCTTGGCGGCTCATAAGCCTCTTGGTCGCCGCTGGAGAGGACCCGAGTGGGCTTCTTGAGGAGGAGTTTGTGCCGATCGTTCTGAGGCAGAAGTTAGCGGAGTTGATTGGCCGAGCGATCGATCACGACGTGCTCAGCATGCTTCTCGATGCCCCGTACTGGTATGTGTCTGAGGAGGGCGACGCGCATATCGTCTTCACGTTCGACACCCAGGTGAAGGCATCGGCGTTCAGACTCTGCGTGCTCTGAACCTGAGGCGGCCTGGGGGTACCCTCCAGGCCGTACTCCCTTATGCAGCGGCGCTCGCGCTCTGATCCGCCTCGGCCTGCATGGCAGCACGAATCCGTTGCACCGTGGCAGTCCCAGCACCGGTTCGTCGAGCAGTCTCACGGATGCCGATCCCGGCGATCAGCAGCGCGCGAATCTCGTCGATCCGTTCGGCTTCCATAGGGGGACGACCGAGGCGGGTTCCCTTCGCGCGGGTTCGATCAAGCCCGGCCCGAACCCGATCGCGGATCATGGCTCGCTCGAACTCGGAGAAGACCGAGAGCATCCCGAACAGTGCACGACCTGCGGGCGTCGTGGTGTCGAGCCCTTGAACGTGGAGGTAGAGCCCGACCTGTCGGTTCTGAACCTCGCCGAGGAAGCCCACGAGGTCCTGAAGCGAGCGACCGAGGCGGCACACGCTCCAGGCGGCGATCAGGTCGAACTCGCGCCGGGCGATTCCCTTCAGCAGGGCATCGTAGCCCGGCCGCTGCTCTCGGCCCTTGGCGCCGGAGATGCCTTCGTCGGTGAAGACCGCCACCACGATCCAGCCGAGGCGCGCGGCCACGGCGTGCAGGTCGCGAAGCTGGTTCTCGACCGTCTGGTTCTGACCGGTGCTGACACGGGCGTAGAGGGCGACGCGCTGACTCATCGCGTGAGAATCTCACGAAACGGCCACGCCTGCACCCCGTACCGTCCCGCAAACACATGGTTCTGAACACGCACGGGAACACTGCGAGCAGCCTGAGAGAGAGGATGAGTATCAACGAGTTAGCGAACAGGATGCGCACACCTGCCAAGAGGGTTTTTGGGACAGGGGTAGGTGACAAAAACCACTCAGGAATTTATCCATATTCGTCACTGCGGAAATCATTTCGTCTACGGAAATCGCGTCCAAAAAGAGCGCAAGAAATTCTACAAGCATGTAAGGGAGTGAGATGAAGATCGTTGAAAACTACATTAACGATGTACAGCGTAAATTTTTGAAGGGAAATGCAACTGAACACACGTACAGGGCTTCTCTTGTTGCGCTCTCCGATGAAATGCTCCCAAATAATTTCGTACTTACGAATGAGCCCAAACGACAAAAATGCGGCGCGCCTGACTATATCCTTGAAAGCAAAGACGTTCCGGTCGGATATATAGAAGCTAAAGACATTGGCGTTTCATTGGACAAGGTCGAGAAATCTGACCAAATGGACCGTTACTTAAACAGCTTGGACAACTTGATCCTGACCGACTACCTTGAGTTCAGATTTTTCCGCAGGGGAAAGAAAATCGGAGCAGTAAAACTCGCATCCGTAAAAGGTGGCCGAATTCAAGCTGAAAAGTCAGCTTTCGGAGCTTTCGCCGATTATTATAAAGACTTCTCGTCGTATAAAACTCAATCAATAACATCTCCGAAGGCACTGGCCGAGATTATGGCCCGAAAAGCATCACTCGTCAAAGATGTTTTTGCAAATATTTTGTCGGACGATACCCCCTCGGGACTAAACGACCAATACGATGCCTTTCGTCAGATTTTGTTGCACACTGTTACGAAAGAAGAATTTGCGGACATTTATGCTGAAACTTTGGCATACGGCTTGTTTACTGCGCGCCTTCACGACACCACGCCGGACACTTTCAGTAGAGAGGAAGCCTACAGATTAATTCCTCACAGCAACCCGTTCCTCAAAGAACTTTTTACGTACGTAGGAACAAAATTAGACAGCCGGGCCGAGTGGATCGTAGATGAACTTTGTGATGTCTTTCGAGCAACTGACGTTCAGAAGATGTTGTCAAGTTTCAATAGAGGAACCGGGAGAGACGATCCATTTCTGCATTTTTATGAGACTTTCCTGGGGCAATATAATCCCGAAAAAAAGAAGTCTCGCGGCGTGTGGTACACCCCAGAACCAGTAGTAAAGTTTATTGTTCGCGCCATCGATGATGTCTTGATCAACGATTTCGGCTTAAAGAATGGTCTTGGAAATACGGAAACTACAAAAATAAAAGTAGAAGCACAAGGTGGCAGCAAAAGAAGCAGAAGTAGTTCTACTGTAAAAGTCGATAAGATTGTCCATAAAGTTCAAATTCTCGATGTCGCAACCGGAACGGGAACATTTCTTTCTGAGGTGATACTCCAGATATATCAAAAGTTTAAATCGCAACAGGGGACTTGGAGTAAGTACGTCGAAGACCAGTTGATCCCAAGATTGCACGGCTTCGAGTTACTGATGGCAAGCTACTCAATGTGCCACATGAAGCTTGAACTATTACTTCAAGAAACTGGATATAAGCCGAAAGCAGCAATCCAGCCTCGTTTGAATGTTTATCTTACGAATAGTTTGCAGAAGTACGACGATGAGTTAGATAAACTTCCATTGATTGAATGGTTTAGTCGCGAGAGCAATGAAGCAAGTTACATAAAGAAATATTCTCCTATCATGGTTGCCATTGGGAACCCACCGTACAGTGGTCTATCAAGCAACATGGATGAATTATTAGTTGACATCGAGGAATATAAATTCGTCGATGGAATACACTTTGGCGAAAAAAAGCACTGGCTGCATGATGATTATGTTAAGTTTATTAGGCTTGGTGAATTTTACATAGAGAAAAACGGCGAAGGAATTCTTGGTTATATTACTAATCACAGCTATCTGGATAACCCGACATTTAGAGGGATGCGTTGGCATCTTCTAAAAACGTTTGATGTAATTCGTGTTATTGACTTGCATGGTAATGCAAAAAAATTAGAAAGGAGCCCTGATGGTACTCCCGATAAAAATGTCTTTGATATCCAGCAAGGCGTGAGCATCATTATCGCGACCAAGAAAAAAGGAAAGTCATCCTCTAAATTAGCATCGGTGTACCACAGCGAATTATGGGGATCGCGAGAAAGTAAATACGAGTTCCTAAATGAAACTCGAATCGCAGATGTAGAATGGCTGGAACTAGCTCCTCAAAAACCTTTCTACTTTTTTGTTCCAAAAGATATGCAGGGCTCCCAGCAGTATGGCAAGGGTTTTGCTCTAGACGACCTATTTCGTCTATATGGCGTGGGGATTGTGACTGCGCGTGATAAATTCGTCGTTGATATTGAAGGAGCAAAACTTCTTAAGCGTATGAGAGAGGCTGCGAAGTTGCCGACTGAGGACGCGCGGCAAGAGTATGGTTTAAGGAAAGACGTTGATAGTTGGAAAGTAAGTTTAGCTCAAGAAGAACTTCGTAGAACAGGCCCATCTTCCGCAAACGTACTCCAGATAGACTATCGACCATTCGATACAAGGAATATTTATTATACAGAAAGATCGAACGGCATTCTTGCGAGACCAAATCATAAAATTATGAAGCATTTTATCGGAGTTGATAATGTGGGGATGATGGTTTCGAAGCAGCAAAAAGCGTCCGGGTTTACACACGTACTCGCACATAAAAAAATTCTAGAGTCGAGCTTTGTTTCGAACAGAACAAGCGAGATTGGATACACATTCCCCTTGTATCTTTATGAAAATAATGGGCTTGCACAAACAAAAGAGCCAAATTTTCATTCAGGTGTTTGGGGAAAGATTGTCAAAATAGTCGGTAGTTTCGCTGAAAACCCGATACACGTCTACGATTATGTTTATGCCGTTCTCCACGCAAACTCATATAGGATTGGGTATGCGGAATTTTTGAAAAGTAACTTTCCTAGAGTTCCATTCCCAAAAAATAAAGAGTACTTCAGGAAGCTCGCCGAGAAAGGTGGTTTGCTGCGGCGCCTTCACTTGCTCGAAGGTCTTGAAGATTTCCAATCGAATATCGCTAGTTTTCCTGTCGACGGCGATGACATTGTCAGTCGATGGGATTACCATGAAGAAAAGATGTGGATAAATTCTACACAGTACTTCGATAAAGTGCCCCCGGAGGCCGCGAGTTTTGTCATAGGCGCGTATGAGCCTGCTACGAAGTGGCTTAAAGATCGGAGGGGGGTGGCGCTATCTTTGGCAGACATTCAGCACTATCAATCGTTGATATATGTTCTGGCTGAAACGGCGGAGTTAATGATCGAGATCGACGAACTGTTTCTTAGCTAAACAGTTTCGAGAACTCTTTGTGTCATCATCAAACGAAGCACAGTTTAAACCACAGTGCTTCGTTTGGGCTGGCAAATCGGAAGCGCCGACCGACTAGTCTTTGCCTATCGTCACGGAGTGTTTCGACTTCGAACTTAGAGTCGCATTTTTCGTGCAACCAAACCATGATTAAATGGTATTTTTTTAAAAAACGTACCTCTTGTCTTGCATCTTCATAGCAATATGCAATGTCAATGTAATAGGGCGTCCGTTTCCGTCGTGCATCATCGACAAAGCCGCGCTTTATTGTCTGCGGCAAACGAGAATTGAGCTTGTGAAAGTCTAAAGGTCTCATGTGTTTTTTCTTGTTGAATTCACAGTGAATAGTTTCGACTTCAGGTTTGATATCTTATCACTTGCGTCTTTTTCGGTACTTGAGATTGCCTGCTGAATAGTAGATTTTTTATTGTTGAGCTTTTTTGTTTGCGCAATATTCAGTGGCTTTACTGGTTCATCAATACCAGATCGGGCAACAGTTTCTATGATCTCTATGTAGCGCATCACTTATTTATCCGGCATCCGTGAGACCGCTCGCCGGACCGGCGCCGGGACCGCCACGGTGCAGCGGATCAGAGCCGCCATGCAAGCGGAAGCCGATCAGAGTGCGCTCGCCGCTGCATGAGTGATGGCCTGGAGGATTACCCCAGGCCATCAGAGGATCAGAGCAACGCGATCTTGAAGCCCACCGCCTGCGTCTCGTTGTCGAAGCCGAACAGGAGGCAAGGCTCCTCGGAAGGATCGTCGTTCAACACCATGTCCGGCCTTCCATGCTTGAAGCCCAGCCGCTTGGCCTCAATGACAAGGTTCTCCATGCGACGCCTCAGCACCACAGGGACAAAATCCTCGAAGTGCAGCCCCGCTGGGCTGATCCCAGCCGCGATCAGGTAGGCGATGAAGTCCCTTGCTTCCCGCTGTAGCTGATCGAGCGTGATGGTGATCGTCATCACGTAGACGCCGGTATGCATGAGGCAAATCTCGGAGGTCATGCTCATCGTGCTGCCCTCCCGATGGTGCCGCGTCGGCGCAGGCTTGTGAGGATGCCCTTGATCTCGCCCCGGCGCTCACGAGGCGAGTGCGCGAACCCCGCCTCGTCGTAGAGCTTGGAGCGGATGTCCGCCTCGTGGAGCCCAGCCCGGTGCAGAGCCGCTGCCAGGGTGAAGAAGCCCGCGTGGCCGGTGCCGGGTATGGGTGCAGTCTCGCGCCATCTCTCGATGGCCGCGCTGATCCATGCCTCCCGCCGACCAGCCGAGGTCTGAGCCTTCTCGGCCTCCAACGCATCGCGCATGGCCTGAAGCTTCGAGCACACTGCCTTCGTAAGCGGGGGCTTCGCCGTGGGGAGCAGAGCCACCGGGTCAGGAAGCGCAGCCGCCGCCGGTTCAGGCTTGGCCCGCAGGTTCAGGATGCACTCGTCGATCCAGGCGTGCAGATCGAGGGGACCACGCTTGGGATCACCCTCGCCGTAGTCGATGAAGAAGGAGTCCGCTGGGTCCTTGGCCTGACAGGGCAGGTAGAACAGCGAGGCCGCGTTGAACTTCGACTCGTCGAAGCCGTGGCAGCGCCGGTCCTTGAGGCCGGGCCGCTTCTCCAACTGGCGCTTGCCCCAGAACCCAGCCCGGTTCAGCACCCGCTCGATCTGCGCCATGATCAGCGCATGCACGTCCATGCTCATCGCGCAGGTCGTCGGGATGAAGGCACGCCAGCGCGGCAGGGCCGCCGTGCTTGAGGCCGTGTTCCAGACCACGATCCGCAGGTACGGGAACAGCGCCGCGAACGCCGTATGGGTCAGGTCGCCGCCGTCGTTGTCCAGCCAGATGCCGCGCAGATGCGTGACGTTGTCGAGCCCGCGCCCGGTCTCGGCCGCCTTGTCCGGATCAAAGTGAGCGGGCGAGAACACGCCCGCGTCCTCCTTGGCGACCACGCGGGTGTGCAGGTCGCGCAGGCCAGCGATGAACACGTCGTCGTCTTCGTGGTCCACGTGGTCGAGAGGAGCCGAGTCGTAGATCGAGGCGAAGGCCGTGCCGCAGGTCCGAGGCGGCGCCAGAGGCGTCGGCGAGACCGTGACGTAATCCCTTTCTAGTAAGGAGATATCGTCACGCGCGAACTCGCGCATCTCGCCCCGGACCTCTTGGTCGAAGACGGGGTAGCGGCCCGTCACCAGCGAGGTGTGGTTGATCAAGTCGAGTTGGGCGAGCCACTCCCGCTTCTGCTGATCGCGATGCGCTTTGGCCTTCGCGGCGTTGCTGGCGTGCTGGCGCGGGCGGCCCGCTTTGCCCTTGCGTGGCACCACGCCCATCCCGGGCAGCGGCTCGACCGCCGCGCCGGGAACAGGTCGGCCAGCCACTCGGCCGTATCCCGATCCATCACCACGACCCGCTTGGGCGTCGCGTCCTCTGGGTTGCGGATCGAGCAGCGCATCACCGCCTGATAGACGGCAGTCTTGTAGCCACCCGTACGCAACTCCTCACCGCTGATGCCGCGCGCCTCCATGAAGTGGAAGTGCGCGGGGGGCGGGTTGAGGGCGGAGACCACCACCACGTTGTGGTAGCCCTGGAACGAGTTCAGCCCGTGTGGGGTGTTGGGCAGTCGGCCTGCGCCAACCTGAGCGAAGAAGTCGTCGCGCAGATCGGTGTTGCCCATCCAGATGAAGGGGTCCGTGCCGACGAGCGATCCAACCGCCTGCCGGACGCGGTCGAGAACCGTGGCATCCTCGCCCTCAATCCGCTTGTCCCGGTAACGCTTCGACCACGCTTCCTCGGCCGCGTAGAAGATCGTGATGCGATCCCCATGCTCATGCTTCAGGTAGCGCAGGTCCTTGAGCAGCGTGCCCCCCACCGGCTTCAGGACGATGCCCTGAGCCATGAAGACCCGGTAGAGCATCGTGTCCGTCATGCAGGCTGAGGCGACCAAGACCTGCTTGAACCCGGCGAAGATCGAGGGCTTGAGCAGCGAGTAGGTGCTCAGCACGCCTCCCTCCTTCTCGCCTCGGATCATGCGCTCGTATCGAGCCTGATCGGCAGAGACCTCCCAATGATCCGAGGTGACCCGGTAGGCGAACGACCCGAGCACGTCGAACAGGGCATCGCCGTGCTTGTTGCGTGCGATCGTGGTGAGGCTCATCGGGCGTCCTCCTGAGCCACGAGAGCATCCTCACGCGTGACGAGGCGGCCGTAGGCAGCACCACCCGGCACCAGTTCGAGGAAGGGGGTGATGAGGTGGTGCGTGTCGGGAAGGCACAACTCCTCGAAGCAATCGATCTGCGGCACCTCATCCATGATGAGGGTCCATTCGGCCTTCCGCTCGACGTAGGGGATCAGCAGGAAGGCGGCGTGGGTGATGAACAGCACCTCGCCACGGCCTGGAGCGGCCTTCTGGAAGTGGGCAACGATGTCCGCGATGACGGACTTCGAGATGCGGTTGCCCCCATGGATGGCCTGCACCGGGTAGGCCGGATTGAGGGGCTGGAGTTCGTCCGCGATGGTCTTGGTGATGAGGTGCTTTGTCGGTTGTACAAAGAGCACCTTCTGACCGGCGTCAGCGAGCCGATGAGCGTATCGAACGCACGCACGGGTTTTGCCCGCACCCGCTAGGGCGTTGAAAATGTGAATGATCATGAAAATTGACTTCGGAAATGAGTGAGGTGACGGGCACCGCGCGGGTGGAACGGATCGCGGAGAAACGGCGCGCTGCTCAGGCGGCAATTGCCTGGGCAGGGTCTTCAGGGCGCTGCTGCTCGTGATCCCCCATTCGGGGCCAGGGCATTAACGTGCCCCGACAACAGGTATCCCCCAGCAGCCCTGTCCGGCGCAATAAAAAACGCGCTGGGCTGGGCCGGACTCGTACCCGCTTCCGGCCACTCGATAGGACTTGCCGCGGTCGCCCGGAGGCATCCTCAACCTGAAGCCGCCCTGCTTACCGTTGCCTCGCGCTGGTGACAGCCTGATGGCCCACGCAACCCCGCGACCGACCATCGCGTTCAGGTCAATCAGCAAACGCCACCTTGACCCCTATGACGGGGGATCATCGTTTTCAGTGCCTCGGACGTGTCGCGATCTCGCGAAATCGCTCCGCGCGTAGCACGGCGCGGCCCGGCGCCTCAACGCGTCGCCCTGCCGGGATGTGCATGGCTCCCCCGCGACGTCAGGCGACGGTTGACCCGCCGCAGCCGTGGGACAACATCGACAGCATGACCAGCGAGCCGACGCCCCGCGCCTTCATCCCCCTCGCGATCGCCGTGCTGACGGTGTCCGACACCCGTGTGCTCGCCGATGACAAATCTGGTGACACCCTGGCTGCCCGGATCACGGGGGCCGGGCATCGGCTTGCCGCGCGGGACATCGTCCCGGACGAGATCGTGTCGATTCGCGAGAAGGTCGAGGCTTGGATTCACGATCCCCGCATCGATGTGATCCTGACCACCGGCGGCACCGGCTTCACCGGGCGCGATGTGACGCCGGAGGCGATCGAGCCGCTGTTCGAGAAGCGGATGGACGGCTTCTCGGCGGTGTTCCACCGCATCTCCTACGACAAGATCGGCACCTCGACGCTGCAGTCGCGGGCGACGGCCGGGGTAGCCGGGGCGACCTATATCTTCGTGCTGCCGGGCTCGCCCGGCGCCTGCAAGGACGCCTGGGACGGCATCCTCGCGAGCCAGCTCGACTATCGTCACCGCCCCTGCAACTTCGTCGAGATCATGCCACGCCTCGACGAGCACCTGCGCCGGGGCGCCGCCGCGGCGACTTGAGCCGTCCAGCGCCGCCTCTGTCCGCGACGTGACGCGGGCTTGCAACGCCCGTCGCGCCGGCGCGACACGTCCGCCACATCAGCTTCGTGGACCCACGCCGGCGTGATCCAAAAAGTCGCGGCGACACCGTCATTTGGCGGCACTTCGCGTCGCGGGTGGCGTTACGATCCGGGACGGCCGGGCTTCGAGCCATTGCATCGAGCCGGGGCGGGTATCCCCCGAAGACGGCGCCGCGCGGCGCCCTTCTTGTTCACGGAGTCGCTGTCCTTGCTCCCGCTTTCCGTTCGGCCCCTTCTCCTTGCGGCGCTGATGCTGAGCGCGCCGCTCGCGCCGGCCTCCGCCGCGCCGCGGGTCGATGCGCGGGCCAAGGCCTGGGTCGCCGGAATCGTCAACCGCATCGGGATGGCGGATCGCGCCGCGGCGCCGGGGCGGGGCGGGCAGGTCACGGTTCGGGTGCGGATCGAGGCCGATGGCGCGCTCGGCGGAATCGTGCTCGAAGAGGGCCCCGCAGCCCTCGGCGAGCGCGCTGCCCGCGCCGTGCAGGCGGCCGCCCCCTTTCCGCCGCCGCCCGCCGGGCTGTTGACCCTCGAAGGTTTCACCGAACTCAGCTTTCCCCTCACGCTGCGGTGACGGCGCCAATCGCCATCGTGTCATCGAATCGTCGCGGATGGGCCGGAAAGGCTGAGTTTCCGTTCGTCAGAAGAGTCGCGCTCCATGGATTTTCACCGCCGCTTCACCGTGCTGATGTGCACGCCCGCCTTCGATCCGGATGATCTGGAGGGCGCGCGCGTCGATCAGATCGTCGCGGCGGTGGAGAAGCGCGGCTTCGAAGTGGTGCGGGCGCGTCGCGTCGAGGATGCCTCGATCGCGGTGCAGACCGACTCCGCCGTCGGCTGCCTCGTGGTCGATTGGGGCAAGCGCGGACTCGAGGGCAAAGCGGCTGCGCTCATCGACATGATGCGCAAGCGCGGCCTGGAGATGCCGATCGTCATCATGGTCCGCCGCAAGCGGCTGGAGGACATCCCGGTCGAGCTGCTCGACTTCATCGACGGCTACATCTTCCTGGCGGAAGAAACGCCCGAATTCATCGCCCGCGGCCTCGTCTCCCGCGTGACGCAGTATGCCGACACGCTGAAGACGCCGTTCTTCGGCGCGCTCGTCGATTACGCCGAGGAGGGCAACCAGCTCTGGACCTGCCCCGGCCATAACGGCGGCATCTTCTACAACCGCTCGCCGATCGGCCGCATCTTCGTCGAGCATCTCGGCGAGGCGATCTTCCGCGACGACCTCGACAACTCGGTGCTCGATCTCGGCGACCTGCTGACCCACGAGGGGCCCGCGCTCAAGGCGCAGAAGGAAGCGGCAAAGATCTTCGGGGCGGAAAAGACCTATTTCGTCCTCAACGGCACCTCGGCCTCGAACAAGGTCGTGCTGGGCTCGCTGGTGGCCGAGGACGATCTCGTCCTGTTCGACCGCAACAACCACAAGGCCGCCCATCACGGCGCGCTGCTGCTGGCCGGCGGCATCCCGATTTTCCTCGAGACCGACCGCAACGCCTACGGCCTGATCGGGCCGATCTACCACGAGGCGCTCGACGAAGGGCGCATCCGCGAGAAGATCCGCGACAACCCGCTCGTGAAGGACAAGGAGGCGTGGCGCAAGGAGCGCCCGTTCCGCTGCGCCGTGATCGAGCAATGCACCTACGACGGCACGATCTACGACGCGCAGGCGATCGTCGAGCGCATCGGCCACCTGTGCGACTACATCCTGTTCGACGAGGCCTGGGCGGGCTTCATGAAGTTCCACCCGCTCTACCAGCGCCGCTTCGCCATGGGCCTGACCGGGCTCGACGAGACTTCGCCGGGCATCATCGCCACGCAATCGACCCACAAGCAGCTCGCCAGCTTCTCCCAAGCCTCGCAGATCCACACCCGCGACGGGCATATCCGCGGCCAGACCCGGCGGGTCGAGCACAAGCGCCTGAATGAGAGCTTCCTCGTCCACGCCTCGACTTCGCCGTTCTACCCGATCTTCGCCTCGCTCGATGTCGGCGCGCAGATGATGAAGGGCCGCTCCGGCGTCGTGCTGTGGGACGACACGATCCGCCTCGGCATCGAGTGGCGCAAGAAGGCCCGCGCCATCCGCAAGGAGTTCGAGGAGCGCGAGGCCGACCCGAAGCGGCGCTGGTTCTTCGACCCCTTCGTGCCCGACGTGGTGAAGGGGCCCGAGGGCACGGAAATCCCGTGGGAATCCGTGCCGACCGACGCCCTGGCCGCCGACGCCCGCTACTGGGAGCTGACGCCGGGCGCGGCGTGGCACGGCTTCACCCATGTCGCGCCGGGCTTCGCCATCACCGACCCCAACAAGCTCACCGTGCTCACCCCCGGCTTCGACCGGAAGACGGGGGCCTATGCCGAGCACGGCGTGCCGGCGCCGATCGTCGCGCAATACCTGCGCGAGAACCGGATCGTCCCGGAGAAGAACGACCTCAACTCGCTGCTCTTCCTGCTGACGCCGGGCGTCGAATCGTCGAAGGCCGGCACGCTCATCTCCGGCCTCGTCGCCTTCAAGCGGCTGCATGACGACAACGTGCCGCTCGAAGAGGCGATGCCGGAATTCGTGGCACGCCGGCCCAAGCGCTACCGCGGCGTGCGCCTGCGCGACCTCTGCGCCGACTACCACGCCTTCCATCGCGAGTCGGGCACCTCGGCGCTCCAGCGCAAGCAGTTCATGCCCGAGCACTTGCCGGAGATGGTGATGGCGCCCAAGGCCGCCGCGCAGATGCTGACCCGCAACCGGGTCGATTACGTGCCGATCGCGGAGGCCGAGGGGCGCATCGCCACGACCCTGATGCTGGTCTATCCGCCCGGCATCGGCACCGTGCTGCCCGGCGAGCGCCTCGACGAGCGGGCCAAGCCGATGCTCGACTATTTCAAGATGTTCGAAGCGGCCGCCAACCTGTTCCCCGGCTTCGAGGCCGAGATCCAGGGCGTCTACCGCGAGAGCGACCCGGATGGGCGCATCCGCTTCCACACCTACGTCCTGCGCGAGGGCGCCTGATGGCGGAGGGCGCGGCGGTAATTCCCACTCACGCGGAGGTGGTGATCCGGCCCTCGTCGGATGCCGACGTGTCGGCGATGATCGCGATCTACGAGCGTCACATCCGCAAAGGCGTCGGCGATACCGGCGACTTCGAGGAGGAGCGCCTGCTGCCCGACGAGTTGCGGCGGCGGCGCAAGACCATGCGCAGCAAGCGTCTGCCCCATCTCGTCGCCGAGCGGGGCGGGCAGATCGCCGGCTACGCCTACGCCGTGCCGTTCCGCAAGCGCCCGGCCTACCGCTACGCCCTCAAGCACTCGATCTACGTTCACCCGGACCACCTGCACGCGGGCATCGGGCGCCGGCTTCTGCCGGCGCTGATCGAGGCCTGCGCGGCGGGCGGCTACCGGCAGATGATCGGCTACATCGACGCGAGCAACGAGGCTTCCTTACGCCTGCACGAGGCCTGCGGGTTCGCCCGCGTCGGCTACCTTCCGGCGATCGGCTACAAGTACGGGCGCTGGAGCGACAGCGTCATCGTGCAATGTCCGCTGGGGACCGGGGCGGACGACCAACCCTCCGCCTGGCACCGTCCCGAGCGGACGCGCGCCTTCCGGTTGTCGTCGACGTCCTGACTTTGTGGCCGGGTCGGCTCGGTGAAATCGGTGACGAGGGCCGGCCTGCCCAAACAGCGCCGGCTTTTTTGCGTGAAGCCAACGCGCAACTTTCCGTCCGATGCACTAGATCGGTTGCAGGACGCTTCTCCCTCCCAGGGCCGCCCGCGGTTTTCGCAGGGCGGCGCCGTGTTCGCTTCGAGCCGTTCCATGACCCTTCTCGCACCCTCGATCCTTGCGGCCGACTTCTCCAGGCTCGGTGAGGAGACGCGGGCGATCGCGCAAGCCGGCGCCGACTGGATCCATCTCGACGTGATGGACGGGCATTTCGTGCCCAATATCAGCTTCGGCCCGGCGGTGGTGAAGGCGCTGCGGCCGTGGACCGACAAGGTCTTCGACGTCCACCTGATGATCGCGCCGGCCGACCCCTACCTCGCCGCCTTCGCTGAGGCCGGCGCGGATGCGATCACGGTCCATGTCGAGGCGGGTCCGCACATCCACCGCTCGCTCCAGACGATCCGGGGTCTCGGCAAGCGCGCGGGCGTGGCGCTCAACCCCGGCACGCCGGCCTCCGCCATCGAGCCGCTGCTCGACATGGTCGATCTCGTGCTGGTGATGACGGTCAATCCCGGCTTCGGCGGCCAGAGCTTCATCCACTCGTCCCTGGAGACCGTTGCGCGCGTCAAGGCGATGACGGCGGGCCGCTCCATCGACATCTCGGTCGATGGCGGCATCACCCCGGAGACCGCCGGGCCCGCCGCGCAGGCCGGTGCCAACATCCTCGTCGCCGGCTCAGCCGCCTTCAAGGGCGGACCGACCCAGTACGAGAAGAACGTCGCGGCGATCCGCGAGGCGGCCCAATCGGCCACCGGGCGGGACGGCGTGCGATGCTGAAGGCGCTGATCTTCGACGTCGACGGGACGCTCGCCGAGACCGAAGACCTCCACCGCCAGGGCTTCAACCGGGCGTTTCGCGCCCTCGGCCTACCCTGGCACTGGTCGCCGGAATTCTACGCCGAACTGCTCAAGGTGATGGGCGGCAAGGAGCGGCTCGTCCACTACATCGAGCGTTACCACCCCGAGGAGGCGCACGCGCTCAAGCGCCGGATGCCGGAGATCCACGATCTCAAGACGCGCCATTACGGCGCGTTGGCCGAGAGCGGCGGCCTCTCGCTCCGTCCCGGCGTGCGGCGTCTCGTGGAAGAGGCGCGCGCGGACAACGTGCGGCTGGCGGTGGCGACCACCACCAGCCGGCCGAACATCGACCTCCTGCTCCGGCTCAATTTCCCGGGCGACGCGCAGCCCTTCGACGTGATCGCCGCCGGCGACGAGGCGGCGCAGAAGAAGCCCGCCCCGGATATCTTCGCGCTTGCCGTCCACCGTCTCGGCATCGATCCCTCCGAGGCGATCGCTTTCGAGGATTCGGCGGCCGGCATCCGCTCGGCGCTCGCCGCCGGCCTGCCGGTGCTCGCCACCCGCAGCCGCTACACGCAGAGCCACCGGCTCGACGGCGCCTTCTCCGCCGTCTCCGATCTCGGCGAGCCGGACGCGCCGCATCAGCACCTTCAGGGCCATGCCTGGCCCGACGGCGTCGTCACCCTCGACGCCCTGCGCCGGTGGCATGCGGGGCACCTGCACGGCGCGGCCTGATCGGCCGTTATCGCGCCCTCGTCACCGAACCACCGCTTCCCAATCCACCACGGCGCGGTCTATCAGGACGGCCGCCTTCCGCTCCGGGTCGCGGGTCCCGGAACGGCGCCGTACCGGCCGCCTCGCGCGCCGCGCGGGAGGCCGGGACCCTGCCGCTGCGACGTCACACCGCCGGACCGTGGAGCCTGATGCGCGAGCCGAACGCGATCGATTTTTGGCGCGGCTTCGCGCTCATCACGATTTTCATCAACCACATCCCGGGCAATTTCTTCGAGCGCTACACCTTCTCGCAATACGGCATCTCGGATGCCGCCGAGCTGTTCGTGTTCCTGGCCGGCTGGTCGATCGGGCTCGCCACCCGCGGTCGCGACGGCCAGCCGGAGCCGCGCCTCACGACCGTGCTGCGCCTCCTGGCGCGCACCGTGGAGGTCTACCGCGCGCAGATCACGATCATGGCGTTGGCGCTGGCGATGATCGCCGGCTGCGCACTCTATCTCGACAACCCGCTCATCCTCGAATGGCACAATGCCGGCGGCTTCTTCGCCGACCCGATCCAGACCATGGTCGGCGTCGTGCTGCTCACGCACCAACTCGGCTTCTTCAACATCCTGCCGCTCTACGTGGTGTTGATCGCCATCGCCCCCGCCGTCGTGCTGATCGGCCGGGTGAGCCGGCTCCTGCTGCTGGCGCTCTCGCTGTCGCTCTACGGGGCGAGCCTCGTCTTCGAGTGGAACTTCCCGTCCTGGCCCGGCGAGGGCGACTGGTTCTTCGATCCGCTCTGCTGGCAATTGCTGCTGGTGCTCGGCTTCCTGTCGAACGAGGCGACGCGGGGATCGGAGCGGCTGCGGCGCCTCTGGCCGCGGCTGATGCCGCTCGGCGTCGTCATCGTCGCGGTCGGCGTCGTGCTCGCGGTGCTCGAATTGCGGCCCGATCCGATGCTGGCGCCGGAGCCGCGCCTCGTCTTCACCTTCGACAAGACCTACCTTTCGCCCGCCCGGCTGATCCATTTCTGCGGGATGGTGCTGGCCTTCCAGGGTGTCTACGCCCTCATCGCCCCGCGCGTCGGGCGCCTTGCCCGCTTTCTGTCGGGTTTGGGGCGCAACTCGCTCGCGGTCTTCTCGATGGGATCGCTGTTGAGCCTCGCCGGACAGTTCGTGCGCTTCCAAACCGGCGGCGGTATCTTCGTTGACATTTCGGTCGTAGGCTCCGGCCTGATCGCACTGGGTTTCACCGCATGGTTCGTCGAATGGCGTTCCCGCAGACCGCGGCCGACGCGCAAGGCTCCCGACACCGCCTCGCCCGCCGACTCGCCGTCCTCCTCGGCCTGAGTCTCGCCTCGCCTGCCCTTGGCGAGACCTCGGGCGCCGCGCCGATGCCGCCCGCGACCGCGACGGTCGAGGCGCTCGACCTGAGCCTGTCGCCCGAATGCCGGGTGCCGGGCTCGAAGCTCTACACCCTGGCCCGGCTCAAGGCGGTCAAGGCCGCGCTCAAGGAGAAGCGGCCGATCCACGTCCTGTCGATCGGCTCCTCCTCGGCGGGGCTCGGTGCCTCCGCGAGCTATCCGGTGAAGCTGGAAAACGCCCTGGAGCAGGCGCTGCCCGACGTTCAGATCGAGGTCGAGGCCCGCGGGCTGCCCGGCGAGGTCGCGAGCGGGGCGGGCGAGCGGCTGCGCTCCATGGTCGCCGAGATGGAGCCGGACCTCGTCGTCTGGCAGGTCGGCACCAACGATGCCCTGGCTCGCGTCGATATCGAGGCCTTCGGCGAGGCGCTCGATGAATCGGTGCAGTGGGTCAAATCCCACGGCATCGACATCGTGCTCATCGACCCCGTCTTCACCGAGAGTCTGGCCGACGACGCCTATTACACCCAGATGGTGCGCACCGTGCAGGACGTCGCCCGCCGCGAGGCGGTGCCGCTGGTCCACCGCTACGCGGCGATGCGCTTCCTCTCGACCCAGCGCACCACCGAGGCGCACATGCTGGGCCGCCATTTCCGGCTCAACGATCTCGGCCTTCGCTGCATGGCCGAGCACGCCACGCGGGCGATCACCCTGTCGCTCCTCCAGCCGGATGCGGCCAAGGATGCCGGCAAGATCGATCCGGGCAAGATCGATCCGAACAAGACCGATGCGGTGAAGACGGACCACGCCACGTCCGAAACCACGAAGTCCGACCCGACCCAGACCGGAACGCCGGGCTCCGGACCGACCCCGGCGCTCAAGCAGCCGTAGGGCCGGCCGCGGACGTTTTGTGACACCCTCTTAACCCGCTCGAAATGCCGCGCTTCCTAGGCTGATCGTCGAGCGTGCCGGCCACATCCGCGCCCGGCGCCTTTCGGATGGCGCGCCCATGGCAGCGGACAAGGTGATCGCGGGCGGCCTCCCAGCATCATTTCTCGAGACCCTTCTCGTCCGGTCTCGGGCGGTGCGTGCCACGGCCGCCGTCTCGGCGCTCGGCGTGTTCGCGGTCCGCATCGGCGCGGCCGGTTTCGCCTACGGGGCGCAGGTCCTGATGGCGCGCATGATGGGCGGCGCGGAATACGGGATCTTCGCCACGATCTGGGTCTGGATCGCCATCCTCGGCCACACCGCGACCTTCGGCCTGTCCCAGGGCGCCTGCCGCTTCCTGCCCGCCGATCAGGCGACGAGCCGGCTCGACGATGTGCGCGGCTTCCTGCTCAGCGGGGCACTCGTGAGCCTCGGCGGGGGGCTCGCCCTGTCGCTCGGTGGCCTCGCCGTGGCCTTCCTGCAGGGCGGCCTGCTCGCCGGCCCCTACGGAACGCCGATCCTGGTCGCGGCCGTCGTCGTGCCGCTCTTCGCCTTCCAAGACTATCTCGAGGGCGTGGCCCGCAGCCAGGGCTGGCCGCTGCTCGCCATCGCGCCGCCCTACCTGCTGCGCCAAGCTCTGATCATGATCGCGATGATCGGCGCCGTGCTCGCGGGCGCGCCGGCCGAGGCCTGGATCGCCATCGCCTGTACGCTGGCCGCGACCGGCCTCGCGGCAGCGGTTCAGGCCGGGCTGCTGCTGGCGCGCCTGCGCCGCCACCTGCCGGCCGGCCCGCGCCACTACCGCTGGCGGCTGTGGCTGGCCGCCTGCCTGCCGATCGCGGCGGGCGACCTCGCCGCGAGCGCCTTCGGCTTCGTCGATGTCGTGATCCTCGGCTTCCTCGCAGCCCCGGAGGCCGTCGGCCTCTACTTTGCCGCCACCCGCATCCAGCAATTCGTGGCCTTCGTGCATTACGCGGCCTCGGCCACGACCGCCCAGCGCCTCGCCGCCGCCCGCGCCCGCGGCGACGAGGCGGGGCTCGCGCATCTCGTGCGCATGCAGGCGCGCTGGACCTTCCTGGCGACGGCGGGCGTCGGCGTCGGCATCGTCGCGGTGTCGCCGCTGCTGCTCGGCCTGTTCGGCGAAGGGTTTCGCGCCAGCCTTCCGGTTCTGGCGATCCTCGTCGCTGGCAGCGTCGCGGCGAGCCTGTTCGGCCCGGCCGAGGATGTGCTGACCATGCTCGGCGGCGAGCGGCTCTGCGCCGGCGTCACCCTGGCGATGCTGGTCCTCGCCGCGGGGCTCTGCCTTACCCTGGTGCCCTGGCTCGGGGTCGTCGGCGCGGCCCTGGCGGTGGGGCTGGCTCAGACACTGCGCGGGTTCATCCTGGCGCTCGGCGCCCGGTCCCTTCACGGTCTCTCGACGCCGGTCGTCGGATTTCCCCAGCGGAGTGCCGCCCGGTGATGCGCGCCCTTTCCCTTTCCGGATCGTCGCGGGCGGCGGTCGAGCCCGTTGCCGCGCTCGCTGCCGAGGCCTCGGCCTGGGACGCGCTGGCGGTCCAAGCCGTCTCCGCGCATCCGTTCTATGCGCGGGCGGTCGTTGCGGCCCATTGCGACCATGGCCTGTGCCATCCCCGCCTCTCGGCGGTGGTCGTCCGTGACGGGGCAGCGATTGCCGCTCTGCTGCCCTTCACCCTGCGTCCCGACATCGCCGGGCTCGGCGCGGCGATCGCGCAGCCCTTCCTCTCGCCCTACATGACGGCGAGCGCCCCCCTCGTCGCCGATGGTCCCGGCCTGGAGGAGCGGCTCGATGCCCTGGTGGAGGGCCTTGCGCATGCCTCCGGCGGCCGGCCCTGGCGCTGGCCGCTGCTCGCGACCGAGACCCGTCTCGGCCTCGGGCTGCTCGCTGCCATGGAGCGGGCCGGCTGGCGGACCGGCACCGTCGCGCGTTTCGAGCGCCCGGTTCTCGACCGGCGGGCCGATTACGACGCCTTCCTCGCCGGTCACCCGCATAAAAGCCGCCTCAAGGACCTGCGCCGCCGCCGCCGCCGTCTGGAAGAGGCCGGGACGCTCACCGTTGAGCGCGCCACGGAGGGAGCCACGCTGGAACGGGCGCTGGAGGACTTTCTCACCCTCGAAGCGGCCGGCTGGAAGGGCGAGGCCGGCACGGCCCTGCGCAGCCGCCCGCGAACCGAAGCCTTCGCCCGCGCCCTGTTCCGGCCAGCCGGTGGTCCCGTCGCCGTCCGGGCAGATTGGCTGCGACTCGACGGGCGCACGATCGCGGCAAGCCTCGCCCTGGTCTCCAGCGGCACCGCCCATCTGCTCAAGACCGCCTATGACGAGGGCTTGCGGGCCCTGGCCCCCGGCCTCGTGCTGGAAGACGCCATCGTGCGCGCCCTCCATGCCGAGGGCTTTGCCGCGCGGCTCGATTCGGCGACGATGCCGGGATCGGCGCTCGAAAGCCTCTACCCCGAGCGCGAAAGCATCGCCGAGATCATCGCCCAGCCGCCGGGCGCCGGCCTGATCTCACTGGAACGGCGCCTCCGCCTCGCCCGGTTCGAGCATCGCGCACGGGCCGAGGCCAAGCGCCTGCTGCGGCGGGGCTGATGCCGCGTCGAAGGCGCTGAATTAGCGCGTCGAGTTCTCGCCGTTGTTGCGCTGGACGCAGCGATAGCCGGCGAAGCAGTACGGATTGTCCAGGGTCGGCTCGAAGGCGGGGCGGGCGGTCACTTCGTTGCGGCAATCTCCGCTGTCGAGATGCACCGCCTCGTAGGCGTTCGGGCTCGTGGCGAGCACGACACGGCGCTGCCGCGCCACCAGAGCCTGCACCGCCCCGCAGGTGAGAGACGGGGTGAAGGGCCGTTCCTGGGCCGAGGCCGCCGTGCCGGCGAGGCCGCCGACGCCGAGACAGAGGGCGTGGAGGAGAGAGAGCGTGCGCTGCATCGTCGTGGGACCTGCCCGAGCCGGAGGGAGGAGCCTCGGGACGATCCCGGGTTCTGCACCCTGAACCGTGCTTGCGCCATACCGGTTCTCGGCGCCTGTTCTTGGCCCCTGTGAGCCGTCGGCGGCGATGCTGGGGGGCGCGGGAACTGTTCTCCCCCTGAGACCCTTCACCGGAAATAACTCCGGAGGCGCCTTTGACCCCGACCGACGCGACCAGACCCGACGATCCCGTGGAGAGCCCGGGGGCCCGGAGCTACGAGCAGCGTCCGGTCTCCAAACCGGTTCCGGAGCATCGTTCTCCCGCGCCGAGCGAGCCCGGCGATATCGGTTCCGGGTGGGACAAGGAGAAGCCGTCGCGCGAAGAGCCGCGCTCCGGTGATGGCCCCGGTTACCGCGGCGGTTGATCCAACCTCATGCGCAGGCGGGAGGAAGGCCCGTGACGATCCACATCTGCGTCACCTGCGGAACCAGCTTCCCCGACGCGCCGAGCCCGCCCGAGCGATGCCCGATCTGCGACGAGGAGCGGCAATACGTGCCCGCCTCCGGCCAAAGCTGGACGAATCCCGGCGCACTCGCATCCGCTCACGCCAACGCGTGGCGGCAGGTCGAGCCGGGGCTGTTCGAGATCGAGACCCATCCCCGTTTCGCCATCGGCCAGCGCGCCTTCCTGCTGCGCACGCCACAGGGCAATGTTCTGTGGGATTGCATCGCCCTGCTCGATCCGGCCACCGTCGCACTGGTGCGTTCGCTCGGCGGCCTGGCCGGCATCGCGATCTCGCATCCGCACTACTACACGACCATGCCCGATTGGGCGGCGGCCTTCGATGCGCCGGTCTACCTCCACGCCCGCGACCGCGAATGGGTGATGCGCCCCGACGACCGCGTGGTGTTCTGGGAGGAGGATGAGCGCGCTCTTGCCCCCAGCCTGACCCTGCTGCGCCTCGGCGGCCACTTCCCCGGCGGTTCCGTGCTGCACTGGCAGGACGGGGCGGACGGGCGCGGCGCGCTACTCGCGGGCGACATCGTGCAGGCCGGTGCGGACCGGAAGAGCGTCTCCTTCCAGTGGAGCTACCCGAACTGGCTGCCGCTCTCCGGCGGCACCGTCGCACGCATCGCGGCCCGGCTGGAAACGAAGGCGTTCGCCCGCCTTTACGGCGCCTTCGGCCTGCATATCACCGACGATGCAGGCGCCGTCGTCAGCCGTTCGGCGGCGCGCTACCGGGATCTCTTGGCGCAGGATCAGCCCTGACGTCTTCCCCGGTTCGGCCCCTGGCGGGTCTCGGGAACAGCGTCGCGCCGGCCAGCGCGCCGATGAGTGCGGCAAGGCCGAAGCGCCATCGCTTGCCCCGCGCGCCGGCCGTACCCGTTTCGGTCGTCGGCATCGGATCGCCTCGTGCAAGACCGTGAGGAGGGATCGTGTCCTCGCCCCCGACGTCTACCATCGCGGCCGCGAACCCGGCCACCGACGCCACCGCGAAAGATTCGCCTTCACGGACACGCTCACGCCGCATCTCACGGCCTTGTCGGTCGGCGGCGTTCCGGCGGTTGCGGGCGGCCCGTGGCGGATCGGGCGTCCGACCGCGGAGACGATCAGACCCGAGCCGTCACCGCCCCGCGTTGCCTCGGAGTGGTCGCGCGGCCTATAAGCGAAGCCCCCGACACATCCCGCGCGGCGTCGAGGATCCTTCTTGCGTGAAGGAGCCCTCCGCCCGCACGAACGAGAAGACGATCCCGCCATGGCCGGGCATTCCCAGTTCAAGAACATCATGCACCGCAAGGGCCGCGTCGATGCGGTCCGCTCGAAGGTGTTCAGCAAGCTCGCCCGCGAAATCACGGTGGCGGCCAAGCTCGGCACGCCCGACCCCTCGATGAACCCGCGTCTGCGCGCCGCCATCCTCGCGGCCCGGGCGGAGAACATGCCCAAGGACAACATCGAGCGTGCCATCAAGAAGGCGGTGGGTGGGGACGGCGAGAACTACGAGGAGATCCGCTACGAGGGCTACGGCCCCGGCGGTGCCGCGCTGATCGTCGAGGCGCAGACCGACAACCGCAACCGCACTGCCTCCGACGTGCGCTCGGCCTTCACCAAGTCCGGCGGCAGCCTCGCCGAGACCGGCGCCGTCGCCTTCATGTTCGACCGTGTCGGCGTCATCGCCTTTGCGCCGGACGTGGCCGATGCCGACACGATGCTGGAGGCCGCCATCGAGGCCGGCGCCGACGACGTGCGTTCGGATACGGAGGGCCACGAGGTCATCTGCGCCCAGGACGCCTACGGCGACGTGTCGAAGGCGCTAGAGGGCCGCTTCGGCGAGCCGCGCCGGACCGGCCTGATCTGGAAGGCGCAGAACACCATCGACGTCGATGACGAGACCGGTGAGAAGCTGATCCGCCTCGTCGAGGTGATCGAGGATCAGGACGACGTGCAGAACGTCTACGTCAACTTCGCGCTGTCCGAGGCGTTGGTGGAGAAGATGGGCGCGTAAGCCGACGCCCGCGCTTTGCGGATGCTCGCACTGCCCCGTTGACGGCGAGGAGAGGTTCTGCCGCTGAACCATGCTGCCGATTTGTCGCGCGGAACCGCCGGGGTCCGTGCGCTATATGCCCTGCGAGACCGGCGCTGAGCCGGCCATCGACGACGCGCAAGGCCCCTCTCTTCGACCGATGCACGACCGCCCGCTCATCCTCGGCATCCACGGCCTCGCCAACAAGCCGCCGAAAGAAGAGAAGCAGGCGTGGTGGGCCGAGGCGATCCGTGAGGGACTTCGGCGCAACCTCGGCGAGGATCCGCGGGATCTGTCCTTCGACTTCGTCTACTGGGCCGACCTGCGCTACGACGCGCCGCTCTCCGAGGACAGCAACCGGGAACCCTACTACCCCGCGCGGGGGAGGGGACCGTTCCCGAGCGCCGACGGCGTGTGCGCCCCGACCCTGACCGACCGACTCTACCGCATCGTCGAATGGGCGCAGGAGAAGACCGGGCGTCTCGTCCTCGACGATTTCATCATCGAGCACCGGCTCGACGACCTGTGGGGCTACTACGAGGATGCCGCGTTCCGCGAGTCCGCCCGCGACCGCTTGCGGGAGGCGCTGGAGCAGCATGCCGGCCGGCCCCTGCTGCTCGCCGCCCATTCCATGGGCTCGCTGATCGCCTACGATGTGCTCCGCCAGCTCGAGTGCGACGGGCGCTGTCCGCGGATCGAGCACTTCGTCACCATGGGCGCCCCCCTCGGTCTCGCCGAGATCAAGCATCGCCTCGCCGAGGAGCACGGGGCCTTGCGCGTGCCCTACGCCGTGGCCCGCTGGAGCAATCTCGGCGACCGCGAGGACGTGGCGACCGTCGGCACGACGTTGGCCGAGGCCTATGCCCCGAACCTGACGGGTGTGGGCGTGATCGATCGTCCCGTGCTCAACACTTATCGGCGCCCGCGCGGCAGCGTGAACCACCACAAATCCTACGGCTACCTGCGCACGCCGGAATTCTCGGAAGCCGTCGCGGCGTTTCTCGACCGAGAGGACGCGGTTGCCCCCGTCGAGATGTCGGATGCCAGAAGCGCCTGAGGGTCGGGCGACGCGGCACGATCCTCGCCGTCATCGCGAGCGGTTGGCGCCCCGAGGATGCCGGACGAGGCTTACGCCAGCCGCCGCCGCCGCTCCACGAGCTGCATGATGATCGGCGTCAGAATGAGCTGCATCGCCAGATCGAGCTTGCCACCGGGGATGACGATGGAATTGGCCCGGCTCATGAAGCTGTCGTGGATCATCGACACAAGATAGGAGAAATCGATCCCCTTCGGGTCCTTGAAGCGGATGACCACCATCGACTCGTCGGCGGTCGGAATCCACCGGGCGATGAACGGGTTCGAGGTGTCCACCGTCGGCACTCGCTGGAAGTTGATGTCTGTCCACGAGAATTGCGGGCAGATCGTCTGCACGTAGTCGGGCATCCGGCGCAGGATCACGTCGGTGACAGCCTCGGTCGAGTAGCCCCGCGTCGAGCGGTCCCGGTGCAGCTTCTGAATCCATTCGAGGTTGATGACCGGCACCACCCCGATCTTGAGGTCGGGATAGCGGGCGAGGTCGACGTTCTGATCGACCACGCAGCCATGCAGGCCTTCGTAGAACAGCAGGTCCGAGCCGGGCTGGAACGCCTCCCAGGGCGTGAAGGCGCCGATGGGTACGCCGTAGCGGGCCGCATCCGCCTCGTCGTGGGCGTAGTGCCGGGTGCGGCCGGTGCCGGATTCGCTGTAGCTGCGAAACACTTCCTCCAGCTCGGGCAGGAGGTTGGCGCGGGGCGCGAAATGGCTCAGCGTCGGCTCGCGCGCCATCATCGCCCGCATGGTGTCGCGGTCATGCGCGTGGAAGCCGTCGCCCTCGATGTAGACGGCGCTGACATCCTCCCTTCGGAAGATCTGCTCGAAGGTGTTGCGGACCGAGGTGGTCCCGGCGCCCGAAGAGCCGGTGACCGAGATGATGGGATGACGCGCCGACATGGGCTTTTCAGATTAATCGGGCCGAGTGCTTGGTTCCAGAAGGCGATGATCCCGAATCATCGCCTTCTGGCCGCGCAAATGCGCGGCGGCGGTCATCCGCCGGACGCTGAGTCTGCGACCGTAGGTCGGGGACTATGCACCCATTGATCAACTCCGCATCAGGCCGCGCTGGCCGAACAGGGGTGAGCGGCCGGCGCTGGGCTGGCGGCCGTCATAGTACTTGGCCACGCACTCGACCTCCTCGGTGGAGCCGAACACCAGGGGGGAGCGCTCGTGGATCTTGGCGGCCACCCGCTCGAGGATGCGGCCCTGGCCGTCGGTGGCGCCGCCGCCCGCCTGCTCGATCAGGAAGGCGATGGGGGCGGTCTCGTACAAGAGGCGCAGGCGGCCCTGGGCGTAGCCCTTCCGGTTGTCGCCCGGATACAGGAACACGCCGCCGCGGATCAGCACCCGCTGCGCGTCCGCCACCAGCGCAGCGGTCCAGCGCATGTTGAAGTCACGGTCGCGCGGGCCTTCCGAGCCGCGCAGGCAATCCTCGATGTAGGACTTCACCGGCCCGTCCCAGTGGCGGACGTTCGAGGCGTTGATCGCGTACTCGCTGGCGCTGGGGACGATCTTCATCGCGTCGTGGGTGAGGCGGAAGACGTTGTCCGTCCGGTCGAGGGTGAAGATGCGGGTGCCGTTGCCGAGCGTGACGACGAAGGTCGTGGCCGGGCCGTAGACGACGAAGCCGGCGGCCGTCTGCGTCGTGCCGGGGGTCAGGAACGAGGCATTGGGATCGTCGATCCCTTGGCCCTGCGTCACCGGGCGGATGCCGAAGATGGTGCCGACCACCATGCCGACGCCGATATTGGACGAGCCGTCGAGCGGGTCGATCGCGACCGCCAGCGGCGCGCCGGCCTTCAGCGTCACCACGTCCTCGGCTTCCTCAGAGGCGACCTGCGCCACGGGGGCCTCTTCGAGCGCCCGCATGAAGCGCTTGTGGGCGATCACGTCGAGCGCCTTCTGCACGTCGCCGTCGCTGTTGTGCTCGCCCTGCGCGGCGAGGTCGCCCGCGAGCGACCCACGACCCACGGTCTCGCTCACGTCGATCGCAGCGGCGGCGAGCGCCCGGATCGTGGCGGCGGTATCGGCCAGCGAGGGCTCCCGCGCGACTTCGGCGTCGAGATGGTCGTCGAGGGATGACCCGTAGGGCTTCGTCATCGTTCTGAGGCTCGCTCCCGTCGAACCCGCGCGTGTGACTCAAGGTCCTGCGCGGCGTTCTTATCGGCCATGCGCGCGCGGAGGCGTGCAGGGCTATCTCGCGCTATGATACGCTGTGGCGAGGCGGCAGCGCCAGACGGCACGAGACGGCTGTCGAAAGATTTCTAAAAAAACTTGTGGTGCCCCGCAAAAAAACTAAAACCGGGGCATGCGCAATCTTTCGCTCAAGCAGCTCCAGGCGGTCGCCGCAGTCGCACGGCTCGGCACAATGACGCGGGCCGCGCAGGAGCTTAACGTCACTTCCGCCGCGCTCTACGCACGCATCCGCCAGCTCGAGGAGGAGGCGGGCCTCCTCCTGTTCGACCGCACGCCGACCGGCCTCAAGCCGACCGATGCGGGACGCGAGATGCTGTGGGCGATCAACAGCATCAACACCGTGCTGGAGACCTGCACGGACCGCTTGCGCACCCTGAAGGGCGGCGGTGGCGGCCGAGTCGGCCTCGGGGTTGTTTCCACGGCGAAATATTTCGCGCCGCTCGTCATCGCCGGCTTCATGGAGACCCATCCGAAAGTCGAGATCTCGCTCACCGTCGGCAACCGGCAGGACACGATCGAGGCGCTGCGCAACTACGACATCGATTTCGCGATCATGGGCCGCCCGCCGCGGGACTTCGCCATCGAGGCGGAGACGTTCGGGCCCCATCCCCTGGTGCTGATCGCCGCCCCCGACCACCCGATGGCCGGGCGGCGCGGGCTGACGCGGGCGGATCTGGCCGAGGAATCTTTCCTCGTGCGCGAGGAGGGCTCGGGCACCCGCTCGGTGTTCGAGGAGTTCATGAACGGCGTGATGATCCGCCGGGCCAAGCTCGGGATCGATTCCGGCTCGAACGAGACACTGAAGCAGGCGGTGATGGCGGGCCTCGGCATCGCGCTTCTGTCCGGCCACTCGGTGGCGGCGGAGGTGGCGAGCGGGCGCCTCGTCCTCCTCGACGTGGAGGGTCTGCCGATCCGGCGCGACTGGTACGTCGTGCGCCGCGCCGACAAGGTGCTCGGTCCGGCCTCCGACGCGTTCTGGGACTATCTCGCGCAGGAGGGGGCACCGCTTCTTGCCGAGCATTCCCGGCGATTTCTTCCCGGAGGACTCGGCCGCAGCAGCGCCGCTCAAGGCAGTCCGCAGCCCGGCCGAGGCGGGCGAATGAGCGGGCCGATGGAGACGATCGTCATCGTCGGGGCGGGGCAGGCCGGCTTCCAGGCCGCCGCCTCGCTGCGGGAGGCGGGATTTTCCGGCCGCCTGACCCTCGTCGGCGAGGAGGCCGCGCTGCCCTACCAGCGCCCGCCGCTGTCGAAGGCCTATCTTGCCGGCAAGACCGATGCCCGCGGTTTGCTGCTGCGGCAGGAGAGCTTTTTCGCCGAGCACCGCATCGCGCACCGGCCCGGGACACGGGTGACGGCGATCGACCGCGCCGGGCGCAGCGTCCGGCTCTCGGATGGCGAGGATCTGTCTTACGACCACCTCATCCTGGCGACGGGCACCCGCAACCGGGCGCTGCCGGTGCCGGGGGGCCGATCTCGCGGGCGTGCGCCAGCTTCGTTCCCTTGACGATGCCGATGCGCTGCGCGCGGCAATCGAGGGCATCCACCGGATCGTCGTGATCGGCGCGGGCTTCATCGGCCTCGAATTCGCGGCGGTCTGCGCCGCCCGCGGCCTCTCCGTCACGGTGATCGAGGCGGCCGAGCGCGTCATGGCGCGGGCGGTCTCGCCCGAGACCTCGGAGGCGTTCCGCGCCTTCCACGACGAGGCCGGCGTCACCTTCCTGTTCGGGGCGGGCGTCACCGCCATCGAGGGGGAGGGGGGACGGGCCGCGGCGGTCCGCACCGCCGACGGGCAGAGCCTGCCCGCCGACCTCGTGCTCGTCGGCATCGGCGTGGTGCCCAACCAAGAACTTGCGGCGGAAGCCGGCCTCGCCGTGCGCGACGGCATCGAGATCGATGCCTTCCTGGCAACCAGCGACCCGGCGATCTCGGCCATCGGCGATTGCGTGCGCTTCCCGAGCCGTTTCGCGTCGAGAATGCCCGGCGGCGACCGGGTACGGATCGAATCGGTCCAGAACGCGGTCGATCAGGGCCGCTGCCTCGCCGCGCGGCTCACCGGCCGGCCCGCCGCCTACGACGCGGTGCCGTGGTTCTGGAGCGATCAGGGCCCGCGCAAGCTCCAGATCGCCGGGCTCGCCGCGCCGTCTGACGCGAGCGTCCTGCGCCGCGCCGGCGCCGGCTTTTCGGTGTTCCGCTTCCGCGATGGCGCGCTCAGCGCCGTCGAATCGGTCGATCGCCCCGCTGACCATATGGCGGCCCGCCGCCTTCTGGCCGCGGGCAAGAGGCTGACGCCGGAGCAGGCCGGCGATCCGGGCTTCGACCTCAAGGCCCTCGCGACGGGCTGAGGTTTTACCTCAGCGGTCGTTCTCGGTGGTGAGCTGATCGAGGCGCGTGCCCTCGTCGCCGCCGCGCTGCTGCTCGGACAGCCGGACGCCCGGCGTCGCACCGTCGGTGAAGACGATGCCGCCCTGCATCAGGGCGCTGCGCAAAGCCTCGACCTGGCCGGAGGCGGAATCGCCCGTGCCGGCCTCGAACCCCTTGATGAAGCCTTCGTCCAGCCCCGAGCGGCGGGCGAGATCCGCCTCGGACCAGCCGAGCAGGCCGCGGGCACCCCGGCACTGGGCCGCATTCATCGTGTTGGGCGAAGCTCCGCTCGACGCACCTTCATCCGATCCCGTCAAAGCGCTCTCCTCGATCCTTGGCAGATACCACCCCGCGCCACGGGGCATGGGATCGTTCAACGGTCCGACGGGCCGGTTCGTTTCGGTGAAGCTTGTGAGAAACGGCGTTTCGCCTGGCTCGAAGACTCGCCGGGCGAGAATTCTTGCCGCACAAGGTTCGCGGCGCGTCGAAACGGACGGGATCGCCGCTGAACCGGGTCTCGGGCCGGTCTTGACCATAATTGTGCTTGAATCTGTGCCGATTCCCCCTAGCGCCCAGGACCGGCTGCCGAGAGGGAGCACGGCCCGAAGGATACGGAGCATGCGCCGGCTCGGCCCAATCATCGGGCGAAGAGCCGAGCCGCTGGCCAAGTGGGGCTCCAAGGGGGGCTCCGGGGTGAAGCAGTCGAGCAGACAGGGGGCTGAACGATGAACAGGATGCTGACCGCCGCGCTGGCCTGCGCGGTTGCCGCGGGCGCGCTCGCGGCCGTGCCGGCTGCGGCGCAAATGGGCATGGGCGGCAATACGTCCGGTTTCGGCGCGGGCAAGCAGCCCGATAAGAAGCCGCAATACGTCCCCGGCGCGAAGCCGACGGAGAAGATGTTTCCGCTCGGCTCGATGTGGACCGCCGTCAGCATGAACGGCAAGCCGTTCACCGGTGCCGACCGCCCGAGCTTCATCATCGACGCGCAGTACCGCGCCCGCGGCTATGGCGGCTGCAACACCTTCACCGCCACCGCTTTCCCCCTGCGCGAACAGCATCTCGCCGTCGGTCCCTTGGCGCTCACCAAGAAGACCTGCGACAAGGCCTTGGCGGCCACCGAGCAGGCCTTCCTCGTCGCCCTGCGCACGGCGGGCAAGTGGGACCTCGACGGTTCGCAACTCGTGATCCGCAGCCAGAACGGCGAGCTGCGGTTTGATCGGGCCCTGTAGGCGCCCCATTCTCGAACAGCCCGCCGGTTCCTCGGACGAGCCGGCGCGCGATCGCTTTAAGTCCCCGTTGACGACGATTCGTGGACGGGAGCCTGGATTCATCCTCCGTCAGGCTCCCGCGCCGTTTCCTCGCGCCCCTCGGTCGCGCTCCGCGCGGCCACTCAGGCGGAGAGACGGAATGCGGATCGGCCGGGTTCATCAGCGCGTCGTCCCGAAGGTGCGGCCGGCGGCCTCCCACGCGGCGCGTTACGACTTCGTCCGCGCCCACCACGAGGGTGCGGCGACCCTGGCCGCCCTCGCCACCAGTTCGGGAATCGGCATCCTGATCCTCGCCACCCGCTTCCTCGTCGCCTGAACCGCGATCGCGGACCGTAACCGGCCCGTCGATTCGGAGTGACGAGGATGACAATACTGTCGTCTGGCGGCGAAAAAGGAAAATAAAATTCTCCGCTAAAGCTCAGCCGTGCGCAGTCCGTGTAAAGACTGGTATCCGCCCGGCGTGAAGCTCGACGGAGCTTGCGAAATCGGCTACGCGTCGCCGCAGCGGACCTCGCTTCGGCGGGAGCGCTAAGTTTCTGGTTTCGCGTCGGCTTTGTCCCCTGGCGGTCGTCTTCCTTCGGGCCGATGTGAAAGCCTTTCGTGTTGGCGCGCGCTCCTGCACCGGGCCGGTGGCCGTTGCGGCACGGGAGCGCTCAGGGAGCGGACAGACGATGACAGACACCTCGACCCCGGACACCGCGCGCAAGCCCGGACACGGCCGCGTCTACGGCTCGATCACCGAGACCATCGGCAACACGCCGCTCGTGCGCCTCAACCGGCTCACCAAGGAGCGGGGCGTCGATGCCGAAATCCTGCTCAAGCTCGAATTCTTCAACCCGATTTCGAGCGTGAAGGACCGTATCGGCGTCAACATGATCGACGCGCTGGAAGCCTCCGGCCGGCTCAAGCCCGGCGGCACGCTGGTCGAGCCGACCTCGGGCAATACCGGCATCGCGCTGGCCTTCGTCGCCGCCGCCCGCGGCTACCGCCTGATCCTGGTCATGCCGGAGACGATGTCAGTGGAGCGCCGCAAGATGCTGGCCTTCCTCGGCGCGCAGCTCGAACTGACGCCGGGCGCGCAAGGCATGAAGGGCGCGATCGGTCGCGCCGAGGAGCTCCTGCGCGAGATCGACGGCGCGGTGATGCCGCAGCAATTCTCGAACCCGGCCAACCCGGAGATCCACCGCAAGACGACGGCGGAAGAGATCTGGAACGATACGCAGGGTCAGCTCGACGCCTTCGTGGCGGGTGTCGGCACCGGCGGTACGGTGACCGGCGTCGGCGAGGTGCTCAAGCCGCGTCTGCCCAACCTCAAGGTGTTCGCGGTGGAGCCGGTGGACAGCCCCGTGATCTCCGGTGGCCAGCCCGGCCCGCACAAGATCCAGGGTATCGGCGCGGGCTTCATCCCCGACAACCTGCACACCGACATCCTCGACGGCGTGCTCAAGGTGTCGAACCAGCAGGCGATCGACACCGCCCGCGACCTCGCCAAGTTCGAGGGCATCCCCGGCGGCATCTCGACCGGCGGCAATGTCGCGGCGGCGCTGGAGCTGGCGGGCCGCCCCGAGTTCCAGGGCAAGCGCATCGTCACCATCGCCTGCTCGTTCGCCGAGCGCTACATCTCCTCGGTGCTCTTCGAAGGCATCGGCTAACACGCATCGCGCGGTGCGGGTCTGCGACGGACCCGCACCGCAACTCCTCCGGTCCCGGATTGTTGTCCCGGTCAGATCAGGAGGACGAAGAATGACGGAGACTTCCCCCGACCGGCCGTCGCTGAAGGCGTTCGACGCCTATGCGGATCGCAACGGCCAGGATTTCGGCACCGATTCGCCCCTCGATATGGGCATCCCCTCGCGGACCCAGGCGGACCTGAAGAGCAATCCCGACGGAACGGCCGAGACCGCGCGCATCGCGTCCGGCACCGAGCACCAGGGCCAGGACGCGGTGGACCAGACCGAGGCCGAGACGCCCGCCGAAAATCTGCGCCGGATCTCCGATCCGTCCTCCCGCTCCGAACCCGACGCGACGGCGCAGGAGGCGATCGAGCGCGCCACCGCCGCTGTCGGCCAGGAAGAGCCGCCGCGTCACGGCGAGGATCTCGGCGAACGTGATGGGGGAGGCCGTGATGGGAAATGAAAACCGGCCCGACGAAGACCTGAGCAACACCGGCACCCGCAAGCCCGACGAGGCGGTTGGCTCGCCCGGCCCCCATCCGGCGGGCGGCGGCCACCAGACCTCCGAGCAGGCGGCGATCACCGGACAGGGGTCCGGCGGGCGCTCCGATGCCGAGCGGCACGGTGAATGGGGCGAAGGCGCGGAAGCGGGCGCGGCCGGACGCACGCCGCCCGCGATCGGCGGTTCGTCCGGTGGCCATTCGGACCGCAAGGCCTCGGCCGGCCCGCGTGAGGGGGAGCCCATCGCGGGCGAGCCCGACCGAGCCAAGCACTCCTGAGCCGCGCCGGCCCGCACCCCAATTCCAAGAGGGAACTTGACGATGGACAAGCAGAACGGCGACGACCGCGAGACGGATCGGGAGCGCCAGGACGGGCACAAGCCCGCCAACAGCGCCCCCGATGCGGTCAAGGATCCCAACGAGAAGACCGACGGAAAGCCCGGCGCGCCGGCACAGGGCGACGAGACCGATCCGGGAGCGGGTTGACCGCGCCCCCGGTGCGGCCTTGCCGGCTCAGGCGGCCTGCCGGGGTTCCTCGTCCAGCAGCTCGTCGGCGGGGCCGAAGAACTCGAACCGGACCCGCTCCGCCGGGACACCGGCACGGGCCAGCCCGTTGGCCAGAGCGGCCAGGAAGGGCTTGGGTCCGCAGAGGTAGTAGGTCGCACGCTCCGAGGGGGTGTTCGCAACGAGCCACTCGGCCGTGATCAGCCCCTCGCGGTCGAAATCTTCGCCGGGCCGATCCTGCGGCTCCGGTTCCGCGTAGACGATGTGGGCCGACAGGGATGCTTGGTTCGCAACAAGGCCGCGTACATGCTCGCGCATGGCGTGAACCCGCCCGTTCAGGGCACCGTGGACGAACCAAGCCGGGCGCTCGGGCGTCTCCGCCGCGATGCTCTCCAGCATGCTGACCATCGGCGTCAGGCCGACGCCGCCGCTGACCAGAACCACCGGCTCGGCGCTCTCCCGGTCGAGGAAGAAGTCGCCCGCGGGTGCGGCGACCTTCAGCACAGTTCCGGCCTTCGCTTCCGCGTGCAGCCAGTTCGAGACGAGGCCGGCCGGATGCGCCGTTGCGGCTTCGCGCTTGACGGTGATGCGGTAGGCGCGATCGTTCGGTGCGCAGGAGATCGAGTAGTTCCGCTTCAGCACGCCCCGGCCCGGCAGGTCGACGAGGAAGCCGAGATACTGCCCCGGCTCGTGACGCAGCACCGGGCCGCCGTCAGCGGGGACCAGCACGAACGACCGGATCGTCTCGCTTTCCGGGGTGACGCTCTCGACCACGAAGTCGCGCCAGCCGTTCCATCCACCGGTCTTGGTCGCCTGATCCCGGTAGATCGTCGCCTCGCGGCCGATCAGCAGCTCCGCCAGGAACCAGTACGCCTCGCCCCAGGCCGTGATGATCTCAGGGGTCGCGGCCTCGCCGAGCACATCGCGGATCGCCGCGAGCAGGGCGTCGGCGACGTGAGGATAGTGCTCCGGCAGGATGTTGAGCGCGGCATGCTTCTGGGCGATGCGCTCCACCGCGCTCGTCAGCACGCCGAGGTTGTCGATGTTGCGGGCATAGGCCAGAACGGCGAGGGCAAGGGCCTTGGGCTGCGAGCCGGTCTCGCCGTGATGCGACTGGTTGAAGAGGTCGCGGATCTCCACGTTCTCGAACAGGCGCTCGTACATGCGCCGGGTGATGGCGAGCCCGTGCGTTTCGAGAGCCGGGACGGTGGCTTTGACGGTGGCGACGGTTTGGGGCGAGAGCGGTGCGGGCATCGTCGGATCCAAAGGTTCATTCGACATGAATCTTTTGTCGCAGCTCTCGAAAAGATGCAAGTGAAATGTACCTTATAGGTCGTTCGGACCCGCCATGCGCCTGACCCGCTACACCGACTACGCCCTGCGGACCCTGATCTATGTCGGCCTGCGCGAGCCGAAGCAGAGTTCGATCGCGGAGATCGCGCGCGCCTATGGAATTTCGGAGAGCCACCTCACCAAGGTGGTGCATCAACTCGGCCGGCTCGGGCTGATCCAGACGATCCGGGGACGGGGCGGGGGTTTGCGTCTCGCCAAGCCGCCGGCTGAGATCGTCGTCGGCGCCGTCGTCCGCGAGACGGAGGACGATCTCGCGCTGGTCGAGTGCTTTTCCGCAGGATCGTGCGCGATCACCGCGCCCTGTCGCCTGCGGCGGGCACTGGGTGAGGCGCTGGCGGCCTTCCTGGCGGTTCTCGACCGCTACACCCTTGCCGACCTCCTGGGCGGAGCGGAGGGCGACGAGATCGCGCGGCTGCTCGGCCTGTCCCCACCCGCCGCAATCCCGGCGGAGGCGACGGCTCCCGAGTGAGGCGGCGCCGAGATCCCCTACGCTGCCGCCGCCTCGACCCGGTTCCGGCCGAAGGACTTGGCGCGGTAGAGCGCGGTGTCGGCGCGCTTGAGCAGGTCGGCCGGACCCGTATCGGTCGCGCGCCGCACGGAGACGCCGACGGAGACGGTCACGCCGATGTCGCGCGTCCCGCCGTCGATGGCGAAAGGCGTCGCCTCGATCCGGTGGCGGATGCGCTCGGCGATGGCGCGGGCATCGGGCAGTTCGGCGCCGGGCACCACCATCACGATCTCCTCGCCGCCGTAGCGGGCCAGGATGTCCATCGGCCGTACATACTGGCGGATGCGCTCGGCGAAGGCGCGCAGCACCTCGTCGCCGGCCTCGTGGCCGTAGGTGTCGTTGATCAGCTTGAAGCGGTCGATGTCGAGGAGCAGGCAGGCGAGTCCCTTCTCCTGCAAAGCCGCCTCACCGAAGACCGGCCCGAGATGGCGGTCGAGGTAGCGGCGGTTGTGCAGGCCGGTCAGGTCGTCGGTGATCGCGAGTTCCATCGAGGCATGGAGCGCCCCGCGCAGGGTCTCGGAGAAGCGCCGCCGCCGCACCTGCGTGCGCACCCGCGCGATCAGCTCGTTGCGGTCGACCGGGCGCAGCAGGTAGTCGTTGACGCCGAATTCGAGGCCGCGGGTGATGCGCGTTTTCTCGTGCATCTCGCCGAGCATGATCAGCGCCATGCTGCGGGTCCGCTCCAGCGAGCGGAGCTGGCTGCACAGGCGCAGCCCGTCGAAGCCTTCGAGATCGAGGCTCACCAGGGCGAGGTCGAAGCCTTCCTCGGGCGCTCGCACCAGGGCGCGGTGCGGGTCGGTCTCCACGGTGACCTGATGGTGCTGGGAGAGCGCGGTGCTGATGCGGTCGATGGCGCTCGCCCGGTCCTCCACAAGGAGAATGCGCGCACCCTCGCCGGTATCGGCGGCGGCAAGAACCAGGGGGTCGGGGCCGCCGATCTCGCGCGTCTCCAGGGCGCGCGAGCGCAGTTCGTCCGTCACGGCCTTCAGCCGCACGAGGCTGCGCACCCGCGTCATCAGCGCGGTGTCGTCGATGGGCTTGGTCAGGAAGTCGTCGGCGCCCGCATCCAGGCCCCGCAGCCGGTCGGCGGGCTGATCGAGGGCGGTGACGATCACCACCGGCAGATGGGCGGTGGCGGGATTGGCCTTGAGCCGGCGGCAGACCTCGAAGCCGTCCATGCCCGGCATCATCACGTCGAGGAGAACGACGTCGCATTCGCCCTTCTCGCAAATGGCCAGGGCGTCTGGCCCATTCATCGCCACGACCACGTCGAAATACTCGAGAGACAGTTTTGTCTCGAGCAGCCGGACGTTGGGGTAGAGATCATCCACGATCAGGACGCGAGCGGACATCGTTCCTCCGAGGCGCGGCCTTCACGACCGCGACGGCATTCAGTCCGAAGAGGTCTCAAGGAGCGCCGTCATCACCAATGTAACGACGGACCGTTGCCAAAAACTTCGCAACCGAGATCGGTTTGGACAAATATGCCTCGCATCCGCCTTCACGAATGCGTTCCTCGTCGCCTTTCATTGCAAAAGCGGTGATAGCGATCACAGGAATGTTACGAAGGTCGTCGTCGTCCTTGAGCCACTTTGTCACCTCCAGGCCCGAGACTTCGGGGAGCTGGATGTCCATCAGAATCAAGTCTGGGTGGTGCGCGCGCGCGAGTTCAATCGCCTCGATACCGTTGGCGGTCTTGAGGGTCGCGTAGCCGTGCGCCTCCAGCAGATCGTTGAAGAGCTTCATGTTCAGCTCGTTGTCTTCAACGATAAGAACGGTTTTCTTCATGACCTGCTCCGGCGCGGTCGCGATGGCGTTCCAACCCGTGGCCCGGCCCTCTTACTCTCTTAAACTGCTACTCGTTGATGAAACGCAAACTTGATCATAGTGATGGCCCGAGCGAGCGTCTCGCGGTCGAGGTGCTCGGATGGCTCGCCGCCGACGAGGACCGGCTGTTCCGGTTCATCGTCGCCAGCGGCCTAGAGCCCGGAACGCTGCGCGAGAGCATGCACGATCATGGCTTTCTTGGTGCCGTGCTCGACCACGTCATGAGCGACGAACCGTCGCTCCTCGCCTGCGCCGAGGCGCTGGAGGTGAAACCGGAGCGGATCGCCTCCGCCTGGCAGCGCCTGCAGCCGCCGCCTTTCGATGAGGGCGGCTGAGGCGTTCTGGTCCACGCTATCGCGCCAGCTCCCGCAGCCCGAGCCGGATCAGGGTCTTGGCCTCCACAGTGCCGGCCTCCTCGCCGAGGCCCTTCAGTGCGGCGGCGATGGCGGCTGAGGCCTGAATCTGGGCATAGCCGAGATTGACCAGGGCCGAGATCGCGTCCGCGACCGGTTGCGGCGCGGTCCTGTCCTCGACGGCGCCGGTCAGGGCGATGAGCGCCGGGTCGATGGGAGCGAAGGCGGGTGCCTTGTCCTTCAACTCCGCGACGAGGCGGGCCGCGAGGCGCGGGCCGACGCCGGGGGCGCGGGCGACGGCGCCCTTGTCGCCGGTGGCGATAGCGGTGGCGAGCTGTGCCGGCTCCAGCACCGAGAGCACGCCGAGCGCCACGCGGGTGCCGACCCCCTGCACCGTCTGGAGCAGGCGGAACCACTCCCGCTCGGCATCGACGCGGAAGCCGTAGAGGCGGATCATGTCCTCACGCACATGTGTCTCGATGGCCAGATCCGTCGCCTCGCCGGGCTTCGGCAGACGCTGGAGGGTGCGGGCGGAGCAGTGGACGACGTAGCCGACGCCATTCACATCGAGGATGACGAAATCCTCTCCGTAGGAATCGACGATTCCCTTGAGCTTGCCGATCATGTGAACCGTCGATCCTCGAAGGGTCCGTTGCCGCGCTTGGCCTAAGGCCATATCCGTCGTGGCGGCACAACCGACAAGGTGACCGCATGAAGCGCACGCACGCCCTCGCCGCCCTCCTGCTGGCGGGTTTCGCATTCGCCGCGCCCGGCGGTCTACACGCACAGGAGGCCGCCCAGGGAGCGCCACCCGCTCTGACCAAGGATCCGGGGCAGGTGAAGGCCGGGCGCTACCGGCTCGATCCGGCGCATGGCAAGATCACGTGGTCGATCAGCCATCTTGGCTTCTCGACCTATTACGGCCAGTTCACGGAGGTGTCGGGCGACCTCGTCCTCGATCCCGCCGCCCCGGCCAAGAGCAGCCTCTCGGTCAAGATCGGCACCGGCAGCGCCAACGGGCTCAACGACAAGCTCAACGCGCACCTCAAGCAGCCGGATTTCCTCGACGTCGGGAAGTTTCCCGAGGCGACCTTCGTCAGCACGTCGGTCGAGCCGACGAGCCCGACGACGGCGCGCGTCAACGGCACCCTGACCCTGCGCGGCGTCTCGAAGCCGGTCTCGTTCGACGCCACCTTCAATCAAGCGGGCGTCAACCCGGTCGACAAGATCTACTCGGTCGGCTTCGATGGCTGGACGGTGATCAAGCGCTCCGAGTTCGGCGTGAACGCCTTCCTGCCGCTGCTGGGCGACGAGGTGTCCCTCCGGTTGGAGGGCGAGTTCAAGCTTCAGTAGGAAGCGGCGAAGCGGGCCGTCGGTTTGCGGCAACGCTTCGTTCACGATATGTGCCGTACCGGATCGATGCTCTGAAGGAGGCCGAGGCCATGACCACGGACGTCCGCATCCTCGGCATCGATCCCGGCCTGCGCCGCACCGGCTGGGGTCTGATCGCGGCGCGGGGCAGCAAGCTGTCCTACCTCGCCTGCGGCGTCGTCACCTCCGATGGTGACCTGCCGCTGGCGTTGCGCCTGCGCGAGCTGCACGAGGGCCTGACCCGCATCGTCACGACCTACACGCCCGACGAGGTCTCGGTGGAGGAGACCTTCGTCAACAAGGACGCGCAGGCCACGCTCAAGCTCGGCCATGCCCGCGCCGTGGCGCTGCTGGTGCCGGCGCTGGCCGGTCTGCCGGTGGCGGAATATGCCGCCAACCTCGTGAAGAAGACTGTGGCCGGGAACGGCCATGCGGAGAAGGTTCAGATCCAGGCGATGGTGAAGTTCCTGCTGCCGAAGGCGGAGTTCAAGCTCGCCGACGCAGCCGACGCGCTCGCCATCGCGATCACCCATGCCAGCCACCGCGGCGCCATCGCCCTCGACCGCCGCCACGCCGTGGCCGCGGGCGGGGGACCGGGCGCGGCCCGGATCGCCGCGGCGCTGGCGCGGCTCGACCGGTAAAGTCGGACGGACCGCCGACGCGGCGCGGACGTTGACGAGGATCGGGCGACCTCCTGGCGCAACGGCTCGGCTTGGCGGGCCGCTCGGCGGTCTGCCCCGCGGTGACGCTCATCGTCCGGGCGGTCTTCCGAACCTGGGCGGCGGAGGTGCCGACCGTGCCGACGATGCGGCCGACCGACGCCTCGAAGCCGTTCGGACCCGAATCTCTCCGGCCTGGCCCGTCTCTAGCCTCTGAGGTCGAGCAACACCTTGCCGACCGCCTCGCGGCGGACGAGCACGCCGAGCGCCTCCGCATAGGCGTCGAGCGCATAGACGCCGTGCACCTTCACAGTGAGTTTGCCCTCCGCCGCCCAAGCGAGCAGTTGGGCTTGGTTGGCCGCATGCGCCTCCGGCTCGCGCTCGACGAAGGCGCCCCAATGGACGCCCTGGACGTCGATGCCCTTGAGCATGATGACGTTGAGGGGGAATTTCGGGATCTCGCCCGCGGCAAAGCCGATCACGAGGAAGCGCCCTTTCCAACCGAGCGCGCGCATGGCCGGCTCGGCGAGATCACCGCCGACCGCGTCGTAGACCACATCGACGCCGCGCTCGCCGGTGAGGCGCCGCAAGGCCTCGCGCAGGTTGTCCGCCTTGTAGTCGATCAGGTCGTCGGCGCCGTGGGCGCGGGCGGTCTCGAGCTTTTCGGGCGAGGAGGCGCAAGCGATGACGCGGGCCCCAAGCAGCTTGCCGAGTTCGACCGCCGCGAGCCCGACGCCGCCCGAGGCGCCGAGCACGACGAGGGTTTCGCCCGGCCGGATGCGGGCGCGATCCCGGAGCGCGTGAAGCGTGGTGCCGTAGGTGATCGACAGCCCGGCGGCGATCTCGTCGGAGACGGCCACCGGCACCAGCGCGAGGCGCTTCACCGGAACCGCGATCCGCTCGCGGGCGGTGCCGTGGCTGAGATGGACCATCACCCGGTCGCCGACGGAGAAACCCTCGGCACCGGGGCCCAAAGCCTCGATCACGCCGCAGGCCTCACCGCCGGGGGAGAACGGCAGTTCGGGCTTCACCTGATAGCGGCCGGCGATGATGAGCGTGTCGAAGAAGTTCAACGCCGCGACCCGCACCCGAACCAGTGCCTCGCCGGGGCCCGCCACCGGATCGGGCAGGTCCTCGATGCCGAGATCCTCCGGCCCACCGAGCCGGCTGCACACCAGGGCCTTCATATCAGCGCCGTCTCCCTCAGATCGCCGGTCGTGCCAGATCCCCACGCCCGGCAGGTGGGAGCGGGATCGGTGCCGTGTTGAGCCACGGTCATGCCCGCTCGCACGCCGTGAGCGCAAGATATCGAGCGCAAGACGTTCAGGCCCGCTCGTAGGTCCCCGTCAGCATGCCTTTGGCGATCACGTTGTCCCGGAGCGCGTCGAGCAGGGCGCCGCGGCCCGGCGAGGCGGGCAGTTCGGCGGGGCGGGCCAGCGCGAAGACTTGGAACAGGTAGTGGTGCGGGCCGTGGCCGGTCGGCGGATCCGGCGGCAGCCACCCGTCCTTCTGGAACGAGTTGCGGCCCAGATCGTGCGGGCTACCCTCGCCCGCCGGGCTCGCGAACGCCCCCTCGGGGACGTTTTGGGCCTCCGGGCGCAGGTTCCAGGCGATGAGGTGGACGAAGGGGTGCGAGGAGGGCGCGTCCGGATCCTCCACGAACAGGACGAGCGCCGCGGCCCCGTCGGGCACGCCGGCAATGGCGAGCGGCGGCGAGAGCCCATCGCCGTCCGCGGTGTAGCGGGCGGGGATCGGCGCGGTGTCGGCGAATGCCTCGCTCGTCACCCGGAGCGTGGCGGGGGCCTCCGCCGCGACCGTGTGGAACGCGGCCTTCTCCGCGCCGGCCCTGAGGCCGGAGAGCGCCTGACCGATGGCGTGCGGCAGCTTTTCGAGCATCGGTGAGGGTCTCCGCTTGTCCTGCGAAAAACCCTCAACGAACACCCGCCCGCTTCGTTCAGGCGGGGCGGTGCGCTGCCACCATGTAGTTCACCCCCGTGTCGCGGCTCGCGCGCCAGGAATCGTTGAGCGGATTGTAGACCACACCGGTCGTGTCGGTGACGGTGAGGCCGCCCGCCGTGATGTCGGCGGACAGCTCGCGCGGCGTCACGAACTTCTCCCAATCGTGGGTGCCCCGCGGCAGCCAACGCAGGACATATTCGGCGCCGACGATGGCGAGCGCGAAGGAGCGCATCGTCCGGTTGATGGTGGCGGCAAACAGCAGGCCGCCGGGCTTCACCGTCGTGCAGCACGCGCGCAGAAAGCCTGCGCGGTCGGAGACGTGCTCGACCACCTCCATGGCGAGCACGATGTCGAAGCGTTCGCCGCGGGCGGCCACCGCCTCGATGGTCTCGTCGCGGTAATCGATGGTGAGGCCTTCCGCTTCCGCATGGGCGCGCGCGGCCGCGATGTTGCCGGTCGCCGGGTCGAGGCCCGTCACCGTCGCGCCGAGCCGGGCCAGGGGCTCCGACAGAACGCCGCCGCCGCAGCCGATATCGATGACGCTGAGCCCTTCGAGGGGAAAGGGAGCGGCCGGGTCGCGCTCGAAGATGCGGCAGGCCTCGTCGCGGATGTAACCGACCCGGACGGGATTGAACTTGTGCAGAACCGCCATCGGCCCGCGCTCGTCCCACCAGCGCGCGGCCAAGGCGTCGAAGCGCGCTACTTCGTCCCGATCGATCGAGGCACCCGTCATCCGGCTCACTTTCGCATCGTTTGAACCTGTGGCAGCGCAACCGCTTGAACGCGATTGCGCTGTTTTCCAGCTGGCCTCAAGCGCCGGCGGCCGCCTCCGCGGCCTCGGCTCTCGCTCCGCTTTTGTGTCCGAGCGACCGTTCCGGTCCTCGAACCCGCTCCGCGGGGCGCTCTTCGCGCCCGGAATGAAGCGCCATCGCGCTTCGAGCGATGCCGCTGGTCCTGCCGTCCGATTGACACGGCCGGGGGCCCTTGTACCCGCCGGTCGCATCCCCGGTACAGCCGCGCCGTGTTGTTTTCCGTGTGACGCGGCGCGCCGGCCTCACGGCCGGCACCGTAGGGACAAGATGAGCAGACCGGACGCGACATGCCCCGTTTGGTGATGAAATTCGGCGGCACCTCCGTCGCCAATGTCGACCGCATCCGCAACGTGGCGCGCCACGTCGCCCGCGAGGTCGCGGCCGGCTACGAGGTCGCGGTCGTGGTCTCGGCGATGTCGGGCAAGACCAACGAGCTGGTCGGCTGGGTCAAGGACGCCGACCCGCTCTACGGCGCGGCGGAGTACGACACGGTCGTGGCCTCGGGCGAGCAGGTCACCTCGGGGTTGCTGGCCATCGCGCTCAACAAGGACGGGATCAAGGCCCGCTCCTGGCAGGGCTGGCAGATCCCGATCCACACCTCAGACGCGCATGGCTCAGCCCGGATCGAGGGCATCGATCCGAAAAATCTCGACGAGAGCTTCAAGCGCGGCGAGGTCGCCGTCATCTCCGGCTTCCAGGGCGTGAATCCGCAGACCGGCCGGATCGCGACGCTGGGACGCGGCGGCTCGGACACGTCGGCGGTGGCCATCGCCGCCGCCATCGGCGCGGAGCGCTGCGACATCTACACCGACGTGGACGGGGTCTACACCACCGATCCCCGCGTGGTGCCCAAGGCCCAGCGCATGGAGCGCGTGACCTTCGAGGAGATGCTGGAGATGGCGTCCTTGGGCGCCAAGGTGCTCCAGGTGCGCTCCGTCGAGCTCGCCATGGTGCACCGGGTGCCGACCACGGTGCGCTCCTCCTTCGATCCCCCCGATGCCGCGCGGCCGGGCACCCTCATCTGCGACGAGGACCAAATCGTGGAACAGCAGATCATCACCGGCATCGCCTTCTCGAAGGACGAGGCGCAGATCACCCTGCGCGCCGTGAAGGACAGCCCCGGCATCGCCGCAGCGATCTTCGGACCGCTGGCGGATGCCAACATCAATGTCGACATGATCATCCAGACCGTGTCCGGCGATCAATCGACCACCGACATGACCTTCACCGTGCCGGCTGCCGATTACGAGCGCTCCCGCGCCATCCTCGACGCCCAGCGCGACACGATCCAGTTCGGCCAGATCGAGGGCGCCACCGACGTGGTCAAGGTCTCGGCGATCGGCGTCGGCATGCGCTCGCATGCGGGCGTTGCAGCCAAGGCCTTCCGGGCGCTGGCGCAGAAGGGTATCAACATTCGCGCGATCACCACCTCCGAGATCAAGTTCTCGGTCCTGATCGACGCCGCCTACACGGAGCTTGCCGTCCGTACGCTCCACTCGCTATACGGCCTCGACCAGGCCTGACCGTTCCCGTCGGCGTCGGCCCCACGGCTCTCAAGCCAGGGTTGCGCCGGCCGACCCGGATTGACGACACGATGCCCGCTGCGCCCGGAGGCCCGCGCCTGCTGCTGCGCCGGCTCCGCGAAGCCATGGCGGAGCCGGTCAGTCCGCAGCAGCGTCTCGACCGGATCGTCGTCCTCATCGCGGCGAACGTGATCGCCGAGGTGTGCTCGGTCTATGTGGTGCGCGATGACAACACCCTCGAACTGTTTGCAACCGAGGGTCTGAACCGCGACGCGGTTCACATCACCCGCATGCGCGCCGACGAGGGCCTCGTCGGCCTGATCGCCAAGACGGCCGAGCCGCTGGCGCTGTCCGACGCGCAGTCGCACCCCTCGTTCTCGTATCGGCCGGAAACGGGCGAGGAGATCTACCACGCCTTCCTCGGCGTGCCGCTGCTGCGGGCCGGGAATACGCTCGGCGTGCTGGTGGTCCAGAACAAGACCTACCGCGTCTATTCCGAGGAGGAGATCGAGGCGCTCCAGACCACTGCCATGGTGCTGGCCGAGCTGATCGCTTCGGGTGAACTCCAGGCGCTGTCGCCCGGCGCCGGCACCGCCGCGCGCCGTCCGGTGAGCCAGCGCGGCGTCGCGCTCGCCGACGGGATCGGCCTCGGACACGTCGTGCTGCACGAGCCGCGCATCGTCGTGAAGACGCTGATCGCCGAGAACGTCGAGCGCGAGATGGAGCGGCTGGAGGCGGCGATCGAGGACGTGCGCTCGGCCATCGACGAGTTGGTCGAGCGCGGCGACGGCATCGGCTCGGGCGAATCCCGCGAGATCCTCGAGACGGTGCGGATGTTTGCCCATGACAAGGGCTGGCTGCGGCGGATGCGCGAGGCGGTGCAGTCCGGTCTCACCGCGGAGGCTGCGGTTGAGCGGGTGCAGTCGGACAACCGTGCCCGGATGCTGCGCCAGAGCGACCCTTACCTGCGCGACCGCCTCCACGATCTCGACGACCTCGCCAACCGCCTGCTGCGCCGCCTCGTCGGCCAGGAGAGCCAGAACGGCGACGGCCTGCCGGAGAACGCGATCCTGGTCGCCCGCTCCATGGGCCCGGCGGCACTCCTCGACTACGACCGGGCTCGCTTACGCGGCGTGGTGCTGGAGGAGGGCGGGCCGACGAGCCACATCGCCATCGTCGCCCGCGCGCTCGGCATCCCGGCGGTCGGCGAGATCGCCAACGCCACGAGCCTGTGCGATTCCGGCGACGCGATCATCGTCGATGGCCTGTCGGGCGAGGTGCAGATCCGGCCGACCCCAGAGGTCGAGGCGTCCTATGCTGAGATGGTGCGCCTGCGCGCCCGGCGGCAGGAGCAGTACCGGGCGCTGCGCGACGTGCCCGCCGTCACCCGCGACGGCGTGAAGATCGGCCTGCACCTCAATGCCGGCCTGCTCGTCGATCTGACGCATCTGCACGAGACCGGGGCGGAGGGCGTCGGCCTGTTCCGCACCGAGCTGCAATTCATGATCGCCGAGCGGATGCCCTCGGCCGCCGAACAGCAGACGCTCTACGAGGCGGTCTATTCGGCCACCGGCGACCTGCCGGTCACGATCCGCACCCTCGACATCGGCGGCGACAAGATCCTCCCCTACATGCCGGCGCTGGAGGAGGAGAACCCGGCGCTCGGCTGGCGGGCGATCCGCATCGGCCTCGACCGGCCGGCTTTGCTGCGGGTGCAGTTGCGGGCGCTGCTCAAGGCGGCGGCGGGGCGACCGATCAAGATCATGTTCCCGATGGTCGCCACCGTCGAGGAGTTCATCCGCGCCCGCGACATCGTCGAGCGCGAGAAGGCGCACTTACGCCGCCACGGCTACGCCTTGCCGAGCGATTGCCGCCTCGGCGCGATGGTCGAGGTGCCCTCGCTGCTGTTCCAGATCGACGAGATCGCCCGCGAGGCGGATTTTCTGTCGGTCGGCTCGAACGACCTGATGCAGTTCCTGTTCGCCGTCGATCGCGAGAACCGGCGCGTGGCCAACCGCTTCGATCCCCTGTGCGGGGCGGCGATGCGCGCCTTCCGCCTCATCGCCGAGCGCTCCGCGGCGCAGGGCTGCCCGGCGACCGTCTGCGGCGAGATCGGCGGCCGGCCGTTGGAGGCGCTGGCGCTGATCGGCTTAGGCTTTCGCGATTTCTCGATGTCGCCGGCCTCGATCGGCCCGGTCAAGGCGATGGTGCTCTCCGCCGATACCGCCGAGGTCGCGGCGTTGATCCAGTCCGAGCTGACCCGGGTGACCGACGGCGCCTCGGTCCGGCCCGCCCTGGCCGCCTATGCCAAGGCGAACGGCGTGCCGATTTAGGTTCGCGGCGACCGACATCGGCCCCAGCCTGCGAGAGGAAAACGGGTGGATTGGCAGGTGCACTGGCTGGAGGCCGAGGGCGACCTCGCGCCCTGGCGCGAGCGGATCGCAGCGGAGATCGAGCTCGCCCGGACCGCCGTGGCGGGCGTCCTGCCGCCGTTCCGGCTGGACATCCTCGTGGAGCGTGTGACCGGCGCGGTCATCCCGGAGGTCGGAACGGCCGGCCGCGCCTACAGGCCGAGCCTTTGCGGGCTCACGGTCGATCCGCTCAACCCGAACTTCGCGGCGAGCCTCGACACCGGCGACATCCGGCGGACGATCGCGCATGAGGTGCATCACTGCCGTCGCTTTGCCGGGCCCGGATACGGCCGAACGCTGGGTGAGGCGATCGTCAGCGAGGGATTGGCCGGACAGTTCGCCGGGACGCTCTTCGCGGCGCCCCCCGAGCCCTGGGAATGCGCCCTGGACGACGCGGCCCTGCGGGCCCATCTTCCGAGTGCGGCGGAACTTCAGGCACCCAATCACGATCACGCCGGCTGGTTCTTCGGAGCCGGCGGCCGTCATCCGTGCTGGCTCGGATACACCCTCGGCTACCGGATCGTCGGCGACTGGCTCGCTGCCAACCCTGAGTCCGATGGCGCGACCTGGGTGAACGTGCCGGCGGAGGCCGTGCTGGCGTCCTCGCCGTGGTCCGCTGCGGCGTGAGTGGCCCTTGAACGACCCGGATGCGCGGCCGGCCAGACCCGGCGCATCTTCCCTCCCGGTCGCCGCACGGGTAACGGGTGCCGGTCGGACCGCCATGAACGTTGTCGTTCCGGCGAGCCCACCGAAGCGGCCGTGCGATCCGCCCCGTCCCCTTCCGATTTGACGCGCACCATCGACGAGTATCCTTACAGGCGATGACCCCCATTCCTTCCGATCGCCTCGACGCCATCCTGGCGCGGCACGACATCGTCACGGCGCAACTCGCCGACGGGTCGGCCGATGCCGGGAGCATCGTGCAACTCTCCCGCGAATTGTCCGAACTCGACGGCGTCGTGGCCGCGATCCATCATTACCGGCTGGCCGAGGCCAACCTGGCCGGCATCCGGGCGATGATCGACGAGCCGGGCGGCGATCCGGAGATGCGCGCGCTCGCCGCCGAGGAGAAGCCGGAAGCCGAGGAGGCGCTCGAACAGGCCCACCGCGCGCTGCAACTGATCCTGCTGCCGAAGGATGCCGCCGACGAGAAGAGCGCGATCCTCGAAATCCGCGCCGGCACCGGCGGTGACGAGGCGGCCCTGTTCGCGGGCGACCTGTTCCGCATGTACGCGCGCTACGCCGAGTCGAAGGGCTGGCGCGTCGAGGTGATCTCGGAGAGCGAGGGCACGGCCGGCGGCTATCGCGAGGTCGTGGCCGAGGTGAAGGGCCGCAGCGTGTTCTCGCGCCTCAAGTTCGAGAGCGGGGCCCACCGCGTCCAGCGCGTGCCCGACACCGAGACGCAGGGACGAATCCACACTTCCGCCGCCACGGTTGCGGTGCTGCCCGAGGCGGAAGAGGTCGACATCGTCGTCAACGAGGCCGACCTGAAGATCGACACCATGCGGGCGCAGGGCGCGGGCGGCCAGCACGTCAACAAGACGGAATCGGCGATCCGCATCACGCATATTCCGACTGGCGTGGTGGTGTTCGTCCAGGAGGAGCGCTCGCAGCACAAGAACCGCGCCAGGGCGATGTCCCTCCTGCGCTCGAAGCTGTTCGACGCCGAGCGCACCGCCAAGGATTCGGCACGGGCCGCCGACCGAAAGGCGCAGGTCGGCTCCGGCGACCGCTCGGAGCGCATCCGCACCTACAATTTCCCGCAAGGCCGCGTCACCGACCACCGCATCAACCTGACCCTCTACAAGCTCGAGGAGGTCATGGCCGGCCAGGCGCTCGACGAGGTGATCGACGCCCTGGTGACCGAGCATCAGGCGGAGTTGCTGGCCGCCGAGGGAATGGCGTGAGGGTTGGGGCCGGCATGAGCCCCAGCTTAGCACCGACGCTTCCCCGCGAAGCCGCCCTGCGTCATCTCGTCCGGACCTTCGAAGAGGCCGGCCTACCGAACGCGCGTTCGGACGCGCGCTTCCTCCTGCTGCACACCCTCTCGCTCACCCCCCTCGGCCTCACGCTGCGCGGGCGCGAACCGCTCGGTGCGGCCGGGGCGGAGGCGCTCCGGCAGGCGGCCGAGCGGCGGCTCGCGGGCGAGCCGGTGGCGCGGATCCTCGGCGCCTGGGAGTTCTGGGGGCTGTCCTTCGCCCTCGGCCCGGAAACGCTGGTGCCGCGGCCCGACACGGAGAGCGTCGTGGAGACGGCACTCCGCCTGTTGCCGGAGCGCGAGCGGCCGCTGCGCCTGATCGATCTCGGCACCGGCTCCGGCTGCATCCTCGTGGCTCTGCTACACGAGCGGCCGGGCGCGCTCGGCATCGGCCTCGACCGGTCGGCGGCGGCGCTGGCGATCGCCCGCCGGAACGCGGCGGCGAACGGTGTCGCCGATCGGGCCGCCTTCCTGTGCGGCTCCTGGCTCGATGCGCTGGAGGGGCCATTCGACCTCATCGTCTCGAACCCGCCCTACATCGCCGCCCCCGTCATCGCGACGCTCGAACCGGAGGTTCGCCTGCACGATCCGCAGGCGGCCCTCGACGGAGGAGCCGACGGCCTCGACGCCTACCGGGCGATTCTCGCGGATGTCGCGCGGCGGCCGGGTCTGCTCTCGGCGCAGGGCGCGCTCGTGCTGGAGATCGGCTACGATCAAGCAAATGCCCTGACCCGTCTCGCGCAGGAGGCGGGATTCGAGGATATCGGCGTCGGCCGGGATCTCGCGGGCAACGACCGGGTCGTCACGCTTCGGCCATCCTTGGCGGGCAGGTGACGGATCGAGGAAGCGGATTTCGCGCCGGGCCGCGACGCGAATGGCCGATAAACCTGCACAATTCCGGCATAAGCCGCCTTGGCCACGAAAAAATGCTTGTTGTCGAGGGCGTCAGTCACTAGCTTAGAGATGCAGGCCGCCAATGGTCCGTTGAGCGTCTCTCACAAAACTCCCGCTGCGCCCCACAGGCCAAAGGGAGCTCCCGAGAACCGGGAGTTTTGTGAGGCACTCTTTTAAACGGTATCGGCAGGATCGGTTTTGACCGCGTCCTCCGGCTTCGGACGGTCTTCCCATCATCGAGCGGACGCGCTCCGGCAGTCGCGGCTAGGCTCGGTGATATCGAACCTGACAGTCGAGGGATGTCTCGCGGCGCGCCAAAACCGAGCGCAGCCACCAGACGAGCGGCAAACATCGCGGAATGAAGCGCGGTCGGGCGCCTTGCGCCCGGCTCGCCCTGTCCGCGAGCCAAGCTCCAGCACTGTCAGTCACGCTGAGCGACAGGTAACGAGGGTCAATCGAGGCCGATGAGACCAAACCAGAATCGACGGATGCGGGGTCGCAATCGGCCCAAGGGTCCGAATCCGCTGACGCGCTCTTACGAGTCGAACGGTCCCGACGTCAAAATCCGCGGCACCGCTCAGCATATCGCCGACAAGTACGCACAGTTGGCGCGCGACGCCCTTGCGAGCGGCGATCCGGTGGCTGCCGAGAACTACTTCCAGCACGGCGAGCACTATTTCCGGATCATCACCGGCGCTCAGGAGCCCGGCCGTCCGCAGGTCACGCAGGGCTATGCCCGCAACGGCTTCGACGAGGACGAGGAAGGCGACGACGAGACCGTTCAGGGCCAGGGCGCCGAGGGCGGTCGCCAGGGGCTCGGCTACGGCACCGACGAGTACGGCGACCCGACGCAGCAGCCGCAGCCGTTCGAGCGTCACGACTTCGACGGCCGTCCCCAGCGCAACGACCGGAACCAGCGCTTCCAGCCCCGCGAACAGGGCCGGGACCGCAACGATCGCAACGACCGGGGTCAGCGCTTCGAGGGCAACCGGCCGGATTACAACCGCGGCGAGCCGCGGCAGGACTTCCGTCAGGATCGCCAAGATCGACCTGATCGCCAAGACCGGCCTGACCGCCAAGACCGGCAGGATCGGCCCGAGCGTCAGGATCGTCAGGACTATCCCCGTCAGGACGGCCCGCGGCAGGATTACCGCCAGGACCGGCGTCAGGATTACCGGCAGGATTTCGGGCAGCAGCCCCAAGACGGCCGTGAGAATCAGGGCCGGGACAATCAAAGTCGTGAATTCCAGGGCCGTGAGCCGCAGGGTCGCGAGAACCGTCGTGACGCCGGCCGCTTCGAGAACGGTCGCAACGAGTCGCCCGAGGCCCCGCGTCAGGAGCCTCGCCAGGAATCGCGCCAAGAGCCTCGGCAAGAACCTCGGCAAGAACCTCGGCAAGAGCCGCGTCAGGACACCCGCGCCGAGCCTGCGGCCCGGCCCGAGACGCCCCAGCGCCCCGACAGCCCGGCGCCGCGGCGTGGACGCGGACGTGCGAGCGAAGCCAGCCGCGCCGCCGCGGCCGAGGCTGCCGATCCGTCGGCGCTGCCCGCCTTCCTGATGACGGCGACCCGCAACCCCACGCCCCCGCCGTCCCCCGAAGCACCGGTTGCGCGCGCCGCGCCGGAGCCGCGCGAGGCGGCCCCCGGCCCCGAAGTGCCATCATCGGCCGAGGACGCGCCGGCGCCCAAGCCGCGCCGCCGCCGGACCCGCTACAAGGGCCCCGAGGACGAGGCGGCTCCCGAGAAGACCGATACGCCGGACGCGGCCGAGTAAGCGAACCGAACGAAAGCGGCCCGAGGAACTCCTCGGGCCGCTTTCGTTTGGCGCCTGCACCAGGGCGGCGCGGGCTGAGCGATGCGCGTCCCGCTTGGATCAGCGGAGATAGTTGACGAGGCTCATCTCAGAGAGGATCGAGGTGACCTTGTAGCTCGCCTGCAACTGCGTCTGCAGGCTCAGGAGCTTGGCCGCGACCTCTTCCGTCGAGACCGTATCCACCCCGTCGAGGGAGTCCTGCAGGGTCGCCTTGGTGGTGTTGGCCACCGACTTCGCATTGGCCATGCTGCTGGCGGCCAGGCCGAAATCGGTGCCGATCTGCTCCAGGCTCTGCTGGCTCGTGCCCGCTGTGAGCAGATTCGCCGCCCGGCTGGAGACCGCCTCGAACCGTGCCGTGTCGACCGTTCCGGTCCCGGTGGTGAAGTTTTCCGCCGCCATCGCGGCGATCCCGGCAAGCGTCCGGCGGATCGCCTCCTCGTTGGCCTGCGCGCCGATCTCGACCGTCCGGCTAGTGCCGGCCTGCACCGTCGCCGTCGCTCGCGGGTCAGAAGCGGTGTCGCCCTTGTACCAGATCACGGTCTTGGCGCTCGCGGTCTCAGCGTAGCCGTTGCCGTCCGCCGCGACGCGCCGCGGGCTCAGGCCGGCGGCGGGCGAGCCCTCGAAGAAGTTCAGCGAGGCGCGGCCGGCCGAACTCGCCGAGAGTTCGGTGTTGGCCGCCGTCGTCAGGGCGTTCTGGAGCGTGCGGGAGAGGTTCGCGGTCGTCTCCTCCGGCGTCGCGCCGATGGCGAAGGCCGTCGCGGAGTCGGCCGCGGCCGTGGCAGCGGCGGTCAGGGTGATCGACTTGGTCGTGCCGTCATGCATGCCGAGCTTGAGCGTGATCGTGTCGCCGGGTGCGGGATTGCTGCTGACGGTCAGGGTCGCCGTGGCCGCCTGGCCGTTGCTGAAGGCCGCCGCCACGCCGGGCGGGCTCGCACTCTGCACGCTGGCGATGTCGGCCCCGCCGAGCGCCCGCTTCAGGTTCGCAGCGGTCTCTTCCTTGGTGGCTCCGATGGAGAAGGCTCCGGCCGCATTGCCGGCCTCGCCCGCACGGGCGGTGAGGTCGAGGGTCGTCTGGCTGCCGTCGGCGAGTTGCACCACCACCCGCACCTGAGCGCCTTCGGCAGGCTGCTCGGCAAAGCGCAAGGCGACGTCCGGCTTCGACCCGGCGACGACGTTCGCACCGAGCGTGGCACTGTTCGAACTCGACGCGGCCATGAGGGTGAAGCCGAAATTCGCCCGTGCTTCGGCGCTGGAATCCTCCGACAGGCCGATCGTCCGGGTGCCGACGCTCTGGGTCAGGCGGCCATTGCCCGAGGGGCCGAGATCGGCCTTCTTCTGCTCGGCGATCAGGGTTCTGAGACCGTCGAGGCCCTCGGCCGGGATACCATCCAGGATGACTTGGTCGGAGACGACCGGCGCCGTCTCGGTCGCCCGCCCCGAGAAGACGTAGACCCCGGCCGCCTGCTGGTTCAGGGCATCGACGGCCGCCGAGAGGTTGTTGGCGGCAAGCTGCACGGTGGCCGACGGCAGCTTCTCGTTGCGGGTGGCGACGATGCCGGTGAGGTTCGAGCGGGTGCTGTCGGAGAGCGCCTTGAGCTGGGTGAGGCTGGCGCTCGTGAGCTTCACCCGGGTCTCGGCCGAGCCGATCGCCGCGAGGTAGCCGTCCTGGGCGCTGATCGCCGCGTGCGCGCTCAGACTGGTCGTGCGCGCCACGCCCAGGCCGCCATAGGTTTCGGCGGTGCGGCCGGTCGAGAGCTGCTGAGCCAGCCCGTCGAGCTGGTTCTTCATGCTGACGAGGCTCGCCGACTGGCGGTCGAAGCGGTAGGTGCCGGCGGCGAAAGCGGTGATGGTCATCGGCGGCTCCGCACCTAAATCCTGAGCAGGGTGTCGATCATGTCGCGAGCGGCGGTGAGCACGCGGGCGTTGGCCGCGTAGGCCTGCTGGAGCGCGATCAGGTTCGACATCTCCTCGTCGATGTTGACGCCCGAGGCGGAGGCGAAGCGCCCCCTGCGCCGTCGAGAGGGCGATGCTCTGCCCCCTCGTCGAGATCCTGCGCCGCCGCCGCCGCCGCGCCCTGTACCGAGATGACGCCCTGGACGAAGTCGGCGACGCTCGACCGGGTCGGGGCGTCGATGCCGCTGATGCCGCTCGATGACGAGAAGAGGCGCTGGGTGCTCGTCAATGCGGTGAAGAGGGCCTGCGGCCGGGTTCCGTCGCCGATGCCGCTCGCCGCGCCCGTCCCGGTGACGCCGACGAGGCTCGCGGCGCTGCCGACCACCGCCGGGTTCACGGCGATACGCTGGGCAAAGCCGGTGAGCTGCGAGCCGCCGTCGAAGGAGCCGGTGTAGAGCGCAGCCGACGCGCCGTCGACGAACAGCGGGATCTGCGTGGCGGAGCTCTTGATGTCGCCCGCCGCGGTGACCTGCGTCACGCTGGCGCTCGCCGCGACCAGGGTGGCCCCGCCGCTCGAGAGAGGATGCGCATCGCGCCGGCCTCGCCGCCGGGCACGCTCGACACCGTGTACCCGCCGCCCAGAGCCGCGGTGATCGCGCTGCGGACCTCGTCCGCGGTGCGGGCGGGGACCGCATCCGGCCGCCGGATCGTGAACGGGATCACCGTGGCGTTCGCGTCGTCGGTGGCGCCGGCGGGAATGGCGGGGGGCGGATTCTGGTAGGACGGCATCAGGATGAGGTTGCGCTGCGTGCCGCTCCCGTCCTGGACCGTCAGGGTGATGGCGTTGCCGGCCGAGAGACCAGTCAGGTCGATGTCGAAGCCCCCCGTGGTGCCGTCGGTGGGGACCGTGCCGGTGGCCAGACGGTCGGACATCGCGCGCGACAGCCCCGCCGCGAGGTCGTCGAGCTGGCGCTGGGCCTGAGGCAGCACCGTATCGCGCAGTTCGATCGCGGCGGCGAGCGAGCCGGAGCGGATCGCCCCGGAGCCGAGCAGGTCGATCTTGCCGCCGCCGGGCGTCGACGCGACGATGGTGCCGACGCCGCTCTGCGACGGGTCGGAGGCGTAGAGCGCGTTGGCCGAGAGAGCGTGCCGCGGGCATCGAAGCGGAGCGAGGCGGCGTTGGAGCGGTCGAGCAGGGTGACGCCGGAGCTGGTCAGCACGCTCACGCTGCCGTCGCTCTGAGGAACGGCGTTGATGTCGATGAGGCCCGACAGGCTGGTCAGCGCCTGGTCGCGCTGATCCTCGAGTTCGGGCCGGCTCGCGTCGCCGGACGCGGTCGCGACGATGCGGGTGTTGAGCTTGGCCAGTTGCGCGAGTAGGCCGCTGGCCTTCTCGGTATCGGTGGCGAGTTGCGATTCCAGCCCCGAGCGCAGGGCCTGAACCCCGTTGGCGGCGCTGCCGATGCGCGTGGCGAGGTCGTTGGCCGCGCTGAGCACCGTGGCCCGCGCGGCTGTCGATGTCGGGTTGGCGGCCAGGGTCTGAAGCGAGAGCGTGAAGTTGTTGAACACCCCGTCGAGCGCCGAGGCGTCTCCGGGCCGCCCGTACAGCGTGTCGAGCTGCGTGCGGGTCTTGGACATCAGCGAGGTGTAGGCCGCCCCCGAGCTCTCGGCGCGCAGCTGCTTGAGCGCTGCTGCGTCGAGCGCCCGCGCGACCGTGCCGGTCGCCACGCCGGCATTCCCCGAGCCCGAGGTGATGGGCGCGAGCGTGCGCCGGACATAGCCGGCCGTGCCGACATTGGCGATGTTCTGCGAGACGACCCCGATCTGAGCCTGCGTGACCCGCAGGCCGGCGGTGGCCGTGCTGAACGCGTCGAGGGCCAAGGCGCTTCTCCTCCCTCAGGGGTTCGTCAGCGGATGACGTTCAGCAGATCGGAGATCATCGTCTGCGCCGTCGACATCACCCGGGTGTTGGCAGAGTAGGCCTGTTGGGTAACGATCATCTTCGAAAATTCCGCGGCAATGTCCGTATTCGACTGCTCGACATTCGCCCCGACCACGGTCGAATCCTTGAGCCCGACGATCGGCTCGCCCGAGGCGACGGTCTGTTGGTAATTGCCCAGCGAATCCGGCTTCAGCCCGTCGGGATTGACGAACTGCGCCACCTCGACCCGGGCCAGCCCGATCACCGAGCCGTTGGAATACTTGCCGCTGATGATGCCGTTCTCGCCGACTTCGACGGAGTTCAACGTGCCGGAGGCGTAGCCGTTCTGCTTGAGGTCGTTGGTCGTCACGGTGCCGGAGGCGGCGGCGTACTGCGTGAGGCCCCCGCTGAGATCGAGGGTGACCTCGCCGACATTCACGCCGTCGACGGTCAGATTGCTGATCGGAACCGTCTTCCCGGTCGGGGCGGTCATCTGCCCGCTGGGGCTGAAGGTGAAGGCCTGGCCGATATTGGTCCAGCTCGCCTGGTTGCCGTTGACGCTGGTCTTGTCGGCGGTGAAGAGGTTCCAGGTGTCGCTCGTGCCAGCCGCGGTGTCGGCGGCGGCCACCTTCGCCCACCGGCTCTGAACGCTCACGGGGGCGCCGGAGGCGGTGTAGACGGTCAGGGCCGGGCCGGCGATGCTGTTGTCGATGAAGCTTTGCGCATTGGTCTGGGAGACGCTGCCGGTGGTGGCGCCGTTGGTCGGCGTCACCCGCGCGTCGGTCCCGTCGCTGAAGGCGGAGAGCAGGCCCTGCGTCGAGGCGGCGTTGGTCGTGGCGGGGGATTTGGGCAGGTTGGCCGAGTAGGTGATCGTCGTCGTCGGCTTGGCCGGGATGACCGCGTTCGAGATCTTGATCGGCCCCGTTCCGTTGGTCTGACCGGTGACCGGGTCGAGGCTCGCGCCGACGAGGTAGGCGCCCGCGGTGTTGACGAGGTAACCGTCCTTGTCCGGGGCGAAATCGCCGCGGCGCGTATAGAGGTTTCCGGCGGTGAAGCCCTCGCCGCCGCCGGCATCGGTGGTCTTCTTGCGCACGGCGAAGAAGCCCTGGCCGTCGATCGCCATATTGGTGGAGACGCCGGTCGAGACCTTGTTGCCCTGGATCGAGTTGGTGAGCTCCGAGAAGGCGCCGACCGAACCCGCGGTCTGGCTCTTCGCGTCGCCGTCGACGAGCATGTCGACGAAGCTCGTGTCGATGCGCTTGTAGCCGGTCGTCTGCGAGTTCGCGATGTTGCCCGAAATGTTGCTCAACGAGAAGGACTGCGCCTTCAGGCCCGAAACCGCGGTCTGAAGCGCGGAAAAGACGTCCATGGCGTTCGCTCGCTCCAAAAGACCGCAAGAAGCGGCGGATCTGAAGATCGAGAGCGCAACGCGCGTGCCAAAGCTAAGTTATTGATATCATTAGAATGGGCTTGCCGCGGCTCGGCAGTTTCGGACGGGTGGGTACGGACCGTTCGGCAGATTCTGCCGGGTCCAGCCGTGTTTACGGCCCGTTATCGCCATGCCCGCTAATGTAGCTGCGAGTTGTCGCGTCGGACGGGATTCATGAAGAACAAGAGGACGAGCCTCGTCCACCTGATCTACTTCTCACGCCTGACCATCTCGAACGAGCCGGCTCTGCGCGCGAAGCAGATCGGCGACATCACCCGTCAGGCTCAGAAGAAGAACGAGTTCGCCGTGATCACGAGCTTTCTGATCATCGACCAGAATTTCGCGATCCAGGTCGTCGAGGGCGAACGCCAGTCGGTCAACGAGACCTTCCAGCGGATTGCCGCCGATTCGCGCCACCGCGACGTGCAGATCGTCGAGTGGCGCGAAATCGCCAAGCGGGAGTTCGTCAGCTCCTTCACCACCGTGAGCCGCACGGCGGCCAACGAGCCGCATTTCGCCAAATCCGGCCTTCTGCCGATGCTGCAACGGGGCACGCCCAAGAGCAGCGCGATCCACGGCCTGGCCGTCACGCTCCAAGCCGAATCGATGGCCAAGCAGGGCATCGACCATCTGTTCGTTTGAGTGGGTGGGCTGCCTCCAGCCCGCCTTTCAGAGATCCCGTTGAGACGCGACCCCGGACGCCATGAGCGACACGCTTCCCATCCTCATCGTCGATGACCAGCCTAAGCTTCTGCGGCTGATCATCGAGCTGATGACCCGCCTCGGTTTCCCGGACGTCGAGGGCGTGTCGGACGGAGCCGAGGCGCTCATCCGGATGCGGGAGCGCCGCTACGCCCTCGTCATCTCCGATCTCGCCATGGAGCCGATGGACGGGCTTCAGCTCCTGCGCGAGATCCGGGCCGACGACAGCCTGATGAACACGCCCTTCATCCTTACCGAGACCTCGTTCGACTTCGAGGACATCAACCACGCCCACGTCGCGGGCGCCGACGCCTTCATCCTCAAGCCGTTCGACATCAACCTCCTGAAGACGAAGCTGAAGCAGGTGCTCAACCGCAAGCCGCGCCGTCGCGAGGCGCCGCTGCCCGCCGAATCGACGCTGAGCCAGGAATTCCCGCTGCTCGGCAAGTTCTGATCGTCGAGTTCTGACCGGCGGCGTTTTCGCCTGTTCGGTAGTCCATCAAGGATGCCGCGCCGCGCCGTCCGGCGTTACGCATTTCCAACGACGTCTTCGCTGTGCCCTTGCCGCGAGCCAAAAGCCGTCGGCGGCCGGACATCCGTGGGCCGTCCACGCGGGCGCGATACGCTGAGTGGCACGCCGGATCCTTCGCAGAGCACTCGGTCTGATCGCCGTTTCCGAAGAAAACCGACCTGTGGTTGGCTCATCGTGAGGCACTCTTAACCGGATCCGGGCATTTTGCCGGGAACGAAGAAGGGGGTGGACGACCGATGCAGGCGCAGGCCGAAGGTCAGGGAGTCGCCGGTCGGCGGTTGGGTCTAGGGAACGGGCAGGGCGGCCGAGAGACGGTTGGCAGGCACCTGCTGCGGACAGGCTCGGGACTCTGCCTGACCGTCGCCGGCTTTGCTGCCACCGCGCTGATAGCCTCGCTCTCCGCCGAGCCGACCCTGAGGCTCACGGTCGTCGGGGGCGCGGCCATCCTCGCCCTCGTTCTCGTCTGCCTGATTCTGCGCCGGCTCGCCCGCAGCCTCACCCGCGCGATTCAGGCCGCCGAAGGCATCGCCCTGGCGACCGCTCCCGCCGTCGCGCTCCGGCCTCTCCCGGCATGCGCCTCCGGCGAGGCCGCACTTCCCGACGGGCGCCACCTGCTCGCCGACCGCCCTCGGCTGGGTGACGGGGCCGACCCGACCATCCTCACCGACATTGCGGCCCTGAAGCTCCGCGAGGACGCGTTGAGCGATCGCATCGCCCGTTTGAACGCGGCGCTCGATACCCTCTCCCTCGGCTTCCTTCTCTATGACCGCGATCACCGGCTGCTGGTGGTCAACCGCCGCTACCACGAGATCTACCGGCTGCCTCCGGGGGCCGTGACCCCCGGCATGTCGGCGCTTGAAGTGCTGCGCAGCAATGTCGGGACCGGTGATCAGCCGGACCGGAGCGAGGACGAGTGCATTGCCGAGATCGGCGTAATGATGGGTGCCGATGCCGTTCCGACCCAGATCCAGCATCTCGCCGACGGACGCGTCGTCGCCGTCGAGATCCAGCCGATTGCCGGCGGCGGCTTCGTGGCGATCTACGAGGAAGCGACCGAACGCTGGAACGCCGAGAACCGCATCGCCCACATGGCCCGGCACGATGCCGTCACCGACCTGCCCAACCGCGTGTTGTTGCGCGAGCGGATCGAGGGGGCGATCACCCGGGCACGGCGCGAGACCGGTTTCGCCGTGCTCTGCCTCGACCTCGACAACTTCAAGCAGGTCAACGACACCCTCGGCCACGCCGTCGGCGACGAGCTGCTGCGGGCGGTGGCGCACCGCCTCAGAGCCTGCCTGCGCGAGGTCGACACCGTTGCCCGTCTCGGCGGCGACGAGTTCGCGATCATCCAGGCGAGTGTCGCGACGCCGGCCGATGCCGCCACCCTGGCCCAGCGCATCCTCGACGTGGTCAGCGCTCCCTACGCGCTGACCCATCACTCCGTCATCGTCGGCGTCAGCATCGGCATCGCGCTCGCGCCCGGAGACGGGCTGGAACCCGAGCGGCTGATGCAATGCGCCGACGTCGCCCTCTACCGCGCCAAGGACGACGGGCGCGGTGTGTTCCGGTTCTTCGAGGCGCAGATGGATGCCCGCCTCCAGGCCCGGCGCGCCCTCGAACTCGACCTGCGCGCCGCCTTCGAGGCGGAAGCGTTCGACCTGCATTATCAGCCGATCTACGACCTCGCCGAGGAGCGCATCAGCGGCTTCGAGGCGCTACTGCGCTGGACCCACCCGACCCGCGGCCGGGTCTCGCCGGCCGAGTTCGTGCCGCTCGCCGAGGAGATCGGCCTCATCGTGCCCCTGGGCGAGTGGGTGCTCCGCCGCGCCTGCCGTGAAGCCTCGAACTGGCCGGACGGCCTCAAGGTCGCGGTCAACGTCTCGGCGGCGCAGTTCACCTCCATCGCGCTGATCGGAACGGTGCAGGCGGCGCTCGCCGAGAGCGGCCTCTCCGCCCGCCGCCTCGAACTGGAGATCACCGAGAGCGTGCTGCTGGTGAACGGCAGCGCCACGGTGGCGATCCTGCACGGGCTGCGTGACCTCGGCGCCCGGATCGCCATGGACGATTTCGGCACCGGCTATTCCAGCCTGAGCTACCTGCGCAGCTTCCCCTTCGACAAGATGAAGGTCGATCAGTCCTTCACCCGCGACCTGACGGTGGAGCAGGGCTCCGGTTTCATCGTGCGGGCGGTGGTCAGCCTCGCTTCCAGCCTCGGGATGACGACGACCGCAGAAGGCGTCGAGACACCGGAGCAACTCGCTTGGCTGCGCGAGGAGGGCTGCGACGAGGTGCAAGGCTACCTGTTCAGCCCACCGGTGCCGGCGAGTGAACTCCCGGCCCTGCTCGAGATCTGGAACGGCCGGAAACGCCGCGCCGCGTGAAGCCGTGATCCGATCCCGCTTGCCGTCGATCGCGCAGGATCAGGCCGCTTCGGAAGCCGGTGCACGTTCCCGAGACACCTTGGCCACCGCCTCACGCAGCGTGGCGAGGCCCGCCTCCGGGCCCATCCCGGCGGTGGCGAGATGCCGGCGAAAGGCCCGCGCTCCGGGCCGCCCGTTGAACAGGCCGAGCATGTGCCGGGTATAGGCATGAAGCCGCAGGCCGCGTTCGAGCCCTGCCGCGACGACGGGCTCGAAGGCCTCGATCGCGGCGAAGGCATCGGCGACGGGCGCCGGTTCGCCGAACAGCTCGGCATCGACATCGAGCAGCAGCGCCGGCTCGGTATAGGCGGCCCGGCCAATCATCACGCCATCGACCTCGCCGAGCCTCGCCTTGGCGGCGGCGATGTCGGCGATCCCGCCATTGACCGCGATCGGCAGATCCGGATGCGCCCGCTTCAGCCGGGCGACGCGGCCGTAATCGAGCGGCGGCACGTCCCGGTTCTCGCGCGGCGAGAGACCTTTGAGCCAAGCCTTGCGGGCATGCACGATGAGTCCGTCGACCCCGCCGCAACCACGGCGTCGGCCACGGCGTCGAGGGCTTCCTCGATATCCTGATCATCGACGCCCAGGCGGCACTTCACGGTCACCGGCACCGGGACAGCCGCCTTCATGGCCGCCACGCAGGCACCCACGAGGCCCGGCTCGCGCATCAGGCAGGCACCGAAGCGTCCGTCCTGCACCCGGTCTGAGGGGCACCCGACATTGAGGTTGATCTCGGCGTAACCGAAATCGGCGGCGATCCGCGCCGCCGCCGCGAGGTCGTCCGGGTTAGAGCCGCCGAGCTGCACCGCCAACGGCTGCTCGTAGGCGTCGAAACCGAGCAGCCGCTCCCGGTCCCCGTGCAGCACGGCCCCGGTCGTCACCATCTCGGTATAAAGCCGCGCCCGGCGCGACAGGGTTCGGTGGAACGCGCGGCACTGCCGGTCGGTCCAATCCATCATCGGTGCGACGCTGAAGCGCCACCCGCTGAGTTCGTTCAGTTTTTCAGCCGGGGTCGACACGTGCGCCCTGTTCCGTTTCGATGCTGGTCCGCTTCGAGCCATCCGCGAGGATCGTCGCTTGGGCGGCTCGATCGAAGGCGTACGAGCCTCGGCCTGAACCGCCCGCGATCGGCCGCCGAAAAGCCGATACAGCAGGCGTCCGATTGGCTTGATTCCGCAGGCCGCAAGCCATCGTTCAGGACGATGTACGCAATGCGCGCCCAGATACCACGCCTCGGCCAGCCTCAAAAGCGAAGAGCACCGCCATCGCGAGACCGGAGCGTTCGACGGGAGGCGGGTGCACCGGTCGAAGCGGCGTCCGCATTATGCGCGTCAACCCAGACCCCGAGAGACGCCGACCTGATGCCATCGGATCAGTTACGGCTCTCGGCTTTCACGCACCTTTCGAGAATGGCTGACGCAGGGTGCTGTCGGCGGCCATCACGGCATCCACCGCACGTTCGGCGAGCGCGCGGGCGAGATCATGGGGCAGTCGGCCGCTGCTGGGCAATTGTCTGCTGGTGACGTCATACTGCGCGATGACGGCGGCCACGGCCCTGATCCGATCTTCGCGGCTTGCTTGCGCCTGTTGCACGTCATCTCTCCTGGTGCGGCATCGATCCGAACGGGATTCCGCCTGTGCAACGCCGACGAGAGTGCCTCACAAAACTCTCGATCACCGAGCGTTTTCCCCTTGCCGCGACGAAGGGGCGTTTCAGGAGAGACACCAAGCTAAGGCGCATCGCGCACTGTCCGCTTCTTCGATACCGGAACGGGCTTTTTCTGTCGTCGTGATCGCCGGAGATCTGCACAAGTTGCGGGCTGATTGCGTGTGTCTGCGGCGCCCTTGCGCGGGCCGTGCACACAATCCGTGCATGTTCGATCCGGGGCGTGATGACAGAAAGCCTATCCCGCAAGCGGCTACGATTTCTGCGCGGGCTGCTGATCGCCGAGCCTGAGAAAGCTTGCTGCGAAGGCTTCCGCGCCCTCCTTGGTCAAGCCGGTGACGACGAGGCCCTGTGCGGTGACCGCCCAGAGTCCGTCGCCGTTCTGGAGGACGCTGATTTCCGCCACGGCTCTCTCCCGGAATTCAACCTTCCGGTTAACCATCGCGCTCGGCAACGCGTTCCGGGGGTGCGCGGCGGGGCATACCCACGCCGCGCACGCGATCTTCCTAGCGCCGCTCAGTGTTCGTGGCGGTGGCTATGGCCGTGCTCATGGCCGTGTTCATGGCTGTGGTCGTGCCCGCAGCCTCCGTGGGCGTGGCTGTGCCCGTGGTCATGGTCATGATGGGCGTGGTCATGGTGAGCCTCGGCATGGCCATGAGCGTCATGCGTATGGGCTTCGTGGCCGTGATGATGATGGTCGTGGCCGCACTGGCTGTGATCGTGCGCAGCCTTTTCCGGCTTGAACGGGCGGTTCACCGGCTCGGCCGAGCAGCCGGCCCCGCGGATCAGCTCGGCGGCGCTGGCCGGCACATAGAGAACCTCCGCCCCGACCTCCGCGGGGACGTGCTCGCCGCCGAGTTGCCAGGCGAGCCGCAGCAGGCGGGCCGGATTGCCGGCGCGGACTTCCAGAAGCGCTTCTTCGGCGGCACGCACGGCCACGAGGCGCCCGTCCTCGAGCTTCAGCGCATCGCCGTCCTCGAGGCCCGCGGCACGATCCAGGTGGAGATCGACGGACAAGCCGCCCGCCGTCGTCAGGTGCGCATGCGCCTGGCTCCGGGCGGCGTGGTCGAGGGTCACCGTGTCGACGACGAGATCGGGCCGAACGGCGGCCTTGCGGACGATCAGGCTGGCTTTGGGCATGGTGATCCTCGGGATAGGGGCCCGTCGGCAGCGGGCCGAAACCGGGCGATTTTGCAACAGGCGCGCCTTCAGATGGCAGGCGCAGGGCGAAAAGTCATGCGCCGATGCAACCTGCCCCAATCTTGGCCGTTTCATGTGCCGTCGATGGCGGCCGGTGACAAACCAAGGCCAAAACGGTGCCCCGCGCCGGCAAATGGCCCGATCGCCGATGCACAAGGGAGTTCGGACCACCATGAAGAGACTCATTGCCGCCGCCCTCGCGGGCAGCCTCGCGCTCTCGCTCGGTGCCTGCAATACGCCTCAGGATCGGGCGCTGGGCGGTGCTGCCCTCGGTGCGGGCCTCGGCGCGGCGGTCGGCGGCCTCGCCACCGGTCGTGCGGGCGGTGCGTTGGCCGGTGCCGCGATCGGCGGCGCGGGTGGTGCCATTGCCGGCGCCGCGACGGCGCCGCGCTGCCCCTACGGCACGTTCCGCGACGAGTACGGCAACGTCTACTGCCGCTGATCCACGACGCGGTTCATGGGGGAGGGCCGGAGCGGCAAGCTCCGGCCCTTTTCCTTTGCGGTCGATTAAAGCACCGGGCTTGCGCTGCGGTACGCTTTGCGGCGTTAAGCCGTGACGACCGCTCTTGCTGAATGTCTTCGGAACCGCCCTTGTCCCCCCTGGATCCCTCACGCTTCCGCTCTCCCGTTGCGGGCGGCGCCCGATGAGCACCGGCCTGTGGGGCAAGATCGGCGGGGCCGGCATCGGCGTCCTGGTCGGCGGGCCGATCGGGGCGCTGGTCGGGTCGGTCGCCGGCCACTTCCTGGTCGATCGCGAGGGCGCGCCCTTCGGCCCGACGCCCCGGGACGTCCTGTTCACGACGGGGCTCGTGGCCCTCGCGGCCAAGATGGCGAAGTCCGACGGCGTCGTGACCGAGTCCGAAATCCAGGCCTTCGGGCGTGTGGTGCAGGTCGAGCCCGAGGCGCGCGCGGGCGTGCAGCGCCTGTTCGACCTCGCCAAGGCGACGACCGACGGCTTCGAGGCCTATGCCGGGCAGCTCGCCGCGACCTTCGGCGAGGAGCCGGCTCTGCTCGAGGACGTGCTCGACGGCCTGTTCCACATCGCCACCGCCGACGGGGCGATCCACGAGGGCGAGGAGCGCTACCTGCGCTCCGTCGCCGGGATCTTCGGCCTCGACGAGGCCGCCTTCCGCCGGATCGCCGCCCGGCACGTGCGGCTCGCCGACGACCCCTACCTCGTGCTCGGCCTCGAACGCTCCGCCGACCCCGCCGACCTCAAGGCGCAGTACCGGCGGCTCGTGGCCGAGAACCATCCCGACCGGGCGCTGGCCCGCGGATTGCCGCCGGAGGCGGTGGCGATCGCGACGCACCGGCTCGCCGCCATCAACGCCGCCTGGGACCGGATCGCGGCCGAGCGGGGGCTGACGTGAGTTTTTCCCCGGACAGCCCCCTGGCTGAGGCTGTCGTCGCCTCGCCGAACCGCGGCGCGCGGGTCGGGGACAGCCTCGACATGCTGATCCTGCACTACACGGGCATGCCGACGGCGCAGGGTGCGCTCGAGCGCCTGTGCGACCCGTCCGCCGAGGTCTCGGCCCATTACTTCGTGTTCGAGGACGGACGCGTCGTGCAGATGGTGCCGGAGGCCGACCGGGCCTGGCACGCGGGCGCCGGAGCCTGGGCGGGCGTGCGCGACATCAACTCCCGCTCCATCGGCATCGAGATCGCCCATCCCGGCCATGCCGGCGGGCTCCCGCCCTATCCGGAGGTGCAGATCGCCGCGGTGATCGCGCTGGCCCGCGACATCGTCGTCCGGCGCGCGATCCCCGGCCCCCGTGTGCTCGCCCATTCCGACGTGGCGCCGGCACGCAAGGAGGATCCGGGCGAAGACTTTCCCTGGGAGCGGCTGGCGCGTGAGGGCGTCGGGCACTGGGTGCCGCCAGTGCCCGTGCGGGATGGCCGCTTCTTCGCCATGGGCGACACCGGCCAGCCGGTCGAGGCCCTGCAGGCGATGTTGGCGCTCTACGGCTACGAGCAGCCGGTCACCGGCCACTTCGATGCGGCGATGCGTGCGGTCGTCACCGCCTTCCAGCGCCACTTCCGGCCCGCCCGCATCGACGGCGTCGCGGATTCCTCTACGATCACCACCCTGCGTGATCTGATCGCCTCCCGGCCGGCCTAACTGCGGCCCGGCCGAAGAATTCGGAAAAGAAACCCGGTCGCCCGGCGTTCCGTTGCCACCGTCATCGGCACGGGGGCGCGTCGGACCCGTTTCCCTTCATGTTCGTGTTCCACTGGATCGTCGGCGTCTTGGTCGGCGCGGTTCTGCTCGCTGCCCTGGCGCGGCGCCTACGCGCGCCCTATCCCGCCTTCCTGGCCCTGGGTGGTGTCGGGCTCGCCTTCGTGCCCGGCGTGCCGAGCCTCACGCTCGATCCGGAGCTGGCGCTCGCCCTGTTCCTCGCGCCGGTGCTGATGGATGCCGGCTACAGCACGTCGCTGCGCGACCTCGTGCGCAATGCCCGCCCCATCGCCGGGCTCGCCGTCGGCGCGGTGGCGGCGACGACCGCGGCGGTCGCGGCGGTCGCTTTGTGGCTCGTGCCGGACATGCCGCTCGCCGCGGCCATCGTGCTCGGGGCGATTGTCGCTCCGCCGGACGCCGTGGCGGCGCTGTCGGTGCTCAACCACGTCTCCCTGCCCCACCGCCTCGCCACGATCCTGCGCGGTGAGAGCCTCCTGAACGACGCCGCCTCGCTGCTGATCTACCGGCTTGGCGTGGCGGCGGCGATGACCGGCCATTTCGCCTTTGCCGAGGTGGCGCCGGCCTTCCTGATCGGTGTCGTCGGCAGCCTCGTGGCGGGGCCGCTCGCCGCGCTCGTCTACCTGCGGATCCTGCGCCGCGTCGATGAGCCGGCCAGCGTCATCGTGCTGCAATTCGCGGCCGCCTTCGGCCTCTGGATCGCCGCCGAGGCGATGGAGCTGTCCGGGGTGCTCACCGTGGTGAGCTTCGCGATCACCGTCGCCCGCTACGCCCCCCGGCCAGACCTCGCCGCGCCCGCGGGTGATCTCGAACGCGGTCTGGGAAACGGCGATCTTCGTGCTCAACGTCCTCGCCTTCGTGCTGATCGGCGAGCAGATCGGGCCGATCCTGGCGCGGATGACGCCCGAGCAGGAATTCGCGTATGCCTCCGTCGGCGGAGCTGTGGTCGTCACCGTGATCCTCGTTCGCATCGCCTGGGTTTTGCCGGCGAGCGCCATCCGCCGTGTCGGCTTCGGCATCACCTCTGATCAGCCGGACGATCTTGGCCCGGCCCGCGATCTCGGTCTCGGCGCCGGCTTTGCCGTCTCGTGGTCGGGGATGCGCGGCCTTGTCACCATCGCCACGGCCTTAGCCCTGCCCGAGGGCGGGCCTGAGGGCGGCGCGTTTCCCTATCGCGACCTGATCGTGCTCACCGCCTTCTGCGTGGTGATCGGTACGCTGGTGCTCCAGGGCTTGAGCCTGCGCCCGATCCTGGGATGGCTCGGGCTGGAGGATAGCGACCCTGTCGGCCGCGAGGTCGGCCGGGCGCGGGCCGAGGCCTACGGCGCCGCGGTCGAGGCCCTGAAGAACGACCGCTCGGAGGCGGCGGATGCCCTGCGCCGGGAGTTCCATGCCGCACTAGCCCAGGCCGAAGCGCATGAGGAGGGCCTCGCCCCGGAAGGGCTGCCGACCGACGAGCCCCGCCGCCGCGCGATCCACGCCGCCCGCGACCGCCTCCTGACCCTGCGCCGGAACGGCCGGATCGGCGACGACGCTTATCTCGTGCTGGAAGAAGAACTCGATTGGGCCGAACTCAATGCGACGCCGCGCGGGGAGGCCTGATCTGCTTCCAGAAAGCTAATTTTTCGAGTGAATTCACTTTTAAATTGCAGAAAATGAATTCATATTCTGATTTTTGGCTTGGGATTTAGGGCAATCACTTGGATAGGCCTTCGATTCTCCGAAAAGCCTCGTTTTATCGCCATCGCAGATGCTGCGCGTTCGAGTGGATACAATCTTGATGCGAGCTTCCTATCGGTGGGTCATTTCATGAGATTTGTTTCCGGTGTTGCGGTCCAGGTGATGCTCCGCAATCTGTTGCAAGGAATTGTGTATCGCCCCTGGACTCATTCAGAAATCCTGGGCGAATAAAGGTCCAATGCGGTAAAGCTCGCGGGCCCGAGGCGGCGATGACGGGGACGGCCGTCAGGAGCGCGCCGGGAAAACCTTTTGGCCCCGTGACACGTAATGGCCTGCGCCACGCGGCGTGCCCGCGATCCCTCATGTCTTCGCGCTGCCATCCGCCTCCGCGGACGGGGCGGGAACAGATCCGATGCCGAGATCGATGTTCGAACCGTCAGCCTCAAGCCCGACTACACGGCCGCCTGCGTCGCCCCCAGCCGAGTCCAACCGCATTCCCGCCCATGGTCTCGGGATGGGGCCAGGCCCCGCCTGTCTCGCGGGCCGGGGTGTCGTCCGCCTGCTGGATCGCCCGTGCTGATGGTCGCGAGTGTCGCTTGTCTTGTCGCGGGTGTCGGGCTGGCGGCTCAGACGCACCGCTTCGGCGCGCGCGCGGCGCTGGCCGAAACCTTGTCCGGCCTCCTGCTGATCCTCGGCCTCGGCCTGATCGGGTTCGGGCTCCCGGTGTTTCGGTAGGCCCCGATCGCGATGGGGAAGAACTGATCGTCCGAGACGACCCCGTCTCGGACGGCGGTCAGGCGCCGAGGCTGCGGCGGGCGGCGAGCCGCACCTCGATCGCGTCCCAGACCGAGACGGCGAGATCGGGGCCGCCAAGCCGCTTGATGGTGCGGATGCCGGTGGGGGAGGTGACGTTGATCTCGGTGAGATGACCGTCGATCACGTCGATGCCGACCAGGATCAGGCCGCGGCGTCTCAACTCCGGCCCGATGGTGGCGCAGATCTCGCGCTCACGCTCGGTCAGATCGGAGGCGCCGGCCGCGCCGCCGCGGACCATGTTGGAGCGGATGTCGCCCTTGGCCGGCACACGGTTGATCGCGCCCATCGGCTCGCCGTCCACGAGGATGATGCGCTTGTCGCCCTCGGTGATCTTTTCCAGGAAGCGCTGCACCACCCATTGCTCGCGGAAGGTGGCGGTGAACAGGTCGAACATCGAGCCGAAGTTCGGATCCTCCTCCGTGACCCGGAACACCGCCGCGCCGCCATGCCCGTGCAGCGGCTTCATTGCCACCGTGCCGTGCTCCTTGCGGAACGCCTCGATCTCGGCGCGGTCGCGAGAGATCAGGGTCGGCGGCATCAATTCGGGGAAGTCGAGGACGAACAGCTTCTCCGGCGCGTTCCGGACCTCGGCCGGATCGTTGACCACCAGAGTGCGCCCGGCGACCTTTTCCAGCATGTGGGTGGCCGTGACGTAGGCCATGTCGAAGGGCGGATCCTGGCGCATCAGCACCACGTCGACTTCGGCGAGGTCGATGCGCTCCGGGGCCCCGAGGGTCGCGTGCGCGCCCTCGACATCCTGCACCGTCACCGGCTGAGCGTAGGCCGTGACCAGCCGGCCCTGCATCGAGAGCCGGTCCGGCGTGTAGGTGTAGAGGCTGTGACCCCGCGCATGCGCTTCCAGCATCAAGCCGAAGGTGGTGTCGCCCGCGATGCGGATCGACTGGATCGGGTCCATCTGAACCGCGACGGTCAACGCCATGCTCGTCCCCGAATTGCTGCGCGTTCCGCCGAAACAGCGGGCGAAACAGCGGGCTCTCGGCGAGCCCGCTCCGTTCCGATCGATCCTCTGAGGGGACCGGAGCCCGAGGGTCTCTCACATCGTGCCCGCTGCAGCGACGCAGCCGGAGGGGCGATGCTCAGCGCCCGGGCGTTGTGTGAGGCACTCCGGGCGCCCCCCTTCAGGACCGTAACCGACCTGATGGCATCAGGCCGGCGTCTCTCAGTCATTGTTGTAACGCGTATTCTTCCGACGAACCGGTGCCCGCTTCGTCGGAACGCGCGCTAGCGCTGGCCGCGGGACTGCGAGCCGCCCCCGCTGCGCCGATCGTAATCGCTGATGGCGGACTTGCACTCCGGCGAGAGGCGGGAGCGGTTGCGGGTCATGCAGGCATCGGCATCCTGGCTGTTCGGATCGACGCCGGCACAGAGCCGGAAATAGTCGTTGGCGCAGCCGAGTTGCAGCCCCTGGTCCTCGCGCTGGGCCTGGGCCGGGCTTGCCGCCACCAAAGCCAGCAGAGCGAGAGGCGCCAGTCTCAGGGCCGCGGACACTCCGCGCGCCAGGCTGCCGAATCGTGTGAAGTCCGGACGCATCCTGCCTTGTCCTTCGCTCGATCAAAGTTGGGTTGGGTCCGCATATCGGGCATCCCCCCTCGTTAGCAAGCGCAGCACGCCACCGTTGCACCCGCTCTCTCGCGCCCGTCCGGGCCCCCGGTGTGACCTGAGAAAACCCGCCCGACAAAGAAACGGCCCCGCAGCGCGATCGCGCGGGGCCGAAGTCAAGGGAGGAAACGCCCGCCATGGGCAAACCGGACTTCGCAAGGACCGTGCCGTCCGCGAAACAGGTCGCGCCGAGGTCACGTATCACTACGGCGGCACGCGGAACGCGGCGTGCGTTGAAACACTCCGTTAACCACGTCGTGCTGAGCTTGGCTTGAGATCGCCCGGCCGGGGCGGGCCCGTCCCGCTCACGACGAGCACTCGCCCCATGCTGCCCGCCCGCTCCGGGAGGCCGCAGGGCGGGAGCCGGCCGCCACACACATCGACGGGACAGGCCCATGACGCCTTCAACGACCGCCCCCTCCAAGACGCCTTCCTCAGCGTCCCCTACCGCCCCCACGGCGAAGCCGGGCCACGGCGAGGGCAGCGCGACCGGCTCCGTCGTGCCCTTCGCCCCCGCGACGACCCGCCGCTTCCGCCGCGAGGCGGACGATGCGCCGCGCGGTCAGATCCTGCTGTTCATGGGCGTGCGCTACGAGAGGATGCCGGAGGCGGAGGCTCTGCCGGTTCCGCGCCGCCGCCGCTCGTGACGCGCGCCGGTTCTCGATCTGCCGGCCTGCTTTTGGCCCTGCTCTTGGGCGCCTGCGCGCAGGAGGGTGATTTCGGCCGTCCGGCCCCGAGCGCCTGGAACAGCCTGATCGAGACCACGGGGACGGTGGCCGCTTACGAGCGCGGCACGCCGGCTTCAGCCTTTCCGCTGACCGACGACGAGACGGTCCTGCGCGATCGGGCTTGGCGGTTCCTGATGCCCGCCGATGGTCACGCCGCCTTCTCGGACGCGCTCGCCAACCTGACCCGAGCCCGCGTGCTGCCGCCGCGTTGGCGGCATCACGATATTCCCGCCTATCACAACGATTTGATCGCCGAGTCGTTTCGCTCTCCCTATTCCCGCTACCGCAGGTTGTCGGACGACACCGTGGCCGACGGTCGGCTGATCCCGATCTTCGCCGCCGTCGCCGGGCGTGTCTTCGACGCGGACGGGGTGCGCCTGCGTGCCCTGCCGTTCTCGAAGAGCCTCGACGATCGGGATGTGCGGCAGGCTGCGATGCGGGTCGCCGAGAACCGCTGCCTCGTGGCGTGGGTGCGCCTGGAAACATCCCTGCGCATCGCCCGCTATCGCTACGCGCTCGAGCATTTCCTGATCGAGATGCCCGGCCGCGAGGCGGCGTCGGCCGAGCAGGCGCTCGCCTTCCTCGAAGGGCGGCGCGGGCTCCTCGACCCGCTGCTGCCGCCGGACGCCGCCGTCCGCTGCGGCCTCGTCGAGCCGCCGGTTCAGGCGGTCTTGGCCGCGCCGGTCGTGGCCAAATATTAGCGGGCGTGTATTAGCCCCGGTCCGGACACGGCAGGGACAGGGCTGAAAGCGAATGGGACCGATGCGAACCATCGTCTACGCAGATGGCGGTTGCGACCCCAATCCCGGCCCCGGCGGCTGGGCGGCGGTGATCCAGGCCCCCACCGGGACGATCGAGCTGTACGGCGGCGAGCTCGCCACCACCAACAACCGCATGGAACTGACTGCCGCGATCCGCGCCCTGGAGCATTTTCCCGAGGGCGCCGCGATCGAAATGCGCTGCGACAGCCAGTACGTGGTCAAGTCCGTCACCGAGTGGATGCGTGGCTGGAAGGCGCGGGGCTGGCGCACCGCCACCGGGCCGGTGAAGAACATCGACCTGATGCAGCGCCTCGACGCGCTGGCCGCAGCCCGCGACGTGCGCTGGACCTGGGTGCGCGGCCATGCCGGCGAGGCCGGCAACGAGCGCGCCGACCGTCTCGCCACCCTCGGCCGCCGCGAGGCCCTGAGCGGCAAGACGTCCGGTGAAGCGATTCCCCTGCCGGCCGATGCCGCGCCAGCCCTGGCGCCGGCGCAGCCGGTGCAATCCAAGACGGTTCAGGTGGCGCTGAGCGCGGATCTGGCCAACGCTCTGTCGCGGGCGGCGGGTCGGGCCGGGATCACCCCTCAAGCCTATCTCGAGGACGCGGTGCGGCTGGCGCTCGAACTCAAGCCGCCGGGCGTCGCCCGTGTTCGGGCCGAATTGCAGAAGGCGTCCTGATCGGGCGGGGGCGGGCGCGATGAACCTGGGGCATCGTCCCGAAAGGTGGACGCCGGCTTTCGGAGAAAGACGATGCAAAACAAAAGACGAGAGCGTCGCCCTGGATCCGGTATCCAGCACGATGCTCTCGCCTTCTTCGACCGCTCTGCCGCGACCGTCGCTGCCGAACTGATCGGCCATGGGCTGTTCGTCGACGGCGTCGGCGGCCTCATCGTCGAGACCGAGGCCTACGATCGCACCGATCCGGCCTCGCACAGCTTCGCCGGGCCGACGCGGCGCAACGCCAGCATGTTCGGGCCGCCGGGCCGCGCCTACGTCTACCGCTCCTACGGCCTGCACTGGTGCCTCAACCTCGTCTGCGAGACCGGCAGCGCCGTACTGCTGCGGGCGCTCGAACCGAATGCGGGTCTGGAGACGATGCGGGCCCGCCGCGGGCTCGACGCGCCGCGCCTTCTCTGCGCCGGGCCGGGCCGGCTCGCCCAGGCGCTCGGCATCGACCTCTCGCATGATGGCCTGCCGCTCGACCGGTTGCCCTTCGCCTGGGCGGCGCCGGAGCAGCCGATGCCGGTCGCGGCGACGACGCGCATCGGCATCAGCCGCGGGGTCGAGGCGCCCTGGCGCTTTCTGGTGCCCGGCTCACCCTATCTCAGCCGTCCGCTGCCGCGCACGAAACCCGTTGCCGCGGGGGAAGGGACTTAGGTTTCGGCCAAGCCGGCGCTCGACTCCGAGGGTGCCCGCCCGTGCGGCGTCCCGAGATATTCCTCCGAGCGCATCTCGATCAGGCGGGAGGCGGTGCGCTCGAACTCGAACGCCTCGCGGCCCTGCGCTGCGGTATAAAGTTCGGTCGGCTCCGCCGCGGCCGAGGCGACGAGCTTGACGTGCGCGTCGTAGAGCGTGTCGATCAGCGTGATGAAGCGCTTGGCCTCGTTGCGCTCCGCCTCGCCCATCACTGGAATGCCGGACACGATCAGGGTGTGGAAGCTGTCGGCGAGCGCCATGTAGTCGGAGGCACCGAGCGGCTTGCGGCACAGGTCGTCGAAGCCGAAGCGGGCGACGCCGCCGGCTTCTTCCGGCACCGGAACCGCGCGGCCCTTCACCTTCACCGTACTCGGCTGGCCCTTCGCGCGTCCCGAGAGCGCCTTGAAGGCGGCGTCGAGCGCGGCCTTGGCCGCCGCGTCGGCCGGCACATGGTAGACCGAACTGCCGCCGAGCTTCTCCAGGCGGAAATCGGTGCGGGAGTCGAGTCGCAGCACCTCGACCCGCTGCTGCAGCTCCGCCACGAAGGGTAGGAACAGCGCGCGGTTGAGGCCGCCCTCGTAGAGCCGGTCGGGCTCGACGTTCGAGGTCGCCACCACCGTCACGCCGCGCTTGAACAGGGCTCCGAACAGGCGCCCCAGGATCATCGCGTCGGCGATGTCGGTGACCGTGAACTCATCAAAGCAGAGCAGCGTCGCTTCCGCTGCCAGTGCCTCGGCTACCGGCGGGATCGGGTCGTCGCCCTTCACCTCGCCCCGTTTCAGGGCCTGACGGTGGGCGTGGATGCGCTCGTGCGCGTCGGCGAGGAAGCCGTGGAAATGGACTCGACGCTTCGGGCCCGGCGCGGCATCGTGGAAGAGGTCCATCAGCATGGTCTTGCCGCGGCCGACCGAGCCCCAGATGTACAGCCCCTTGGGCGGCCCGACATCGTCGTCCTTGCGGCCGAACAGCCAGCCCAGCGCGCTACCCTTCTTCGCCCGGCGGCGGCGCTCCAGATTCTGCACCAGCCGGTCGAGGGCCTGGACGAGGCGGATCTGCGACGAATCCCGCTCGATCGCACCCGAGGCCACGAGGGCGTCGTAGCGTTCGCGGACCCGGCCGTGCGGCGCCGCGCCGGCGCGGGCATGGTCGGAGGGCGTATGGGTCTCGGGCATCCCGGCCGATCGTTCACGTGAGGGAGCGGCTCCTCCGGCAAGTGAACCTGCGGAGGAGGCGGGCGGTGTGGCTCGTCCCGCTCTGCCGCGCGGCGGCGGCGCGATCAAGCCGGCGCTGGGCAACCCTGCAAACATCCGCCGCGATCCGAAGCGGAGGCTTCCTGCCAGGGCCGATCGTCCGCGACCATGCTCGGACCTCAACACGCCGGAGCCGCTCCCCCGTGACTTTACCGCGGGAAGCGGCTCCCGGCGCTCATTCTGCCATTCTCTCGTTCCGCACCACCATGCGGTTCGGCGCAGCTGTGTTTTATTGAGTGATGCGAGCAACTCTCAGTGCCTGTTTGAACATTGCGCCGAGTGAAGCGGTGATATCATCCTGGGTATTGGCCGTGTAGAAAAATCCCGGCGATGCGCATTTCCGAAGAGGATCTGCGAGGGTTGGACTGAATTGATTTACGCGGCCATTCTCCCAAACAATATAGCTGTCATTGTTGTAATTTTTTACAATGTTGTAGGGTATGTAAAGAACTGAGATGGTCGCACCGGCGTTTTTGAGATCCGTGCACTTCGACGGATCGATCTGAGCGGGTTGCGAGCCGTTCCAGTCGGCGTTGGGATAGCCTGCAAATTTCGAAGGATTTCCAGAAAATGTCTTCGTATCCTTCCACGCTGAGTACGACTGGCTGTTCTGCATGCCGTCAGTGATCAGAAACACGAACGGCCTCGAGTTCGTTGAGGCGGAGCCGTTGCCGTAGGGCTTGATGGTCGACTTCATCTTCGGCAGGGCCGCCTCGAAATGAGTCCCACCGCTGCCGGTGCCGGTCTTCGGATCGTTGTTCGTGAAGAGTTGCGTGCTGCCCGTATCGAGCAGATTGGTGAAAGCGAGCGGCCAAACCTTGTCGCACTGAGCCGCCGTTCTCAGCGCGGCAAGAGACGTGGTGGTATCGGTGAGGGGCGCGAGTGTCGCCAATTGATTGATGAACGGATAGATGCCGATTCGATACTGGTTCGGCACGACCGGCGTCGAGGCCCGTTTCAGAAGTTCGCAAACGGCGTTGTTCACCGCGTCGGACCGCAACTGGATTTTTCCCGCCGCCTTGGTCCAGCCGACACTGTCTGGGAAGTGGCACGCGAATTGGCAGTTTCCCTGCTTCTCCTTGCTTTGCATGGCGAGCACTTCAGCGTCGGAATCTTTCGTCGGCAGACCCATCGAGCCCGATACGTCCACCATCAGGTAGAAATCGAGGTAGCTTGCGAGGTCGACCGAGGCGTTGACCCGGTTGGTCAGGGTCGTCGCCGAAAGCCCGAAGATTCTGCCGAACGTGCTTTGAACGGTGGCCGTATAGCTGACCGTCGCATCGAGGGTTTGTCCGCTTCGTACGATCTCGAGTTGCGAAAGAGAGACCGTTGCGAACGGGACCTTGCTGGCATTGGCGTTGAAGGCCTTGAGGGCCTGGGACTCGCCCGCCTTGATGCCGGACGCCGTCACGTCGCTCTGCTGCGCGTTGGCGGCGATGAACTCCTTGGCTGTCACGACGCCCGCGAGCGCGGCGGCGTCCGCTGCGTTGTCGAGCCGCGTCTTGCTGCTGATCGCCATGCCGTAATCGACGCCGAGGCCAACGAGGCCGATGGTCGGAAGCACGGCGAGCGCGAAGAGGACGTTGATGCTGCCCTCGGCGTTCGAGGCCAGTGCCGTCGCCCGGCCCTTGAGCCGGCCTGCGCGGGTCAATAGCCGGTGCATTTGGTCGCGATCCCGTCGTTGTTGGTTGTGTCGAAGTTCACCAGCGACGCGTAGCGCGGCTGCACATAGGCCGATCGCGCGATCCGCACGGCTGGGACGAAGCCCGACCCGAAAGTCGGCGTGAAGTCGAATGCCACATCGATCACCACCAGCGATCCGGGCCCGTAGGTGGATCGCGGCAGGGTGACCCGGCTCGGCGTTGCGTCGTCATCGGCCGGCAGTTGCGGCGTATCGCAAGGACGGTAATTGGCGCCGCCGGGCTGAGCGGTGCCGGTGGTCGTCCAGACCACGTTAGCATTGTAGCAGGGGCTCAGGTCGGTGTTGGTGTCGGAATTGTTCTGGCAGGCGGTGTTCTTCGCCTTGAACTGGATGCTGGCATAGTTGATCGAGATGTTCTCCCACCACGACCGGCCCTGCCGCTTGGCGTCCTTCATCACGTAGGGAAACAGCACGAGGGTGGCGTCGTAGCTGAAATGCAGGTCGGTGGCGTTGACCCGGGCGACGGTCGAGGTGTCCGGCGGCACCGATTGCGAGATCATCTGGCTGATCGAGTGCGCGACGAGTTCAACCTTGCGCGTCGCGTTGACGTAGGCGACCACTTGGGTGCCCGCGAACAGGATCAGCAGCAGGGTGGGCAGGATCAGGGCGAACTCGATCGCGGCCACCGCGCCCTCCGCGGCACGGAAGCGTTCCGCCTGCGCCCCGAGGCCGGCGCGGACGTGTCGGAGCGCCGCCAGCGCCCGGAGGGCGGGGGTGCTCTCCGGTGCCGCGCCGCGCCGCGCCGCGGGAAGGGGCGTGCGGTGGGAGCCGTCCGCCATCAGTACTGCTCGTTGCGAAAGGCCGCGGCCGAGACCGCGAGATAAGCCGGCTTGCCCTTGTAGGTCGCGCCGCCGCTCAACCAGTATGAAATCTGCGGAGGTAGGAACGTGATCGGGTAGATGACCTGCAGATACTGGTAGTCTCCGCGGCTTCCGAGATTGAATTGCCCTGACCCGGTGGCCAGATTGGCGACGGTCACGCCGCTCAGGTCGGAGGAGACGTAGGCGTAGTACCCGCTGGGTTGGCCTGCCTTGGGCACGACGTAGAGATTGACGATGAGGTTGTCGCAAGAAAGCGTCGCGGGCAGGTATCCGCAGAGGGTTTGCTTGAAACCCTCCAGCGTTGCCGCACTCGATTGAGACTGAAGGCCCCCCGTCAGGATCTGGCGTGAGGCCCGTATCGTCGCGTTGTCGAGGGTCTGGTTGATATACCCGACCAGTGCGGACGCCATTACGAAAAGCAGTGTAAGGATAAACGCTGCTCCGACGAGGGCGAACTCGACGGCCACCGATCCTTCCTCGTTGCTGATGTAATTCGATTCTCGCCGCATGGATTCAGGGTATCCGTCAGCATTTAAATAAAAGGTAACAGGATATCAGAAATCCGGGCCTTTGCCGGCGAAGATCGATGCGATCCTTCCGTCACCTGCGGTTGCAGGCCTGGAAGACGCGGACAGACCAGCCATGCGGGCTCACGCGGAGATTCAGCACTTTGCTGCATTGCGGTAAGCCGAAAGCCGCGCCAAATTGGCTCTGTCCGTGCCGGAGAGGGAGGCCGCGCGGGCACATCGCCGATCCGGTGCGCCGCAAGAGTTCTTCACCTCCCCGATGTCCCTCTCAACCTTTTCCGACGATCGTCCCTCAGGCCGCCCCCTCGGCGCGATACGGGGCCGACCGAGTCTGCGCCGCCTCTGGCCGAGCGATGGGCCGGCGGTGCACGCCTTCTTCCTGCGCCTCGATCCAGAAACCCGCGCGAGTCGCTTCATGGCCGCGGTCGGTGACCGGACGGCCGCGGCCTATGCGGCGCAGGCGATGGTCGCGCCCGGCCTGATCGTCGGCGTCTTCGTGGATGGCACCTTGCGGGCGATCGGCGAATTGCGCCCGTTCGGCCCTGGGCAGGCGGAGGCCGCGCTCACGGTGGAGCGGGGGGTTTCGGCGGGCCGGACTCGGGTTGAAACTGCTGCGGCGTCTGGCCGAGGCCGCCCGCAATCGCGGTCTCGTCGAGCTTCGCCTGCGCTGCATGCCCCACAACGTCGCGATGCGGCGGCTGGTCGCGGGGCTCGGCGCCGAGCTGCGCCTGAGTGAGGGCGAGAGCGAGGGAGCGATCCGTCTCCCGCAGCCGACGCCGCTCTCCTTGTGGCGGGAGGGGATCGAGGCGGCCCTCGATTTCAACCTCGCCGTGGTGACCCTGCCGCGATCCCGGTCGCTACCCTTGCCGTGTCTGCCGCCGTTTCTCGCGCGTGCAGCCTGAATCGCCCGCTCAGGCGGCTTCGTCCGGCCATGCGACGATGCGCTCGACCAATTCGTCCTCGGCGAATTCCTCCTCGTTGCCGGCAACGCGCCCGCGCACGGAGATGCCGGCATCGTGGACGCTGGCCCGGCGGCCGGTCTTCAGCGGGTGCCACGCCGGCAGGTCGCGGCCCTCCCGCACGAGGCGGTAGGCGCAGGTCGGCGGCAGCCAGGGGGATCGTGCGCACCGCCTCCGGGGTCAGCTGCACGCAATCCGGCACGCGCTTGGCACGGTTGCGGTAGTCGCGGCAGCGGCAGGTATGGGTGTCGAGCAGCGTGCAGCCGACATCGGTGTGGTGGATCTCGCCGGTGTCGTCGTCCTCGAGCTTGAGCAGGCAGCAGCGGCCGCAGCCGTCGCACAGGCTCTCCCACTCCGCCGGGCTCATCGCTTCGAGCGTCTTCACGCGCCAGAACGGCCCTTCGCTGCGCTCGGCCATATCAGGCGCCTCGCTCGCTTTCGATCGTATCGTTTCGGGACAAGGCGCCCCTCCTGCCGCATGCCGCCGCCGGGAGCAAGCGGGACCGGACGATCCGCCATCCGCCCGCCGGATTCGGCTGCCACAGGCGTCTTAAGGTTAATGCGCGGTAAGTGGTCCGCCGGGGGACGGTGGCCCGCCATTCGCGTTCCTTAACGGAAGCGAAAGCTCGCGGGCCGGCGCGTGTCCTGATACAGAACGTATCGGATAATCGTTGCCGGGGCTTTCTCTACGCCGACCCGGACAACGTCGAAAGAAACCGGAAGCCGCCTTGCGCCTGCCCCGCCTCAAGACGCTGACGACGCGGATCAGCCGCGCGGCCCTGGCCTTCGATGCCTGGGTCAATGCGAGCCTTTACGAGGGCGGCCATTCCACGACTGAAGCCTACGAGCGCTTCCAGGCGCGGATGCAGGTCTTCTCGGTCCGCGGCTGGAAGCGCTACGCCCTCGACCTCACCAGCGAGGGCGTCACCATTGGGACGGCGGGCGCCCTGCTGCTGCTGTTCCTGGCTCAGCCCGCCTTCAACCTCACCAGCGACAACTGGCTGAAGGCCCAGGATCTCGCCGTCACCTTCCTCGACCGCTACGGTACCGAGGTCGGACGCCGCGGCATCAAGCACGACGACTCGCTGAAGTTCGACGACTTTCCCGAGCTGATGATCAAGGCGCTGCTCTCGACCGAGGACCGGCGCTTCTACGAGCATTGGGGCATCGATCCGATCGGCACCTCCCGCGCGCTCGTCTCGAATTCCTCCGGCAAGGGCAACGTGCAGGGCGGTTCCACCCTGACGCAGCAGCTCGCCAAGAACCTGTTCCTGACGAACGAGCGCTCGCTGGAGCGCAAGGTCAACGAGGCGTTCCTCGCCTTCTGGCTCGAAGCGCACCTGACCAAGAACCAGATTCTCAAGCTCTATCTCGACCGCGCCTATATGGGCGGCGGCACCTTCGGCGCGGTGGCGGCGGCGGATTACTATTTCGGCAAGCGGCTGCAGGACATCACGTTGGCGGAAGCCGCGATGCTCGCCGGCCTATTCAAGGCGCCGACCAAGTACTCGCCCAACGTCAACCTGCCCGCCGCCCGCGGCCGGGCGGTGGACGTGCTGCACAACATGGTCGAGGCGGGCTTCGTCACCGAGGGCCAGATCCAGACGGCGTTGCGCAACCCCGCGACCCCGGTGACCCGCACCAAGGACATCACCGCCGACTACTACCTCGACTGGGCCTTCAACGAGGTGAAGCGGATGGCCGATGCGGGCAAGCTCCGCAACGACCGCGTGCTCACGGTGAAGACGCCCCTCGACCTCTCGATCCAGCGCTCCGCCGACCAGGCGGTCGAGAACATGCTGCGGCGGCTGGGCGACCAGTACGACGTGGACGAGGCCGGCGTGGTGATCCTCGATCCCGACGGGGCGCTGCGTGCCATGGTCGGCGGTGCCGATTACGGCGAGAGCCAATTCAACCGCGCCACCGATGCGCTGCGCCAGCCGGGCTCCTCGTTCAAGCCCTACGTCTACGCCGCGGCGCTCGCCTCGGGCCTGTTCAAGCCGGACACGCAGGTGGTGGATTCGCCGGTCTGCGTCGGCAACTGGTGCCCGCAGAACTATGGCCGCTCCTATTCCGGGCGCCAGCCGATGTGGCTCGCGGTGGCCAAATCGGTCAACACGATCCCGATCAAGGTCACCACGGCCATCGGCAAGGGGCTCGGCATCACCCACGACTGGAAGGCGGCGAAGGCCGGCCGCGAGAAGATCATCCAGCTCGCGAAAGCGATGGGCGTAACGACGCCGCTGACCGACACACCCTCGCTGCCGATCGGCGCCACGGAGGTGACGGTGATGGATCAGGCGGCCGGCTTTGCCGTGTTCGCCAACGGGGGCAAGGTCGCCAAGCCCTACGTCGCCAGCGAGGTGCGCAATTCCAGCGGCGAGGTGATCTACCGCCACGCCGACGAGAAGCCGGTGCAGGTGCTCTCGTCCCAAGTCACGGCCGACATGAACTACATGCTCAACAAGGTCGTCGAGGAAGGCACCGCGCGAAAGGCCCAGATCGAGGGCGTGAAGGTCGCGGGCAAGACCGGCACGACCAACGGCTACCGCGATGCGTGGTTCGTCGGCTACACCGGCAACTATGTCGGCGCCGTCTGGTACGGTAACGACGACCACAGCCCGACCAACAAGATGACCGGCGGTTCGCTCCCCGCGATGACGTGGCACGAGATCATGGCCCCTGCCCATCAGGGCATCGAATTGAAGCCGATGCCCGGCCTGAACGACCGCCGGAGCGCGCCGCAGGCTGCCCAGGCGCAGGCCGACGGCGCGGCGGCCGCCGCCAGCACCGGCGGCCGGCTCTCGCGCCGTTCCTTCGAGGTGCTGTCGGGCCTCAACGGCCTGTTCCGCAACGTCGAGACCAACCGCTCCGCCGCCAAAAGCGAACCCGTCAAGAGCGAGCCCGGCAAGAGCGATCCGGCGCGCTCGGGCGCCGTCGCCCCCGATCGGATGCGGGCGCCCGGCCTCGTGCCCGTCGATGTCGCCGAGGGCGCGCGCGCCTCCGGCGGCTTCGGGACGCCCTGAGGCCGACCCCATGGCCCTGTCGAGTGGAGTCGGCCCGGCGGCCGGAACATCTCTGCGTGAGGATGCCGGCGCCGAGCCGTCCGGGCGCCTGCCCACGCGGCGGCACAAGCGGCTACCCAAGCACCTAGGCCGCCTCGCGCGGGGCGCCGCCTCGCGCAGCTCGCGCGTCGGGCTGTTCGTCTACGCGCTCACCCTCGGCGGGCTCCTCGGCCTCGCCAGTGCCGATTACGCCACCAGCGGCGGCTACCCCTTCGGCGGGACAGCAATCGGAAGCTGGACGGCGTGGCCGCGGGCGGGCTCACTCGATTCCGACCCCTATGCCCGCGCCGTCAACGCCCGGCGCAGCGACATTCCCCTCGCGGTCGGGGAGGGCATGCTGCTGACCGCCGCCAGCGACGACGACGGGCGGACGCTGGACGCCGCCTGCAGCTATCGCCTTGCGGGCGTGACGCCACCGGCCCGCGCCTGGACCCTCACCGTGACCGGCCGTGGCGCGCTGGCGCCGGGTCAGGAGCCGGTTCGGACGGGCTTTACCTCGACCGAGATCCTGCGCGAGACCGATGGCCGCTTCGCGATCCTGCTGAGCCCCGAGGTCCAGCCCGGCAACTGGCTGCCGATGCCGCGGCCGAGGGGGCCCGTGCGACTGGCGCTGCGCCTCTACGACACGCCGGTGGCCGCGAGCGTCGGCTCGCTCGACCGGGATACCCTGCCGGTGATCGAGCGCACGGGGTGCGGGTCATGAGCCGCAGCGCGTTCTGGCTCGCCACCGCCTGCGGCCTCGTCATCGCCGGCATCGTCCACATCGCCACGGTGCTGGCGATCCCGCGCTTCTCGGAGGGCGACGCCTTCACCCGCGCGAGGGCGAGCGAAACCCTCGACCACCCCCTGCGCATCCACGGCCTCGCGGGCGCGCCCGCGGCGAACGGCGAATGGCTGCCCAATCCCGATCCGGCGGTCTCGGTCGGCGTGTGTTCCTACGACCTCGACGACGGGCCGATGCGGGTCTCGGCCCAGGCCGGCTCGCTGATGCTGTCGGTTTCGATGCATAGCCGCCGGGGTGCCTTCTACGCGGTGACCGATCAGGCGGCGGTGCGCGGCGGGCTCGATCTCGTGGTGATGACCCGCGCCCAGTTCGACGAGGCGCTGGCCAACGACGTGGCCGGCGAGGTGACGCGCGACGTGCGCATCGTCGCCCCCGCCCGGCGCGGCTTCGCGGTGGTCCGCGTGATCGCCGCGCTGCCGAGCGAGCGCGCGGTTGCCGACGCGGCGGTGCAGGCAGTGTCCTGCACCATCGACAGCCCGGCCGAGCCAACGGGAGAGGAGCCGGGGAAGGGCAAGAGCTAAGGCCAGAACTGAAGAGGCAGGGGCTGAACGCCTCCGCTCCGCTGCCCCGAGAGCCGGTGCCGTCTTGGCCATCCACAGCGATTGCAGGAGCGTAGGGCCGATCACCCGAGGGATCGTCGCCCCTGTCTGCCGGTTCACCCGAGCCCGCTTCGGCCCTCGGACGGGCGGGCCGTTCTTCGAGGAACGCGCGGATTATTTCCGCCGCAGCGGCTTTCGGGCGCGCCGCGTCCATGCGGGTGACCGTGAAAGCCATGCGCGTGGTTCGATTGTACCCACGACGATTTTTCTTTAGGGTCCGAGTCTTAGGTCTGTCGCAGGGATTCCACCGCGCGGCTGCCATTGGCCGGGACGCGGATCGCGCGAGAGCGCAGGGGCCCAAGGGGCTGCTGCCTTTTCACGCAGGCCTCTCATCCGATGGCGGCGGCGGATCGCGGGGCGGCCCAATGATTCGCGGAGGCGGCTCGCCGTCCCCATATCCGTCGGTGCCGAACCCGTCTGCGGGTCGCAAACGCCAGTGCGCCGTGGGCGCACCGAGGAAGAGTGTCATGAGTCAAACGGGCCGCGATGACCCGCAATCCCTGGACAGCCAACTTTGCTTTGCCGTCTACGCGGCGGCACATGCCTTCGGTCGCGCCTATCGCAGCCTCTTGGCCCATCACGAGCTGACCTACCCACAATATCTCGTGCTGCTGGTGCTGTGGGAGGAGGAGGGGCTCTCGGTCAAGGAGATCGGCAGCCGCCTTTTCCTCGATTCCGGCACGCTGACGCCGCTTCTCAAGCGCCTGGAGGCCTCGGGCCATGTCCGCCGCGCCCGCGACCGGCCGGACGAGCGCCAGGTCAGCATCTTCCTCACGGACAAGGGGCGTGGGCTCAAGGGCAAGATGGATTGCCTGCCGCACACGGTGGGCGGCATGACCGGGATGACCCTCGACGAGCGGCGCGCGCTCCTCGACAATCTCGCTTCCATGCGCGACGAGCTGCATGCCCGTGCCGGCAGCACCGAATTGCCGGCGGCGAACGCGTCTCGCTGACGCACCCGCCGGTCACTCAGGGATTTGAAACGAAGAAAGCCGCCCCGAGGGGCGGCTTTCCTGTTTGTTCCGATCGACTTCCGGAGGGCGGAGCCTCAGGACTTCGTCTTGAGGTAGGCGATGATGTCGTCGACCTTCTTCGGGTCCTTGATGCCGGGGAAGACCATCTTGGTGCCGGGCACCTTCTTCTTCGGGTCGGCGAGCCACTCCTTGAGGTTGGCTTCGTCCCAGGTGAGGCCGGACTTCTTCAGCGCGTCGGAGAAGGCGTAGCCGTCGGCACCCTCACCGGCCTTCGCGCCGACGACACCCTTCAGGGTCGGGCCGACGCCGTTCTTCTCGAAATTGTGGCAGGCCTTGCAGGGCGCGAACGCCTTCTCGCCGGCGGCGGCATCGCCCTCGGCATGGGCGGCGACAGGCAGCAGCAGCGCGAGGGCGGCGCCGAGGATGAGATGACGCATCGTTGTTTTCCTCCTTGAACGGCCGAAGCCGGCCTGCTTATGGCAGAGCTTTTAGCCTTAGAACAGATATAGACTATGCCGGGCACGCGTCCAGCCGAGGTGACTTCACGAAGACGCTTCTGGTCCTTTCGGTGGCTGCATGGGTCGGCGGGAACCGCCGTGCGTCCCGGGAGACTTTCCGTTAGAATGCGCGTCCGACGTCGTCCGGGCTGAACCTGAACTGCGGCGGCTGAAGCGGGGCTGAAGGCCCTGCACGCCGCTGTGGATCGCCGGAACGAAGACGTAAAAAACAAATCTCTGGAGGAGATGCCGGCCATGTCGATCGCCTTCCCCGCGCCGGATGCGGATGTCGTCGCCCGCCGCGAGGCGATCATCGAGGGGCTGTCCGCGCTGGTGGCACCGGAGTCTCTGGTGACGACGGAGGACGAGCGCCGCGCCTTCGAGACCGACGGGCTCACCGCCTACCGCAAGATGCCGCTCGCCGTGGTGCTGCCCTCCACGACCCGCGAGGTCTCGGCGGTGATGGCCTTCTGCCACGCCAACGGCGTGCGGGTGGTGCCGCGCGGCGCCGGCACGTCGCTGGCCGGCGGTGCCATCGCCCAGGAGGATGCGATCATCCTCGGGGTGGGCAAGATGACGCGCATCCTCGATCTCGATTTCGCCAATCGTATCGCTCGGGTCGAGGCCGGCATCACCAACCTCGCGATCTCCGGGGCGGTGGCGCATGAGGGCTTCTTCTACGCGCCGGACCCGTCGAGCCAGCTCGCCTGCACCATCGCCGGCAACATCGCCATGAATTCCGGCGGCGCGCATTGCCTGAAATACGGCGTGACCACCAACAACCTCATGGGCGTGACGCTCGTGACCAACGACGGCACCGTGGTCGAGCTCGGCGGCGAACATCTCGATTCCGGCGGCTACGACCTGCTCGGGCTGATCTGCGGCTCGGAAGGCCAGCTCGGCATCGTCACCGAGGCCACCGTGCGCATTCTGCGCGCCGCGGAAGGCGCGCGCCCGGCCCTGGTCGGCTTCTCCTCGGTCGAGGATGCCGGCGCCTGCACAGCGGCGATCATCGCGGCGGGCATCATCCCGGTCGCCATCGAGTACATGGACCGCGAGGCGATCCTGATCACCGACGATTTCGCCAAGGCCGGCTACCCGCGCGACGCCGCCGCGATGCTGATCATCGAGGTCGAGGGCTCTGACGAGGAATGCTCGGACATGCTGGCGCGCATCGAGGCGATCGCCGCAGGGTTCAACCCGACCAGCATCCGCGTCTCGAAGTCGGAAGCCGAATCCGCCGCGATCTGGAAGGGCCGGAAATCCGCCTTCGGCGCCACCGGGCGCATCTCCGACTATATCTGCATGGACGGCACGATCCCAACCGGCCAGCTCGGCTACGTGCTGGAACGGATCGAGGCGATCTGCGCCGAGCAGGGGCTTCGCGTCGCCAACGTGTTCCATGCCGGCGACGGCAACCTGCACCCGCTGATCCTGTTCGACATCAACAAGCCCGGCGAGTTGCAGAAGGCCGAGGCCGCGGGTGACGCGATCCTCAAGCTCTGCGTCGAGGTCGGCGGCTGCCTCACCGGCGAGCACGGCGTCGGGATCGAGAAGCGCGAGCTGATGCGCTTCCAGTACACGCAGGACGACCTCGAACAGCAGATGCGCGTGCGCAACGTGTTCGATCCGGCCTGGCTGATGAACCCGGCCAAGGTGTTCCCGCTCGAGGGCCGGATCGCGGCCTGACCGGCCCGCGGAACGGATGCGGTCGCGGCCGGTTGGCGTCTCACCCGCTTCGCATCGGCCTGCGCCCATCGCGCCGGGACGATGCGCCAACCAGAGGCTCACGTGATGAAACATCCGATTCTGACCGCTGCCGTCCTCGCTCTCGGCGCGGCCGTTCTGGCCGGCCCGGTCGAGGCTAAGGGCTGTCTCAAGGGCGCCGTCGTCGGCGGCGCGGCGGGCAGCATGGCCGGCCACGGCAAGGCCGGTGCCGCTGCCGGTTGCGTCATCGGCCACCACGAGGCTAACAAAAAAGGACAAGTCCGGCGGTCAGAGCCCGCAACAGGGCTCCGCGAAGTAAGGCTGTCCTCCCCGGTGCCACGCTACTTCTTTCACACCCGCATCGGCACCGACGCCCTCACGGACGACGAGGGCGTGGAGCTGCGCGATCCCGATCAGGCCTGGCGTGTGGCGCGGGCAACGATCCGTGCCAGCCTGGAGGAAGAGGGCAGCGACCCGCGGCTGGTCACAGCGATCCTCGTCGTCACCGACGAGGCCGGGGATGTCGTCCTGGAATTCCCCTTCGCCGAGGCGATCCCTGAACCGGGTGCCGAGCCCGAGCCGGGGGAGGGGACACTGCATTGAGGGTGAGGCGGGTGTTCTACTCCGCCGGCCCGAGCCGCTCGGTTCTGAAGGCACCGTAGCCGCTGCGGGCCAGCCGCTCGGCGAGAGCCGGCATGAACAGTTCCGCTTCCGCCGCCAGGGTCCAGGGCGGGTTGATGACCACGAGGCCGGTGCCGGTCAGGCGTGTCGGATCGTCGGGCCGCTCGATCATCAGGTCGAGGCGCAATGCGGGCCGCTCCAGCCCCGCATCGAGCGCCGCCGCCATACGATCGACCCCGGACACGTCCTTGATCGGATACCAGCCGAGATAGATCCCGGTCGGCCATTTCCGCGCGGCCTTCAGCAAGTGAGCGCCCAAACGGTCGATCTCGCCGCGTTCCTCGTAGGGCGGATCGATCAGCACGAGGCCCCGGCGCTCCGGCGGCGGGATCAGGGCGTTGAGCGCGGTCCAGCCGTCGAGATGCATCACCTTCGTGCGGGAATCGCTGGCGTAGCGCCCTGCGAGCGTCTGCGCGTCGGCCGGATGCAACTCCACGAAGACGCCCTTGTCGCCGGCCCGCAGGGCTTCGCGGATGATCGCGGGTGAACCGGGATAGGTGGTGGCACCAAACCGCGCCCGCACGGCGGCAACCGCCTCGCGGTAGGGCGTGAGCAAGGCCTCGACCTCGGGCGCGAACGGCACGTCGAGCCGGCCGAAGCCATCGTGCCACTCGCCCGTGCGCCCGGCCTCGTCCGCTTCGAGGTCGTAGACGCCGAGGCCCGCATGGGTGTCGATGGCGCGGAACGGTTTGTCCTTGGCGCAGAGATGGACGAGCACGCGGGTCAGCACGAGGTGCTTGAGCACATCTGCGAAATTGCCGGCGTGGAAGGCGTGACGGTAGTTCAGGGCGCGGGTCCAGGATCAGGAGAGGCGACGTCGAAGGCTTGCTGAGCTGAGGGCACGGCGCCGTCATCGTTGACGGGCGGAAGTGCAACCGCTCATACGTAGTCGTGTCGGACGTGAACCTTGCCGGTTGCGACGGCCCCGTGGCCAGCGGGGCTTGCGGTGGAGCCAGCCGGCCACCGCCCATCGCGAGCAGGCGAACCGGGAAGGAGGTGAGAGAATGTGATCGGTTTCCCGATTGCGGTCAGCATCACCGTGACGAAAACGCGAGATGGTTGGCGCTTAGCCATCCACCTCGCGCTGATCTGATCAGGATCGTCTGACAGGAGGCCGGCGGGCTGCCACCTGCCGGCCTCCACCCACAACATAATGTCGTTCTGCGGAATTCCACAATCCGTGGACTTCGGGCTTCACACAATCCGACGGAATGTCCGCGCCTTACCGCGCCGCGTCGACCGACACCTCGCCGGCCCGGCAGTTCTGGCGCGCCACCTCGGGGCAGGGGGTGAAGCCGCGCAGATCCTTCGAGAAGCAGATCCGCACGTCCTGCAATTGCCCGCGGCGGCAGGTCACCGACATCATGTCTGGGCGCAGGCCCTTATTGGCCATCACGAACTGGCGGGCGATCTCGATCGGGGCGGCGCGCAGGCTTGCATCTGGCTTGGTGAAGGCCTCGGGGATCGTCACCGCCTCGCGCGCCGTCTTCACCGCCTTGAAATAGGCGAGGGGATCGAGGCCGGAGCAGGTGCCGTGGGTGCGCCACTCGTGGCGTGCCAGCCCCTCGCTCGGCATGATCTCGCCCGCAGCCTCGACCGCGTTGCGGGTTAACGGGCGCTCCACCGCCGAGCAGTTCGAGGGAAAGCCGCGCTCGTATTGCGGCCACAGCCCGTGCACCACGAAGCCGAGTCCGCGGCCCGGGGCGCATTGCCCGTTCCGGTCGCGGCGCGCACCCTCGCCATCGCAATAGGTCGGCGACCACGACAGCGACAGCACGTAGAAGTCGAAGCTGCCGGGCTCGCCGCCGCGGCGGAACCCGCCGAAATCCTGCGCGCCCGCACCGGAGGTCAGGGTCAGCCCGAGGGCCAGGGCGACGAGGGGGCGGAGGCGGGGCATGGAAGGGACTCGGGGGCGGCGGGACGCCTCAGGACGATGCCGGGCGCGGGTTGCAAGTCAAGCTTGCATCCGCGCGCTGCTCCCGCTTTCCCGCGCCGATCAGGGCCGCGCCATCCGGCAGGCGGTGGCGTAGGCGTAGGCGTTGTTGCGGTCGAGGCCGTGGACGCAGAAATCGACGCCCCATGTCGAGCCGATGATGCCGAGGCTCTCGCGCACCGAGTAATCGACCTTGCGCCGCACCCCGTCTGACGTGGTGGCGAGGGCCGAGCAGAAGCGGCGCGGGATGAAGTCGACGCCGTAGGGGCGCCACGCCGTGCGCTCGATCCGCTCGTAGGAGACGATCGTCAGCGACGAGTTCCAGAACTTCGCCTCCTTCTCGGCGAACTGGGTCGAGACCTTCTCCAGAACGTCGGCGTCCTGGCAGCCGGGAATGTCGGCGTCGTAGGGGAAGGTCTGCTCCTCGGCCGGCGAGATTTCCTCGCGGCCGGAGCGGGCGAGTGCCGGCAGCACGGACGAGGCCGTGACGAGGCCGAGCGCCAGGACGGCGAGGGGAAGGTTCGGGCGCATGCCGCTCAGATCCGCCAGTTGAGGGTGCCGTAGCGCGACGCAGGCCCGTTCAGGGCTTGGCGCAGCGGGCACCGGATGGGCGAAAGACGATGCGCTGCGCTTGGCTCAAGTCAAGCTTCGACCGGGCGCGCGCGCCGCTTTTGGTCCGGGCTGGGGTGCGCCGGGCACACCCCTGAAGGATTAATAGATCGGCTCGTCCGAAGCGTGGTCCGAGGCATGGGGCGCGGCCAGCGACAGCGGCGCGTAGGCCGCGTCATGCGCCGGAACCGGGGAGCGGGGCCGGCTCGGGGCCGGAGCGGCGGCATAGGCCGTCGGCGCCGGGGCGGCCGGCGCGCGGGCGACGCGCGTTCCGGTCGTGCGCGAGGAGGTCGGCGCGACGCCGTAGGGATCGTCCTCTTCGACGTCGATCGGGGCCTGGGTCGGGACGGTCTGGCGCGCAGGCGGGCGCGGCGAGGCCAGCGGCCGCGGCGAGCCGTCGGCAAGATTGAGCTGCGACTCGAACTTCAGCAGCGGCTTGCAGATCCGCTTCAGGCCGCGCGGGTCGTGCATCGCCAAATCGACGTGGATGTGGTCGTAGTGGAACACGTTGGAACCCGGCGCCAGCACGGTCGAGAACCGGGCGCAGGCCCCGACGAACACCTCGCGCAGGAAGGCCTGTTCGGCCTCGGTGCCGCGCCAGCCGCCCTTGACGGTGATGACGTGCCCGTCGGCGAGCGTGAAGGACATGATGTCGAGCGCGTTGCCGAACGAATGCTCGGAGAGCTTGGCGCCGGCTTGGTTGTTGCGGCCGCGGCAGGAATAGGTGCCCGCGTTGATCTCGGCCACCGGCACGCCGAAATAGAGGTTGGCGGCGGGCTGAATCGTATCGGCGAGCCACGCCTCGGCCTCGGCGAGCGCCGGGCAGGCCAGCGTCATCCGCTGCTTGAGCGCCACCGTGCCGCCGCCGAGCCGGGTGACCTTGAACGGCTGCTGCATGCCGCAGGGGCCGGGGCCGTCGATCTCCTTGGCGAGCGAGACATAGGCCGTCGGCTGCACGAGCTTGCGCGCGATGCACATCTGTTCGGCTTGATCGCGCCATGCTTCCCGGCGCTCGAACCGGTTGATCGCACAGCCCGTGAGCCCCGCGCCGAACAGCACCAGAGCCGAGAACGCTAACGCTTTACGCCACATGGACGCGACGATGCGCACCGTCCCGTAAACGAGGCGCTAACGATGCGCGATCGGATCCGCCCCCATGTGGAGCGCTGTTGACAGATTCGACACGGACCGTGACTCGGATGGGCATGATCTCGCTTCTCGACATCCGCGCCCGTGTCGCGGACGGCACCCTTTCGGCGGCGGACGCGATTCAGACGGCGCGCGAGCGGATCGCCGCGCGCGACCCCGCCATCGGCGCCGTGCTGCGCCTTGCGCCCGAGACGACGGCCGTCCCCGCGCGTGGGCCGCTTGCCGGCATCGCGGTGGGGATCAAGGACATCATCGACACCGCCGACATGGCGACGGAGGCCGGCTCGGAGATCTATGCTGGCTGGCGACCCAGGGCCGACGCGGCGATCGTGTCGCGGCTGCGCGCGCTCGGCGCCGTGCCCCTCGCCAAGACCGCGACCACGGCCTTTGCCGGCCTCGACCCCGCCGCCACCGTAAACCCGCACGATCCCGGCCATACGCCGGGCGGCTCCTCCTCGGGCTCGGCCGCGGCGGTCGCCGCCGGGATGCTGCCCCTGGCGCTCGGCACCCAGACCGGCGGCTCGGTGATCCGTCCGGCGGCCTTCTGCGGGATCGCGGCGATCAAGCCGTCGTTCCGGCTGCTGCCGACGGTCGGGGTCAAGACCTTCTCCTGGGCGCTCGACACGGTCGGCCTGTTCGGCGCCTCCGTCGCCGACATCGCCCACGCGCTCGCGTTGATCGCGGACCGGCCCGGCATCGAGGCGCCCGCCCCGGAGCACCCGCGCCTTGCCCTCTGCCTTCAGGATTTCGCGGGGAGCGCCGACGCGGACGCGCTCGCGGCGCTCGATCACGCGGCCCGTGCCGCCGAGCGGGCCGGAGCGGTTCTGCGCGATCTCGTCCTGCCGGAACCCTTCGCACGCGCCTGGGCCGCGCACCCGACCGTGCAGGATTTCGAGGCGCGCCAAGCGCTCGCCTGGGAATATGCCGAACACCGGGAGGCGCTGCCGCCGGTGCTGCGCGGCCAACTCGACCGGGCGCAGGATCTCAGCGCCGCCGATTACGACGCCGCCCGCCGCGAGGCGCACCGGGCGCGCCGCCTGCTCAAGGAGCTGTTCGCGGATGTCGATGCGATCCTCACGGTGTCCAGCGTCGGTCGCGCGCCCAAGGGGCTCGGTTCGACCGGGGATGCCCGCTTCAACCGCCTCTGGACCCTGATGGGCGTGCCCTGCGTCACCGTTCCGGTGCCGGGCGACGGGCTGCCGCTCGGCGTTCAGGTGATCGCCCGGTTCGGCGACGATGGACGGGCGCTCGCCGTCGCGCGGATTATCGAGGGGGCGCTGGCGCGGGCATAGAGCCTCGTTCGGAGCGGCTTTGTCCTACGGCGCTCAAGGCCGAATGGAAGTCAGGGTGCCGCCGGAGCTGTTGCCGACCCCCGTGCGTCAGGGCGGCGTCTCTCGATCCTTGGTTTGACGCGCCGCCTTGCGCCGTTCCGTGAGCGGCAGGTCGATCGAGCAGTGCAGAGCGGTCTCGCTCAGTTCGTAGCGCGTGCGCGCGTCGAGGGCGTAGGGCAGCGCCTTCTCGATCAGCTCGCGCCCGTAGCCGCGCCGTTGCGCGGCGCCCTCCTCGCGCGGGCGCTCGATCTCCGTCTCGCTCCAATGCAGGGCGAGCCGCATCCGGTCGTCCTCGGTATAGGTGCGCCACGTCACGCTCAGCCGCCCCGTATCTCCGGAGAGGGCACCGTATTTGCGGGCGTTGGTGGCGAGTTCGTGCAGGGCCAGCGCGAAGGTCTGCACCGTCGCCTTGCGCAGCCGCACGGAGGGACCGTCGAGATAGATGCGGTCGGAGGCCTCCCAGGCCCCGAGGGCGTCGAGCTCTGTGGCGATGAGGGCGTGCAGGGTGATCGGCTCGATGGTGGAGCGGGAAAGCAGGCCCTGCACCCGCGAGAGCACCGCGAGCCGGTCGTAGAACCGCGCGCGGAACATCGGCATGGAATCGCTTCGGGCCATGGTCTGCTCGGCCAGCGAGCGCACCACCGTGATGAGGTTGCGCGTGCGGTGCTGCAACTCGGCCACCATCACGCCCTGCTGCTCCTGCAGCTGCCGCAGGTCGTCGATGTCGGTCGAGGTGCCCAGCCACTCGACGATGTCGCTGCCCTCGCGCAGCGGCAGGGCGCGCGACTGGAACCAGCGATACCGGCCCTCGGGGGCGTGACGGATTCGGTAGTCGACAGCCAGCACCTCGGCCGCGGCGGCGCCGCTCCAGGCATTCTGGGCCCGGTCGCGATCCTCGGGGTGAACCGCGTCGAGCCAGCCGAAGCCGCGGCTCTCGGCCTCGGTCTGGCCGGTGTAGCGGCACCATTGCGGGCTCGCCCAGCTCCACGCGCCGCCATCGCCCGCCCGCCAGACGAGTTGGGGGATGCCTTCGACCAGGGCGCGCTGCCGGGCTTCGCTCGTGCGCAGCTCCGTTTCGGCCTGCGCCCGCTCGGCCGCCTCCCAGGTCCGCGCGGCCACCTCCTCGATCAGGGTCGTCTCGGAGCGCGTCCACGTCCGGGGCTGACGATGGGTCAGGTAGAGGACGGTACGGACCCGGCCGTCGCGGACCAGCGGCACCGCCACGAAGCTACCGACGGCGCCCTGTTGCCAGACGCCGGGGGCCGCGACGGCCGCGGCATCGTCCACGATGATCGTCTCGCCGTTCCGCAGCCGATCGAGAACCGCCCGGCCGAAGGCCGTGATGGGCAGGGGGCCGAGCCGAGCCTCGGACTCGGCGTGATAGCCGACCTGCCGCTCGATCTGCTTCCCGTCCGCGGAGAGGCGCGCGTAGCCGACCCGTCCGGCGCCCAGATGGCGCCCCAGCGCCTCGACCACGGTCTGAAGGGCGGCCTGCGGGTCGGTCTGGTCCTGAAGCCGGTCGGCGAGGTCGAGAAGGAAGGCCTGCCGTGCCTCCTCCGCCCGCAGGCTCTGGGCGGCGATGTGCTGGTCGTGGATGTCCGTGGCGGCGCCGATCCAGCGCGTGATCCGCCCTTCCGCGTCCCGTGCCGGGGCGTGGCGGATCAGGAACCACCGAAAGGGGCCGTCGCGGCGGCGGATGCGCTGCTGCCGCTCCACCGGCCGGCCGGTGGTGAAGGCTTCCGTGAAGATGCGCTTCGTCTCCTCCCTCTCGTCGGTCGGGATAGTGGCCAGCCAACCGCCGTTCTGGACCTCGTCCTGCGTCTGGCCGGTATAGGCGCCCCATTGCTGGTTTACGACGATGACCTTGCCCTCGGGATCGCAGTTCCAGAGTAGGCTCGGCACGAGTTCGGCGAGGGTCCGGAAGCGCTCCTCGCTCTCGCGCAGGGTGTCGGCGGTGCGCTTGCTCAGCAGGGCCTGGAGGATGGCCGGGGCGAGAGCCTCGGCGGCCTCGAGATCCTCCGACCGGTATCCGCCCGCGCGGTTGCCGAGCCCGATCATGCCGATGGTCTGTCCGTTCCGCTTCAGCGGGACGCCGAGAAAGGCCTGCAGGCTCGGGTGGCCCGCCGGTGTCCCGATCCGGTCCGGGTGCGAGCCGGGATCGTTGGCGATGAGGCTTTTCCCGTCGCGCAGCACGCGGCCGTAGAGACCGTGGATCTTGAGCCCTTTCGGGCCGACGCCCTTGGAAAAAGCGGAGTTCTCCATCGCGAAGTGCTGCCAGCCGCGATCGCTGATGGAGAGTTCGTCGAACCGGTCGTTCTCGTGATCGACCTCCCCCATGAAGCTGAAGGCGCTCTGCGTCACATCCTCGGCGACCGCGAGGCAGACGCGGCCGAGTTCCTCTTCCGTAGGGGCGGTCAACGCCTCACGGAAGATGCGGTTGATCCCTTCGAGCACCGCGTTCTTGCGCCGGATGTCCGCTTCCGCCCGGCCGCGCTCGACCGCCGACCAGATCCGCTCGGCCACCTCCCGCAGCAATCCCAGGTCGGCGCCCGTCCAATCGCGTGGGGTCGAGTGGGTGACCCAGAGCGCGCCGACTAGGCTGCCGTTCTTGATGAGCGGTGTGCCCATGCAGGCGCCGATCTGCAGAGCGGCGAAGGCAGGACGGCTCGCCTCCGGAACCGAAGCCTGTGTGTCGGCCAGGACGTGGCACTCCCCGCGGCGGAGGATCTCGGCGGACCATGCGAAGTCCGCGAGCCTGTGCTCGCCGGCGATCGAGGGCGCATCGCCGCGAACGTGGTCCCACGCGATCCGGATGATCCCGGCAGCTTCGTCGGCGGTCGCGTAGTAGCACCGGTCCACATCCAGCCGCTCGCCCACCAGCCGGCATGCCGCGCTCTGGATCGCCTCCGGATCGGTCAGCGAGCGCACCGCATCGCTCAGCGCCAGGAGGAAGGCCTGCCGCTCCTCGCGATCACGCAGGGCCATCTCGGCGACTTTGCGCTCGGTGACGTCGTCGTAGAGGATCAGCAGGCGGTCGTTCGCCTGCGGGTAGACGGAGACCTCGAACCAGCGCCCCATCGGCGTGTCCGTGTGCTCCAGCCGTGTCGGCAGGCCCGTCGCGGCGATGCGGTCGTAGGTCTCGACCCACCAGAGATCGAGGTCGGGCACCACTTCGCGTCCCGTCCGCCCGCGTGCTTCCGCGGCCGGCAGACCGACCAGCCGCTCGAAGGCGGGATTCAGCTCGATGTAGCGGAAATCGACGGCTCGGCCCTGCTCGTCGCGCACGAATTCGAGTTCGCAGAAACCCTGCCCCATGGTCTGGAACAGGGTGCGGTACTTCTCTTCGCTCGCCCGAAGCGCCGCTTCGGCCCAATCGAATTCGAGGATCCGTTGCGCCGTTGCCTCGCGATTCGACGGCCACCCGGGCGGGTCTGTTCTTTGGCCCATCCTGCGCCCTGCTGCGGCTCGATGGGCATCACCTAATCGGCAGGTTGTCGATTTTGTAAAGCACGCTTGCGTTGTGGAGCCCTACCTCGCCGAGATGTGTACGGTGCGCGATATGTACGAGGTCCGGCCCGCCGCACCGCCGGTTCCGGCCCGGAACCGGCGGTGCGGAGGCCCCGCGGCTTACGCGCCGCGCAGGCTCGACAGGTCGAGCGGCAGCGAGCGCAGGCGCTGGCCCGTCGCGGCGAAGACCGCGTTGGCGATGGCCGGCGCCAGCACCGGCACGCCGGGTTCGCCGATCCCGGTGGGAGCGACCTCGGACGGCACGATGTGAACATCGACCCGCGGCATCTCGGAGATGCGCGTCGGCTGGTAGCTGTCGAAGTTCCTCTCCTGCACCACGCCGTCCTTGAGGGTGATGCGGTTGCGCAGCACCGCCGACAGGGCGAAGCCCACCGCACCCTCGACCTGGGCGCGCACCACGTCCGGGTTCACGGCGATGCCGACATCGACCGCCGCCACGATCCGGTTGACCTTCACGCCGGACTCGCCCGCCGTGACGTCGGCCACCATCGCGACGTAGGAACCGAAGGATTCGTGCACCGCCACGCCGAGGCCGCGGCCCTTTTCGGAGGGTTTGCCGCCCCAGCCAGCCTGCTCGGCGGCGAGCTTCAGCACGCCCGACAGGCGCGGCGCGCGGGTCAGCAGCGACAGCCGGTAGGCGACCGGATCGGACCCCGCGGCATGGGCCAGCTCGTCGATAAACACCTCCATGACGTGGGCGGTGTGGGTGTGGCCGACCGACCGCCACCACAGGACCGGCACGCCCTCGCGGGCGTTGTGCACCTCGAAGCGGTAGGCCGGGAGCGCGTAGGGCGTGTCGGAGGCGCCCTCGACGGTGGTGGAGTCGATGCCGTTCTTGACGAGCATCGTCTCGAACGGCGAGCCGATCATGATCGACTTGCCGACCATGGTGTGGCGCCAGCCGGTGATCTGGCCCTTCTCGTTCAGGCCTGCCTTGACCGTGTGGTGGACCTGTGGGCGGTAATAGCCGGCCGCCATGTCGTCCTCGCGGGTCCAGACAAGGTGGACCGGCGCCTTGCCGTCCCAGGCCTTCACGATCGCGGCGGCTTCGGCGAAGTAGTCGGCGCCCGGCGTCGCCCGCCGGCCGAACGAACCGCCGGCCCATTGGGTGTGCAGCCGGACCCGGTCGGTCGTGACGCCCAGGGTCGCCGCCACCACCGCCTGCTCGATCGTCTGGATCTGGCAGCCGGCATAGACGTCGAAGCTGCCGTCCGCCGCGCGCTCGATCGTGGCGTTCAGGGGCTCCATCGCGGCATGGGCCAGGTAGGGGGAAGGAGAATTCCGCCTCCAGCACTTTGGCCGAGCCCTTGATGGCGCCATCGGCGTCGCCCGCCTGCGAGGCGACGAGACCGGAGGTCTTGGCCGTCTCGCGGTACTCGGCGAGGATCGCGTCCGAGGAGCGGGTCTCGGCGGCGGAATCGTCCCAGGTAATCTTCAGGGCCTCGCGGGCCTTCATCGCGGTCCAGGTGTCGCGGGCGATCACCGCCACGCCGGTCGGGATCGTGACGATGCCGACGACGCCGGGCATGCCTTGCGCGGCCTCCGCATCCACCGACTTCACCGTGGCCCCGAAGCGCGGCGGGTGGGCGACGAGCGCCGTGACCTGACCGGGGCGGCGGATGTCGAGGGGAGTAGATCGCGGTGCCGTCGGTCTTCGCCGCGGAATCGATGCGCGGCACGCGCCCGCCGATCAGCGTCCACTCGGCCGGCGTCTTGAGGCGGGGCTCCTGCGGCACCGGTTTGGCGGCGGCGGCCTCCGCGAACTCGCCGAAGCGGGCCTGCTTGCCCGACTTGTGGCTGATGACGCCCTTGGCGACGGTGATCTCGCCCGCCGGTACGCCCCACTTGTCGGCGGCGGCGGCGATCAGCATGGCGCGGGCGGCCGCACCCGCCTTGCGGAGCTGGAACCAGGAATTGGCGATCGCCGTCGAGCCGCCGGTGCCCTGGACCGGGCCCATCAGCAGGTTGGCGTAGAGCTTGGCGTCGGCCGGGGCGAAGGCGACGCGCATCTGCCCCCAATCCGCGTCGAGTTCGTCGGCGAGGATGGTGGTGAGCCCGGTCGTGTTGCCCTGGCCCATATCGAGATGCTTGATCATCACCGTGACGGTGTCGTCGGCGGCGATCCGCACGAAGGCATTGGGCTGGGCCGGGGCCTTCGACAGCGCGTCCGAGGCTTCCGCGGCGCGGGCACCCTTCAGGTCGAGGCGGAAGGCGAGCAGCATGGCACCCGCCGCCGCACCGCCGAGGAAGGCGCGCCGCGAGGGGATGGGCGCATCAGTCAGGTCTCGCTTGAGCATGCCGGGCTCCAAATCTTGATAGGCTGCGGGGCGGCTCAAGCGAGCGTGCGGGCGGCTTCGTGGATGGCGGCGCGGATGCGCTGGTAGGTGCCGCAGCGGCAGACATTGCCGTCCATGGCGCCGTCGATATCCGTGTCGCTGGGCTTCGGGTTCTCGGTGAGCAGGCCGATGGCCGACATGATCTGGCCGGACTGGCAGTAGCCGCACTGCACCACGTCGAGGCCGCGCCACGCCGCCTTGACGGCATCGGCCACCTTGCCCTCGACGCCCTCGATCGTGGTGATCTTGGCCTCGCCGACATCGCCGATGCGGGTCTGGCAGGCGCGCACGGGCTGGCCGTCCATGTGCACGGTGCAGGCGCCGCATTGGGCGATGCCGCAGCCATACTTGGTCCCGGTCATGTCGAGGCGGTCGCGGATCACCCAGAGCAGGGGCATGTCGGGGTCAGCATCGACCTCCCGGGCCACGCCGTTCAGGTTGAGGGTCAGCATGGGCGCTCTCCGAGAGGAAGCTGTCGCACGAAGCGCCCGGGCTCAGGACCGCCATCGGGCCGCGAGATGCGCTTCGGCACCGTCACTTGGTGTCGGCACCTGGAGTGTCGGCACTTGGAATCGTTCCGAGTTTGATCCTGTCCGCTCGTTCCCGATGTGCGGGAGCGCACTCCGATAAGGATGAGACGTTTCCGCCCCTGGATCTACGCAATTCGCCGGATCGTCGAAGCCGCTTCTTAACGGTTCGCACGGCACCCTGCGGGCTCTCCACCTCACCCCGTGCGCCGCTAGAACACGACCGGGCGCCCGGCGTTCCGATCCCGATTGGCGATCTCGACTGTTATGGCCGACCTCACAGCGGAGATGGTTCAGCGCGGGCGCGGGCCCTCCTCGCAAGAGGTGGCCAAGCGGCGCGGCATCGCGCGCGAAATGCGCTCGGCCCGGGAGCGGCTGACCTCCACGAGCGGCCTGGAGCGGGCCTTCGATACCGAACTCCTGCGCCTCTACGCGCAGTACCGGGTCGGGGCGGGCATCCCGCTCCTGATCCTGGCGCTGATGGTCGCGGGTGCTTCCTCGATCTGGGTGCCGGCCGTGACCGCGGCGATCTGGGCGGCCGGGGCGATCGCCGCCACCACCCTGATGCTGCTGCTGAGCCGCCGCTTCCTGCGGCAGGCGCCGGAAAGCCTGTCGCTGAAGCACTGGGGGCGCGCCTTCGTCGCCGCCGAGTTCGGCCAGAGCGCCGCCTGGGCGATGCTGCTGCTCGTGGGCGTTCCAGAGGCGCGCACCTTCGCGTTGTTCGGCCTCGTCATCGTCGCGGCGGTGACGACGATGCTCGCCGCGACGGTGCCGGTCGCCGCCCTGGCCGGCCTCGTGCCGCTGATGCTGGCGGCTTTGTCGCTGCTGATCTTTTCCAGCGACATGGACACGATGCTCCTCGTCGCGATGACGGTGGCGAGCCAGCTCTTCTTCGCCGGTCTGGCCCGTCGCCTCTACGCCTCCGCGGTCGGCACCCTGCAATCGCGCGCGGAGAAGGACGCGATCTTCGCCGAACTCGAACAGGCCAAGGCCAATTCCGACGAGGCCCGGCGGCGGGCGGAGGAGGCGAACCTCGCCAAGTCCCGCTTCCTCGCCACCATGAGCCACGAGCTGCGCACGCCGCTCAACGCCATCCTCGGCTTTTCGGAGGTGATGAAGAACGAGGTGTTCGGCGCCCACGTCGCCCCGGCCTACCGGGAATACGCCACCGACATCCACGACAGCGGGATGCACCTGCTCAATCTCATCAACGAGATCCTCGACCTCTCGCGCATCGAGGCCGGGCGCTACGACCTCACCGAGGAGGCGGTTCAGCTCGCCCATACGGTCGAGGAGTGCCGCCACATGATGACCCTGCGCGCCCGCAGCAAGGGCCAGACGTTCGCCAGCCTGATCGACGATTCCCTGCCGCGCCTCTGGGCCGACGAGCGGGCACTGCGCCAGATCGTGCTCAACCTGCTCTCGAACGCGGTGAAGTTCACACCGCCGGGCGGCGAGATCACGATCAAGGTCGGCTGGACCTCGTCGGGCGGGCAATATCTCAGCGTCAAGGATTCCGGGCCCGGCATCCCCGAGGACGAACTCGGCACGGTGATGTCGTCGTTCGGGCGCGGCTCGCTGGCGATCAAGACCGCCGAGCAGGGTTCCGGCCTCGGCCTGCCGATCGTGAAGGGTCTGATCGACCTCCATGGCGGCGGCTTCCAGCTCAAGTCGAAGCCGCGCGAGGGCACCGAGGTGATCGTCACCTTCCCCGCGAGCCGCGGCATGGACACCCTGCCCGCGATGACGCTCGCTGCCGAGAAGGCCCCGGCCGAGGCGGCGTCCGCCCGGCGTGCGCGGGCGGCCTGACGGAGGTCAGTCCGCGCTCTTGCCCGAGACCCCCGCCTGCTCGAACGTCGCCATGTCGCGGTGGCAGGCGAGCGCGCCCTTCAGCAGGCCGAGCGCCAGGGCCGCGCCGGAGGCTTCGCCGAGGCGCATATCGAGCGACAGGACGGGCTTGAGGCCGAGCCGTTCCAGCACCTCGCCATGCGCGCCCTCGGCTGAAAGATGCCCGGCGATGCAGTGGTCGAGGGCGTGAGGGTCGGCGGCGTGCAGAATGGCCGCCGCGGCGGTCGCGACATAGCCGTCGAGCACCACCGGCACCCTTTGCAGCCGCGCGGCGAGGATGGCCCCGGCCATCGCCGCGATCTCCCGGCCGCCGAGGCGCGCCAGGATCGTCAGCGGGTCGCCGAGATGATCCTTGTGGGTGTCGAGCGCCAGCCGCACGGCCTCAGCCTTGCGGGCGAGGCCGGCCGCATCGAGGCCGGTGCCGCGCCCGACCCAGTGCTCGGCCTCGCCGCCGTAGAGCGCGGCGTAGATCGCCGCCGCGACCGTGGTGTTGCCGATGCCCATCTCGCCGACCCCGAGGCAATCGGTGCCCGCCGCCACCGCTTCCATGCCGAAGGCCATGGTGGCCACGCACCCTTTCTCGTCGAGGGCGGGGCCGGAGCAGATGTCGCCGGTCGGCAGATCTACCGCGAGGTCGAACACCCGGAAGCCGAGGCCGTAGGCGGCGCAGAGCTGGTTGATCGCCGCCCCCCCGGCGGCAAAGTTGTCCAGCATCTGCCGGTTGACCGCGGCCGGGAAGGCCGAGACGCCGCGCTCCACCACGCCGTGGCTGCCGGCGAACACGCAGACCATCGGCCGGTCGAGCGTGGGCTTGGCCTTGCCCTGCCAAGCGCCGAGCCATTCCACGAGACCTTCGAGCCGCCCGAGCGCGCCCGGCGGCTTGGTGAGGCTGGCATCCCGCGCCCGGATCGCGGCGACCGCGTCCCCGTCGGGGCCGGGCATCTCCGTGAGCAGGCGGCGGATGTCGGCGAAGGGCGAGGTGTCGGGGGTCGGGCTGGAGGTCATCGGCAGGGCTCGTGCGCGTCGGATGCGGGAAAAACGAAGGAGGTCGCCCGATCGGTGCGGGAATTGCCACCGGATAGCCAGCGGCGCCGCGTAGCAGGCAGCCGGCTCCCGGCGCTATAGAAGCGGACGGGCCCGCGGTACAGGCGGCCGAAGGGAAGGGCAGCGGAATGATCGAGCGCAGTGGCCGCGATCTCGGACCGCCCTTTCCCGGGGCGGAGCTGGTCTACGATCTCGCCGCCTGCCTTCGCTTCTTTACCCGCCTGCCGGTTCCGCCGCTGCCCGACGAGCCGGCGCCCTACGCCGCGCCGGATTTTCGCACCGTGCCGCGGATGCTGCCGCTGGCGGGGCTGCTGATCGCCGTGCCCGCCGCCCTGGTGCTGGTGCTGGCCTGGGAGATTCGGCTCGGGCCGTTCGTCGCCGCGGCACTCGCCCTGGTGGCGCTTGCGCTCATCACCGGCGCCATGCACGAGGACGGCTTGGCCGACGTCGCCGACGGGTTCGGCGGCGGACAGAGCCGCGAGCGCAGTCTCGAGATCATGCGCGACAGCCGCATCGGCGCCTATGGCGGCACCGCCCTGTTCCTCGGGCTGGCGCTGCGGGCGGCGATGCTCGCCACCCTGCTCGACCGCTCCGGCGGGCTCGCCGCCGTGTCGCTGCTGTTCGCCGCGGCTCTGTCGCGGACGGTGGCGCTGCTCCCGCTCGCGATCCTCGACCCCGCCCGTCCCGGCGGCGCGGGTGCCGCCGTCGGCCGGCCGACCCGGGCGACGCTGGCGATCGCGGGATCGATCTGCCTGATCCTTGCCGGGATCGCCGCCGTCCTCGGCCTGCCGCCGCTGGGTCTCGGCCTCGCGCTGATCCTGGCGCCGCTCGCGGCCTTCGGCCTGAGCGCGCTCGCCGAGCGGAAGATCGGCGGTCAGACCGGCGACGTGGTCGGAGCCTGCCAGCAGGTCGGCGAGATCGCGGTGCTGCTGGCCCTGGTGGCGGCGACGGCGTAGGCGAGGTCCGCGTGATGCTGGAGATCCTCCGCCGACTCTTCCAGAGCCGGAGGGTGAAGGCGCAGAGCCAAGCCCCGTCCGACTCGCCCCTGGAGGCGATCGACCGCGCCGACACCGCCGAGCGGATCGAGATCCTGGCCCGCGGCGGCTTCGAGACCGAAGCCTCGACGCTCGAGACGATCCTGGACGAGTACCCGAACCTCGACGAGATCGATCCCGAGGATCGCCGCTGGGTCGAGGCGGAGGTGGCGCGCGCCTTCGCACGCAAGCGGGCCGACGAGGCGACGTGGCCGCTGGAAACGGATTTCGACCGCCTCGCCATCGCCTTCGATGCGCTCGACGCGAGCGGGATCATCGCGCTGCACGATGCCGGCTACACCCGCTCGGACGGCATCTCGGATGCGGCCGAAATCGATCACCAGCGCCGGGAGCGCGGGCGCGCCTCGCGGGGGTTCGTCTTCTACCACGGGCAGGATGTCGAAGCGGTCGTCTGCGACCGGGGGCTCTACCTCGCCTTCGGCGCGTTCGACGACCGCGACGCGACCATGGCCGCCGTCGCCGCCGAGATCGTGGCGGCCGTGGAGGCGCAAGGGTTGCGGACGCATTGGGAGGGGGATGTGGGGACGCGCATCCTCGTCCACCCGATCCACTGGTTGAAGCGCAGCCCGTCCGACGATCCTCGGGCGGCATAAGGTTTCCCCCGGGCAATCGCTTGAAGCGATCGCCCTGTTTTTCGCCCGGCCTCAAGCGCCGGCGGCCGCCTCCGCGGCCTCAGGCTTTCACTCCGCTCGATGCTTTCCGGGGCTACGCCCCGAAAAGCCCGCTCCGCGCGGCGCTCTTCGCGCCGCGAAGCCGCCCAAACGGCTTCGAGCGATTGCCCCGTAAGGTTTCCGATGAGACCTTGATTCACGGCCCCGCTCCGTCCCATTTGCACGGGCGATGCTGGCGACCCCTTCGAAGAAACCCTCCTCACCCTGCACCAAGCTTTGCGTGCTCGATGCCGTGACGGGCCTGTGCGAGGGCTGCGGGCGCACGCGCGACGAGATCGGTCTGTGGGGCTCGCTCTCCGAGGCGCAGCGGCTGGCCGTCATGGCCGCGCTGCCCGAGCGACTGCGCCGGGCCTATCCCGGCCGGGAGGCATGCGCGCCATGATGTGGGCCGCGCTCGCCGTTCTCGGGATCGGCCTCGCCGTCCTGATCGCCAACCATGACGGCGGCCCGGTGATGGGGCTCGATGCTGATCAACTCGCCGGCGTCGTGTCGATGACCGCGCTGTTGCTGCTGCTCGTCGCCGGCCGCTGGCGGCAGGCGCTCGTCATGCCGGGCAAGACCCTGGCTTCGATCCTGATCTGGCTCGCCATCGGCGCGGTGATCGTCGTCGGCTACACCTATCGCGACGACGCGCAGCGGGTCGGCGCCAATGTCGTCGGGGCCCTGCGCCCCGGCACCGCGGTCGTCGGCCCCGGCGGCGAGGTGACGATCACCCGCCGCTCCGACGGCGATTTCGCCGTGCTGGCGGCGGTGAATGGCGGCGCCGAGCAGCGCTTCGTCTTCGACACGGGCGCGAGCAGCGTCGTGCTCACCGCCGAGACCGCCGAGCGCCTCGGCATCCGTCCGCCGGAGAGCGCGTTCACGCAACGCGTCTCCACCGCCAACGGCACCGCACTCACGGCACCGATCCGGCTCGACTCGATCACGGTGGGGCCGATCACCGAGCGCAACGTCAACGCGATGGTGAGCCGGCCCGGCGTGCTGACCACCAACCTGCTCGGCCAGAGCTTCCTCGACCGGTTGCCCTCCTACGAGGTGCGCGGCGACCGGCTGATCCTGCGCAGCCGCTGACGGGCGTTAGCGCCGCCCGCCACCTCCGATGCCGCCCGGGACGTTTTCAGGCTCCGCGGTCGAGGTGCCCCGTCCGAGCACCATCAGGCGGCCTCTGGCCACGGCCTCGACGGGGCCGACGACCTCGCTCGTCACCGCGATGGCAAGAGTGAACCACGTCCACGGACAAATCGTTTGAACGGCTCAGCCTTCCCGGCGCGGGTAACGATCCGCGCCGGTGCAAAGCTGTGAGGGGAGCGTTTCGAACGGAGTTTTCCGACCTTGGCTATACTTCCTAACCGCGCCGCCCGGCGTCTTCCCTTCGTTGCCGGACTCTCGGCCGCCCTGCTCGGCCTCGCACCGCTCGCCGTCTCGGCTCAGTCCGTGGTCACGCCGGACGTCGAGGCACCCTCCGTCGAGGCGCCGACCGCGCCGGATCTCGGCAACGGGCTTCCCCAGGGCGCCTTGGTTTTTCACGGTAATTATTGCGGCCCAGGCAGCCGCGGCGCCGGCCTTCCCCCGATCGATGCCCTCGACCGGGCCTGCATGCACCACGATACCTGCTCGCCGCCGGTGGGCCAGGGGCTGCCGACCTGCTCCTGCAACGACCAGCTGGCGCGCGAGGCCAGGCAAGTGGCCCGGACGCCGCGGATCGACGACGAATTGCGGACAGCGGCGCAATTCGTCGCCGTCGGCGCGAAGGCGCTGGCCTGCGAACCCTAAAATCTAACCCCTGACACGGCATCGGCCCGGAGCGCTCGTTCCGGGCCGATGTCATTTTGCGCGATGCAGGTCTCGTTCAAAGCGCGGCGGGCCGCGACTCGTCCGGCTTGCAGCGGGCGTCTGCGCGACCTCACGCCGGGTGGGGCGCCCTAGGCCTCGGGCGGCTCCATGGGAATTCCCAGCGCGTCGAGGCCTTCTTCGAGGAGCGGCGCCGCATCCGGCGTGCCGAGCAACTCGCGGATCACCGTATCGCCCGCCGCCTCACGCTCCTTGGCGAAGTTGACCGCCGTGCGCCATTCCGCCGCCTCGTAATCGCCGCGACCGATATAGAGCAGGGCCCCGAGATCGGCGCGCTCGTCCTCGTTGAGCCCGGCGATCATGCTGCGGATCTCCTGCTCGGTGGCGTCGTCGGTGCCGCCGACCAGCATGTCGATCGAGCCGTCATCGGTCGGGTTGGAGCCCGAATCCGGATCGGTCGCGCCTTCCTTCACCTCGACCGCCCGCAGCCGCAGGATGATCTCGGTGATCTTGTCGAGGGCAATGTCCATACGTGGCTCCAGCATCGACGGCCCACGATACGCGGCGCGTCGGGTTCGAACGGAACGCGCCGTGTCCGCCGCGATCGCCCGGGCCGGCCGGTGACGTCGGGCTGCGACAGGGCGCAGAGCCTCGACAACCCATGGCGTGGCCGTTGGTTCGGCTGGGCCGGAGCAGCATGCGGAATCGGAAGAGGAAAGGGGGTGGAAGCGGCGGGCGCGGTAGCCCGGACAGCCTCAGGCCCGCGGCGGGTATCCGCCCGGCTCGGCCTCCGCGGTCCGCGCCGGCCGTTCCTCCTCCCGCCGGTGCCACATCAGCAGCAGGGCGGAGATCACGAGCCAGGGACCGGCGATCCCGATGAAGAAGGACATGAGCGCATCTCCCCGCGGCGGCGTCTGCTGTTTCGAGAAAATCCGTTCCGCGTAACAGAGGATGATAGGGGCTGCCGACCGGTCCGCAAGCGGCGCGTCAGGCGAACAATTCGGGGTGGCGCAGGCGGAGCGAGAGCAGGAGCACCAGCGTCTTCATATCGACGATCTCGCCGGCCTCGCTCATGGCGGCGAGGGTGGAGAGCGGCATCTCGACCAGGGTGATCGCCTCGTGCTCCTCGGCCAAGCCGCCGCCCGGCCCTTCCCGGTCGCTCTCCGCGTAGGGGGGCGAGGTAGAGGTGCATCCGCTCGGTGGAGATCCCCGGCAGGCTCCACACCGTGGAGACGGGCTCGAGATGCGACAGCCGCAGGCCGGTCTCCTCGAAGGCCTCCCGGCGCACGCCCTCGTCCGGGTCGGCCTCGTCGAGCAGGCCGGCGGGCACTTCCAGCAGGTCGGTCACGCCCGCGGTGAAGAAGGGTGGGGCGCGGAACTGCCGGATCAGCAGAGCCACCTTGCGCTCGGGATCGTAGGGCAGCACGCAGACCGCCTCGCCGTGATCCTCGATCTCGCGGGTCACCGCGGTGCCCTCGGGAGTCGTCACCTCGGCGACGAGGAAGGTTGCCCAGCCATCGTGGACGGTGCGGGTGCCGCGGATCTCGGGGGGCATGGCGTCTCCGGTTCGGGGCTTCAGGTCGGAATCTCGGGGTCAGGCTTGCGCAGGCGGGCGGTCGACGCCGCGGCGGATCAGGAAGCGCGCGGCCGGGCCGTGGCGCTCCAGCGCCTCCAGCGCGGCCCCTTCCTCGCGGACGACGTTGGGGATGTCGATCCCGGCCAGCGGATCGGTCGCGGTCACGGCCAGGCGCGCGCCGGGCGCGAGGGCCCGCAGGGCCTTGCGCGTGCGGAGCGCGGGGAAGGGGCATTTGAGGCCGCTGAGGTCGAGTTCGACCATGCCGTCCTGCGAGATCTCGGACATGGGAGCGGCGCATAACACGAAAACGCCCTGCCGGCTGAACCCAGCCGCAGGGCGTTGTCGTCACGGGTGGAGAAGACGGCTACCAGCCGTAGGGGCCGTAGCCGTAATAGCCGCCATAAACCGGGTAGCCGTAGCCGCCGTAATAGCCGACGGGGACGCCGTAGCCGTAGTAACCGCCATAGGCCGGATAGCCGTAGTAGCGGGGGGCCGCGCTGGCGGCGATCGCGCCGCCGATCAGGCCGAGCGCCGCACCCGCGAACAGCGCACCCGCGACGTTGCGGCGGCGATAACCGTAGCCGTAGCCGTAACGGGGGCCGTAATAGCCGCCGTAATATCCGCGGCGCCAGCCGACGGTCTCGACGGAGGGGCTGCCGGCGACCTGCGCGGCGCTCATCGCCGGCAGGGGCGCGGCCTGAGCGGGCGAAACGGCCGTCACCGTCAGGCTCGCCGCGGTGAGGCCGGCCAGCGTCAGGGTCGTGATGCGGGACATGGATGCGAACTCCTTACGCGATAAGGAACACGCAGAGGAACAACGCCGCACAGAACGCGTTCCGACTGCCCCGCTTGCTGGGGAAGAAAATCTAGGGTGGTACCCGCACGATCAGAACGTGCAGGCCGTGAAGGCCGGATCGACCGACTTCTCCCAGGGGCCTTCGTAGTCGGCGAGGCGTTCCTGCGCGTGGCTGCGGCCGGCGGCCACGATCGCCTCCAGCGGCTGGAGATAGACCGCCTCGTCGCGGCCGTTGCCGTCGCGGCGCGCCCGCGCCTGAAGCCCGGTGCGGGCGATGGCGAGTGCCTCCGCCGCGACCGCGCCGAGGCAGCGCCCGCCGATGCTGGCATGGAGCCCGAGCCGCGGCACGGCGGCACGCATCGATTCACGCTCGCTGGCGGACCAGCCGCGCACTAGATCCCACGCGGCGGAGAGGGCGGTCTCGTCGTAGAGGAGCCCGACCCAGAAAGCCGATTGCGCGGCGATCATCGCCGGCCCGCCGACATCGGCGCCGCGCATCTCGAGGAAGCGCTTGAGCCGCACTTCCGGGAAGACGGTGGAGGCGTGGTTCGCCCAATCCGAGACTGTGGCCCGCTCGCCCGGCAGTTGTGCGAGGCGCCCGGCCATCAGGTCGCGGAACGAGGCCCCGGCGACGTCGTGATAGGTCTCGCCGCGCTTGACGAAATACATCGGCACGTCGAGCAGCCAATCGGCGTAAGCCTCGTAGCCGAAGCCCTCATCGAAGGCGAAGGCCAGCATGCCGGTGCGGTCGGGGTCGGTGTCGCGCCAGATCTCCGAGCGGCGCGACAGGAAGCCGTTGGGCCGCCCATCGGTGAAGGGCGAGTTGGCGAACAGCGCCGTGGCGATGGGCTGGAGCGCGAGGCTGACGCGCATCTTGCGCACCATGTCGGCCTCTGAGGCGAAATCGACGTTCACCTGCACGGTCGCGGTGCGCAGCATCATGTCGAGGCCGAGCTTGCCCACCTTCGGCATGTAATTGCGCATGATGCGGTAGCGGCTCTTCGGCATCTGCGGCGTCGCCTCGCGGGTCCATTTCGGACTCATGCCGAGGTCGAGGAAGCCGATGCCGAGAGGCTCGGCCGCGCGCTTCGTCGCCGCGAGATGCTCGTCGAGTTCGGTCGCCGTCGCGTGGATGTCGGGCAGCGGCGCACCGGAGAGTTCGAACTGGCCGCCGGGCTCGATCGAGATCGCGCCACCGCCCTCGGGTCCTGCCAGGCCGATGATGTTGCCGGCATCCAGGATCGGCTCCCAGCCGGTCTCCCGGCCGAGATTTTCCAGAAGCGCCCGGATGCCGCGCTCGCCCTCATAGGGAACGGGCATGTGGTCGGCGGTGTAGAACGGGATCTTCTCGTGCTCGGTGCCGATCGCGAACCGTGCGCGCGGTTTCTCGCCCGCGGCGAACCACGCGATCAGTTCGTCCCGCGTCGTGAGCGGGGTGGTGTCGGACGTGTCGCGCGCCATGCGCTGCCTCGAAGGTAACGTCGGTCGAAGGGGTCAGCGGCGCGCCGAGAATCCGCCACCGGAGGGGCCGCCAGCGGCCGCACCGGATGTCGTGTCCTTAGAGGACGCTGCAAGACTGAACAACGCGCCCGCCGACCGCATGGCAGACATGACATAAGCTAATGTTTACGGCGTCTGCCCCGCCGATCACCGATCCGCGAAATAGGCTCCGTAGGCGGCCTGATCCACCCCCGCCCGAAGGAGAAGCTGGAGCATCAGCCGCGCTTTCACGCCCGACAGGATGCCGGCCGAGAGCGCGCCGCGACCCAGCAGATCGATCTCGCCACCGGGATACCCGTATGTGCGGGAGAACACAGGACCGGTCTCAGTGCGGGAGGCGAGCACCACCGGAAGCCGCGCGATCAGGGTGGAGACGATCTCGGCCAGCGCCTCCGGCACATGGCCCGCGCCCATTCCCTCGATCACGACGCCCACGAAGCCGAGATCGGGCAGGGCGGCGAGCAGCCGTCCGTCGTCGCCGATCCCCATCTTCAGGAGCGCCACCGGGGCCGGCTCGTCCGTCAAAGGACCGGTCAGGGTGAGGCTGCGGCGGGCTCGCAGGAAAATCCGGGCCTCGCCCTCGATCACGAGACCGACCGGGCCGGCGAGCGGTGAGCGGAAGGCCGAGGGCAGGGCGGTGTGGGCCTTCTGCACGAGGCGGGCGGCGTGGATCTCGTCGTTGAGGACGGCGAGCACGCCCATTTCCCGCGCCGAAGCGCTGCCCGCAACGATGGTCGCGGCCAGCAGGTTGCCGGGCCCGTCGGCCCCGGCGCTTTCCGGCCCGCGCATCGCGCCGGTGACGACGACGGGCTTGTCGCCGGCGATCAAGCTGTCGAGGACGAAGGCCGTTTCCTCGATCGTGTCGGTGCCCTGGATCACCACCGCGCCGTCGAGGTCACCCGCGAGACGCTCATTCAGCGTGCGCGCCACGCCGATGAGGTCGTCGAGGGTGAGCCCGGCGCTCGGCCGGCGTAGGGGCGAGAGCGTCTCGATGGATGCCACCGCGGCCAGCCCCGGCACCGAGCCTGCGAGGTCGGCGGCCGTCAGCGTCGGCACGATCCCGCCCTCAAGGCTCCGGGTCATGGTGATTGTCCCGCCGAGGGACAGGAGGAGGATGCGGGGCAGCATCATTCTTTAAGACATCCTCGAATCAACCGAACTCACCGCGCATCCCCCAGCACGGCCTGCACCAGCGCGAGCACCGCCACGGCGGCCGTATCCGCCCGCAGGATGCGCGGACCCAGCGACAGCGCGACCGTGTTGGGGCGAGCGGCGATCAGCGCGCGCTCTTCGGCGTGGAACCCGCCCTCGGGACCGACCAGCACGGCGAGCGGCGGCGGGCTCGCCGGGTCGGCCGCGCCGCGCAGGGCCGCCACCGGATCGATGACCGATGCGTCCTCGTCGCAGAACACGAGCAGGCGATTCGCATCGAGGGCATCGAGGCAGGCAGGCAGCCGGGCCGGCTCGCCGATCTCCGGCACGGAGAGGATGCCGCATTGCTCGGCCGCCTCGATCGCATTGGCCTGGAGACGATCGAGCTTGATCCGCTCGCCTTGGGTGAAGCGGGTGAAGACCGGCTGGAGGCGCCCCGCGCCCATCTCCACCGCCTTCTGCGCCATGTAGTCGATCCGGCCCGTCTTCAGCGGCGCGAACAGGTAGTGCAGGTCGGCCGGCGCCGGCTGCGGCCGGGTCTGCGCCACCACGCGCAGGTCTGCGCTCTTGCGGCCCTGCGGCACGATCTCGGCGCGCCACTCGCCGTCGCGCCCGTTGAACAGCAGGACGGGCTCGCCCTCCGCGCGGCGCAAAACCGTGAGCAGGTAGTTCGCCTGCGCCCGCTCCAGCGGCAGGACGCGCCCCTCCGCTAGATCCGCTTCGACGAAGAGGCGTGGAGCGGTGAAGTCGTAAGCAGCCATGGTCTCTCGCAGGCAAGCCGGTCTCGTCGCGTGGCGGCCCCGGCCTGTCAATCGGCAGCGGCCCGACGCTCACTGATGCAAAAACAACACGCCCCGAATGTTTCAAGGCGTTTCCCACGCTCCTGGCATTCGTGCGGCGGAAGGCACCATTGGCGCCACAATCCCGTGCGCAGAAGACTTCCGCATCGAAACACTTCAAGCCCCTCTGCCGGGCCCGCGGCGCGAACCGCCAGGGATTCAGGCCGGATGGGCGCTGCGGGATCGGGGGTACACCCGTCGCGGCATGCGGGGAGAAGGACCGGGCCGAATGTCTGCCAGGATTGTTGCACCGACGAAGACCGCCGCCGCTCTTGTCGGCCTTGTCCTGCTGGCTGGGCCGGCTCTGGCCCAAAGCATGGGCGGGATGCCGCTGCCGTCGATGGATACGCCGGCGGAGCCCGCGCCCTCGGCCGGCGCGCCGATGAGCGTTCCCGCGCCGATGGCTCCGGCTGCGCCCGCCCAATCCGTGCCGCAGCAGGCGGGCACGGATTGCAGCTCGATCCAGAAGACGCTGATCGAGCGCAAGAACCTCGTGGCCAAGGCGAACTCCGCCTCGAACTCGAAGAAGAAGATGACGCCGCAGGAGGCGTGCTCCCTGTTCGGCCAGCTCCAGGCCAACGGCGCCACCGGCATCAAGTGGATCACCGCCAACAAGGAGTGGTGCTCGATCCCGGATTCGTTCTCGGAAGGCTTCAAGGCCGACCATAACAAGGTCGCGGCGATCCGCACCAAGGTCTGCGGCATCGCTGCCCAAGCCACGAAGATGGAAGCCCAGGCCAAGACCCAGGCGCAGAACGGCGGCGGTGGCGGCGGTCTGCTCGGCGGTCCCGGCCTGTCGGGCGCCTTCCGCATGCCGCAGGGCGCGCTTTAAAAGACGCGCTTTAAGTCCTCAGCGCCGCGTCACCGTTGCCCTCTCCGTCCGAGCCCGGCTCCGGCCGCGTCGCCGACGCGGTCGCCGGCCAGTGGGCCGACCGGCTCGCGCCGGCCGGGGCGCGGCCCTATCTGCGCCTCGCCCGGATCGAGCGGCCGATCGGCTGGTGGCTGCTGTTGCTGCCGTGCTGGTGGTCGGCGGCCCTCGCGGCGACCGCCGCCGGCAATCCCGGCCCTCATCCCGGCCATCTCGTGCTGTTCCTGATCGGCGCGGTGGCGATGCGCGGCGCCGGCTCGACCTACAACGACATCGCCGACCGGAAGCTCGACGCGCAGGTCGAGCGCACCCGCTCGCGCCCGCTCCCCTCGGGGCAGGTGACGACGAAACAGGCCGCCGCCTTCCTCGTGTCCCAGGCGCTGGTCGGCCTCGCGGTGCTGCTGCAATTCAACGCGACCGCGATCCTCGTCGGCATGCTCTCGCTGGCGCCGGTGGCGATCTACCCGTTCATGAAGCGGGTAATGCCGATGCCGCAGGCGGTGCTCGGCCTCGCCTTCGGCTGGGGCGCCTTGATGGGCTGGGTCGCCGTGTTCGGCCGCCTCGATCCGCCGGCCCTGTGGCTCTATGCGGGCACGATCTGCTGGATCGTTGGCTACGACACGATCTACGCGGTGCAGGACATCGAGGATGACGAGATCGTCGGCATCCATTCCTCGGCCCGGCTGTTCGGGGCGCGCCTGCGGCTCGCGGTGGGGCTGTGTTACGCCGGCACCATCGCCCTGTTCGTGCCGGCGCTGATCGGTGCCGGGGCTGGCCTCTTGAGCTGGATTGGGCTCGGGCTGTTCGCCGCCCATCTCGCCCGGCAGGTCATGCATCTTTCCGAGCGCGACGGCCTGCGGGCCCTGGCGCTGTTCCGCTCGAACCGCGATGCGGGCCTCATCCTGTTCGCGGGGCTCGCCGCCGACGCGCTGTGGCAGGGTCTGCACTGAATCGGCCGTGGCGAGGGCTCGTCCCCGCGCCATATTCGATTCCATGAGTGAGACCGATCCGCACCGACCACCCGACGATCCGATTACCGAGGGCGCCCGTGCCCGGATCCAGGGGCGTCCGCGCGACGCCTGCCCCTATCCGGTGAATTCGCCCGAGCGCACGGCGTGGCTCGAGGGCTATGACGGCTCTCCGGCCGACCGTTCGCCGGACAGGCCGCTCGACAACGGCTGAGGCGGGACACCGTCTCAGCCGCGGGAGATGATTTCGCTCTCGCCCCGGTGGATGCAGGGCCGGGCCGGGAGACGGGCGGGCTTGCGCCGCACGAGGAAGCGCGGGCGGCGTCCGCTGAGCGCGGCGTGACGGCGGCGCTGGCGGCCCTTGCCGAGCACGACCGGGCCGAGCTGCTGCGAGACCGGGACGATGGCGCCGTCCTCGCGCAGCAGCATCCGGGCGAGACCGCCCGTGGTCGAGATGTCGCGCCACACCGCCACGACATCCTCCTCCGGGAACGGCCCGAGCCGCATCGTCACCTCGCCCTCGCCATCGACGAGAAGCAGCGAGAAGCGGTCCTCCCCGCAGGCATCGGCCGCATCGTCGGCAAACGCCAGCGCCACACCGACGGGCGCGAGGCCGTGGGCCGCCCCAAGAACCGGCAGCGGCGTCGCCTGAACCGTGATGCAGGGCGCGCTCATCTCGTCCTCGCCGCCGGGCCGACAGTTCTGATTCATGATCTCGAAAGTCATCATCGGTTCGACGCCCTATCCCGTGTCGCGGTCTCTGTCGGACGCGCTGATCTGACAAGCACAGTGCCGGTCGTCTCCCCCAAGGCGCCTTAAGAGTGAGCGTTAAGCGTTCGTGGATCGAGCCGAAGTCTGCCGGATGCTCAACGGACCCTTGCCGGGATTGGTGCAAATGTCGGTAACCGTGTGGGCGCCGTGGCGCCGGCTCGGCAATGCCGCCGATCGGGTGCGGGGCCGGGGCGGCCGGCCCTGCATCACTGCGTTCCGAAATCCGATGGCTACTTTTTCCGCCGATGCTCTAGAACGAAAGGGTGTCGGCGCCGTTCAAGCGGCATGAGGCCGGCTTTGAACGAACGGCTCCGACCGGATCCATGACCCAGACGACATCCTCTCTCGCGGCGCTGCGGCCCGTGCTGCACGACGCGATCCGGGAGGCCGCCGCGCTCGCGCTGCCCTTCTTCCGCCAGGGGGATCAGACCAGCGCCAGGGTCTGGTCGAAGGCTGGCGGCTCGCCGGTTACCGAGGCGGACGTCGCCGTGGACACCTTCCTCAAGATCCGGCTGTCGCAGATCGAGCCGCGGGCGGCTTGGCTCTCGGAGGAGACCAGCGACGATCCGGTGCGGCTCGGCCACGACTTCGTCTGGATCGTCGATCCGATCGACGGCACCCGCGCCTTCCTGTCCGGACATCCGGATTGGTCGATCGCCGTCGCTTTGCTGGCCCGGGGCGAGCCGGTGCTCGGCGGTGTCTTCGCCCCAGCGACCGAGCAGTTCTACGAGGCCGTGGCGGGCGAGGGCGCGACCCTCAACGGAGCGCCGATCCGCGTCGCGCCGCAGGCCACGCTGGAGGGCGCACGCATTACCGGTCCGAAGCCAATGCAAGACCGCCTGCTCGACGGCGCGGCGCGGCTCGGGCCGCGCCCCTCGGTCACGGTGGTCGATCGCGTGCCCTCGCTGGCCCTGCGGCTCGCGCGGGTGGCCGAGGGCCGGATCGATCTCGGCCTCGTCTCCCGGGATGCGCGGGACTGGGATCTCGCCGGCGCGGACCTCATCGTTCGCGAGGCGGGCGGCGTGGTCTGTGATCTCCAAGGCCGGCCGGCGGTCTATAACCGCCCGGAGCCGCGTCACGGCGAACTGATCGCCGTGCCGCTGCCGCTGCGCGATCCCGCTCTGGCTGCGCTGGAGGCGTGAGCGCCGGAGCCGCCGGAATCGAGCAAGCTCGCTCGCTCGGGTAAAGGGTAAGGGGGCTGCGGCCCTACCGCGCGGTATTCACCCAGCGCACGAGGTCGGCGAGGACTTGGCCCAAAGCCGCATCGAGGCCGGCGGCGGCGCTTTGCGGATCGACCTTCTTCACCGGCACGCGGGCGGTGAAGACGCGGGCGTTGACGACCCGTCCGGTTCCCTCGGCGATCAGCTTGGCCGAGAGGTCGACCACGGCTTCGCCGGTGCCGGAATTGACGTCGAACTCGCGGATCTCGCTGACGAGCTGGTAGTCCGACGGCACCTTGTCGCTGGGCCGCGAGACCGAGCGCAGGCGGCCGGTATTCTCCAGGCTCTGGATCACCCGCGTCTGGATCAGCCGCGGCAGGCGGTCGGCCCACTGGCCGCCGCCGAGGAAGGACAGGGAGCCGCCGGGCTCGCGCACGATGATGCGGTCGGCCTCCATCGGCTGCAGGCCGACGGGCTCGGACACGACGATCGAGCGTGCTGCGCCGCCCGCCCGCGCCTGACCCGGCAGGGCGGCGAGGTCGAAGGTGAGCGGCGTGCCGCCGCCGCAGCCGCCGAGGAGCGCGAGCGGCGCGAGAAGGGCGCCCGCCCTCAGGATGCGGCCGGACAGGTGGCGACCGGGAAGAGCAGGCGAGAGAGGAAGACGCGTCATACGCTCGGGCACCGTCCGTTCGCTGTCGGGGAGACTGACACCCCCTCTAGCACGCGGGAGCATACGCCAACGCTCAAGCTGCGCCGTGCGTGCCGACACATCGTCCGGAAACCGAACCGCTCAGCGGCCACCGTTGTATTCCGGCAACGACGGCTTGCCGCCGAAAATAACCTGTGATGGGTCTCGCTCCAGGCTGCGGGCCGCCCGGCTCAGGGTGTTGAGCGTGCGCTGGCCGTCGCTCGACAGCGCCTCGACCTCGCGCCGGCTCGTACCCGACAGGCGGTTGAAGCTCGTCGAGATGTTGGCGGTGCGCTTGTCGAGGTTCTCCGACAGCGCCCGGAACGCCCGGCCGGCGTCGCGCACGGAGATCGCCGCCTCGCGGATCTCGGCGAAGGTGCCCGCGCCCTGCTGGCCCGAGGCCGAGCCGAGGAAGCCCTCCGCGCCCTTGAGCACGCCGTCGATCTTGTCGGCGGAGGCGTTGAGCTTGGCCGCGAGGCTGCGGGCGTCGTGCAACCCGGCCTGGATATCCCCGCTCGAATTCGCCAGCGCGGTCGAGAAGGTCTCGGCGTTCTCGATCACGCGGTTGAGGCGCTGCCCGTCCACCGATTTGACGAGGCCGGCGATGGAGGGACCGGCTTCGGCCAGCGTCTTCGAGAAGGACTCGACATTGGCGAGGGTGCGGTTGATCGCGCCCTCGTTGCCGGCCACCACTTTGTCGAGGCGCTGGAGCACGTCGTCGGCCCGCTGCGCGATCTGCTTGGCCGCCGCCATCATGTCCTGAATGTCGCTCGAATCGGCGAAGATCGTCGGCATCTTGTCGCCTGAGCCCGGCGTGAGGGCGGGCGCGTCGGCGCTGCCGCCGGAGAGCGCGATCTGGGAGACGCCGGTCAGCATCGCGGAATCGAGCCGCGCGCGGGTGTCGGCGCGCAGCGGCGTCGAGGGATCGACCTGCACGATCGCCACGACGCGGCGCGGGTCCTGCGGCAACAGGCGCACGTCGAGCGCCTCGCCGACCTTGATGCCGTTGAACGAAACCGTCGAACCCTTGGCCAGCCCCCCGACCGAGCCGGAGAACACGATGCGGAGCGCCTGGGTCGCCTGTCCCCGGGAGCCGCCCTGGAGCCAGAACACGAAGCCGAAGGCGGCCAGCACGACGCCGATGGTGAAGGCGCCGATCAGGACGTAGTTTGCGCGAGTCTCCATCGGCTCAGCTCTAATCCCGATCCGAGGGGGCGAAGCGGTGCGAAACCGCACCGGGGGCGATCATCCGGGCCTTACGCATGGGCGTAGCCGGGCTGCGAGAGTTGGCTCGGCGTGGCGATGGCGCGGGCGCGCTTGCCGTGGAAGTAGGAGCGCAGCCAGGGATGGTCGCTCGCCAGCATCTCCTCGATCGTCCCCTGCGCGATGATCCGGCCGTCGCCCAGCGCCGCGATGCGGTCGCAGGCGGTGTAGAGGCTGTCGAGATCGTGCGTCACCATGAAGACCGTCAGGCCGAGCGTCTTCTTCAGGGTCGAGACGAGGTCGTCGAACTCGCCCGCGCCGATCGGGTCGAGGCCCGAGGTCGGCTCGTCGAGGAACAGGATCTCCGGGTCCAGCGCCAGCGAGCGGGCGAGCGCGGCGCGCTTGATCATGCCGCCCGAGAGTTCCGAGGGGTACTTGTCGGCCGCATCCGGCTTGAGGCCGACCATCTCGATCTTGAGGCGGGCGAACTCGTCGAGCAGGCGCTCGGACAGCTTCAGATGCTCGCGCATCGGCATCTGGATGTTCTGCTTGACGGTGAGGCCCGAGAACAGCGCCCCCTGCTGGAACAGCACGCCCCAGCGCTGCTCCAACTGGCGGCGCCGGGCCACAGTGAGTCCGTCCACGTTCTCGCCGAAGATCTCGATCGTGCCCGAGCGTTTCGGCACCAGCCCGAGGATGGTGCGCGTCAGCACCGACTTGCCCTGGCCCGAGGGACCGACGAATCCCAGAATCTCGCCGCGGCGGATGTCGAGGTCGAGCCCCTTCATCACCGTGCGCTGGCCGAAGCCGACCACGAGATCGCGCACGCGAATAATCGCGTCGCTCTGGGCGGCGGTTGGCCCGGCCGGGGAAAGATGAGGGGTGGTCAAAGGGTCCGTCCGAACGTCGTCTGCCTAAAAAGGCTAGAAATCGATCGCGGCGAAGAAGACCGCGAACAGGCCATCCAGCACGATCACCATGAAGATTGACTTGACGACTGAGGCGGTGACGTGGCGCCCGAGCGACTCCGCCGAGCCCTCGACCGCGAACCCCTCGATCGTCGCGATGATGCCGATCGTCAGCGCCATGAACGGCGCCTTGATGAGCCCGACCGCGAAATGGTGGAACGACACCGCCGCCTGGAGCCGCGCCAGGAAGGCGTCGGTGGTCATGCCGCCGTAGATCGCGGCGGTGAGGCCGCCGCCCGCGAGCGCGGCGAGCGAGCCGAGGAAGGCCAGGATCGGCAGGCCGATCACAAGTGCGAGAATGCGCGGCAGGATCAGGATTTCGATCGGATCGAGGCCCATCACGCGCAGGGCATCGACCTCCTCGCGCATCCGCATCGAACCGATCTCGGCGGTGAACGCCGAGCCGGAGCGGCCCGCCACCATGATCGAGGTGAGCAGGACCCCGAGTTCGCGCAGGATCAGCAGGCCGATCAGGTTCACGACAAAGCTCTGCGCGCCGAAGCGCTGGAGCTGAAAGATGCCCTGCTGCGCGACGATGCCGCCGACGAGGAACGAGATCAGCACGATGATCGGCACGCCGCGGAGCGCCACCTGTTCGAGCTGGTTCACGAGCGCGGCCATACGAAAAGTCTGCGGCCGGCGCGCGACCCGGCCGCCGGCAGCGACCACTTCGCCGAGGAAGGCGATGCCGGACAGGATCTCGTTGCCGCCGCGCGCCACGCGCTGACCGGTGGTGTCGAGGAAGCGCAGGGCCGGGTTGCGGGTATCCTGCGGCACCGGTTCGGGCTCGCGCAGGCCCATTTCGCCGAGCAGGATGCGGTGCTCGGGCCGCGCCCCGGCATAGGCCAGCCGCCCGCCCGCCGCCTCGATCTCGGCGCGGGTCCGCTCCAAGACCCAGGCGCCGAGGGTGTCGAGGCGCGCCAGTCCGCTCAGATCCACGAGCACCGGTTGGGACCGTCCCTGCGCCGCGATCTGCGCCGATGCACGCTCGACAGCCGGTCCCTGATCCGCGGTCCAGCGGCCGTGCAGGATCACGCGGCCGTCGCCCGCATCGAGGTCGGCGCCCGCTGTCTCCAAGGTGCTTGAGCCGTCTGCGATCCGCACGCGCCGCTCCCGCTTCCGCTCCGAAAATCTTGAAACGAAATTCTTACCAAGATGCGTCGAATCCGATTTGTCGGGTTCGACGTCGCGGCCGACCGAAGTCGCCTACCGGGGCGCTGCCCCGATCCCCGCCAAAGGGATGATCCCTTTGGAATCCCGTTCTCGGGATTGCTGGGGGAGCGTCGCCTATACCTTATGGGGAGAGCCGCCGCCAAATCGGTGGGGATCATGGATGCGTTGCGCCCGCGCCACGAGGACGAGGCCGGCAAGCGCCAGCGGCGCCATCATCAGGAAGGTCGAAGGCCCGCCGAACGAGCGGTAGACCGCGCCGCAGGCCAACGTCGCCAGCGCCGAGACGAGAGCGGTCGAGGCGCCGATCGTCCCCTGCGCCCGGCCGCGGGCGCCGTCCGGCGCGAAGCCGGAGACCGCCGCCATGATGCCGAGATGGGTCGCGCCGAAGGTGAGGCCGTGCAGCATCTGAAGCGGCAGGAGCAGGGCCAACTCCCCGTCCGCGAGGCTGAGGCCCAGGGCCCGTAGCAGAGCCGCCGCCGCCCCGAGCCCGAGCAGGCGGAACGGGCTGCGCCAGCGCGCGGGAAAGCGGCCGAAGAGGGCGAACAGCGCGATCTCGGCCGCGACGCCGACCGCCCAGAGCGCGCCGATCCAGGGCGGCGAGACGCTGTGATGGGCCCAATCGAGGCTGCCGAAGGCGTAGATCGCCGCATGGCTCGCCTGGATCAGCGCCGCCGCAGCGATGGAGAGGCGCAGCACACGCGGCAGGGGCGGAGAGGCTCCCCGCTTTGAATGCGGCTCGGCGGGCGGGGCGACCTCCTGGCCCGAGGCTGCGACCAGGGTCGCGGCGAGTGCGAGCCCGGTGAGCAGCAGTGGCACCGCCACCCGGTCACCAAGCACGCCGAGTAGCGCGCCGCCCGCGAGGTTCGCGGCGAGGAAGGCGACCGAGCCGCACAGCCGGATGCGGGCATAGTCGATCCGCTTCGAGCGGCGGGCGGCGGCAAGCGTCAGGTAGTCGATGCTCGGCACCAGCGGGGCCTGCGCCACGGCGTTCACGACGATCAGCGGGACGAGCAAGGCCGCAGCAATGGCGGCGGCCGCCGGCATCAGGGCATAGCTCAGCGCCAGGGTGAGGCTTCCGGCGACGAGCAGGGTGCGCGGGCGCACGCCGCGATCGATCCGCCCCATCAACGGCCGCGTCGCGACGACCTTGGTGGCGATCGGCAGGGCGAGCAGCAGTCCGATCAGCCCGGCATCGAGGCCGAGCGCGCCGAGCCAGACGGGCATGAACGGCATGGCGATGCCGATCTCGACGAAGACTACGGCGTAGAGGAGACCGAGGCGGACGGGATCGGGCTCGCCGGTCGGGGCTGTGCGTGTCACGGAATCGCGGCGAAGCGGGCCGCCCCTTTCGATCGATAGAAAACGTCGCGCGGCGGGGCGAAGCGAAGGAAAGCGTAAGCCGCTGTTAAAGCACGCCTGTCAATCTGCCGCCGACCGTCAATCGTCGCGGCACTCCTCGCGGTGGGGCCCGAGTCTTTGCGGGGTGTGATGTCGAGTTCCCGTTCCCTGACGCCTCTGGACGCGTCGCAATACGATGCCATCGAGGACGCCGTCCGGGAGACCGAGCGCGGCCGGTGGTTTCTGACCGAATACGCTCGCCGCAACCGCAACGCCGACACCGAGGTGCTGCTGGACGCGATCCGGCGCATCGAGAACGCCGTCACGACGGATCGGCCGGACGATGTCGGGCGCTTCCGCGGCGACCTGATGGAGATGGCCGACGCCATCGCCCGCACCCGCGCGGAGGTGGCCGCCCTCTCGACCGCCGAGCAGGGCGAGAGCCGTCTCACGGTCGCCTCGGAAGCCCTCGACGCCATCGTACGCGCCACCGAGCGGGCGACCTCCGACATCCTCAGCGCCGCTGAGGAGGTGCAGGAGGCCGCCTGGACCCTGCGCGAGACCGGAATCGATTCCGAGCTGTGCGACGCCCTCGATCGGCACGCCACGCAGATCTACACGGCCTGCTCGTTCCAGGACCTCACCGCGCAGCGCACGAGCCGCGTGGTGCACACCCTGCGCTACCTCGAGAACCGCATCGCTTCGATGATCGGGATCTGGGGCAGTCCCGAGGACGCGGTGCCCCCGCTCGGCGAGGACGCACCTGTACCGGCCACCGCCCTCGATCAGAGCGATGTCGATCGCTTCCTCGACATGGAAGGGCCGGCGCCCGCGCCGGCCGTATCGACCCTGCGGCCATTGCCGACCATGGTGCTCGACAACGACCTCGCCTTCCTGCCGGCCAGCCCCGAGACGCTAGAACCGGCCGACGAAGAGGAGCCGGCGGAGCCGATCACGACCGAGATGGCGGCGCCCGTCGCGGTTCTGGCCGATGAAATCCCGGCGGATCTCTTCGCGATGGAGATGCCGGAGATCGAAGCCGCAGCCGAACCGGAGACCGTCTCGGACGTGCTCGTTTCGGCTCCGGCCGAGCCGGAATTGGCGGAGGTGTTCGGGGCGGAGGACGAGTCCGCGTTCGAGGTCGTGGCAGACATCGAAGCGGTCGACGTGGTGGAGGAGGCCGAACCGGCCGCCGAACTCACCATTCCGGCAGCTCCCGAAGCGGTGATGCCGTTGGCCGAGCCCCTGATCGTGGCGGCGGTCGAGCCGATGGCGGCCGACGATCTCGCTGCGGCCTTCCCCGATCTCGATACCCTGAGCATCGAGGAAAAGATTGCGCTCTTCGCGTGAGGGAGCGGGCCCCGGGGACGGGCGTTGCGGTTCGTCATGCCGCATCGTTCCGCCTGAAAACCGGCGGCCCCTTTTTCGGCGGATGGCTTATACGGGCCCGGTCATGGCCCTGCATCTTCTGAAGCTGTGCGTCGGTCCCTCCTCCATCGAGGAGTTGGAGGCGCGGATCGCACATTATCGGGCAGAGGCCCTGCGCCTCGGCCACGCGCCGGAGACGGTCCACGTCACCCGCATGTTCCCCAAGCGCGCGGGGGCCATCGCCGGCGGCGGTTCGATCTACTGGGTGATGAAGGGGACGCTGTGCTGCCGTCAGTCGATCCGCGCCATCGAGCCGGTCACGGGAAGCGACGGGATCGACCGCTGCCGCCTCGTGCTCGATCCGGCGGTGACGCCGGTCTCGCCGCGCCCCTGCCGCCCGTTCCAGGGCTGGCGCTATCTCGAAGCGCGGGACGCGCCCGCCGACCTCGACCGGGCCAGTGCCGGGGAGGTCGCCGAGATGCCCGAGAGCTTGCGGCGGGAATTGGTAGCGTTGGGTTTGATTTGAGGCGTTTCCGCTTGATCCAAGCGGGACGCGTGTCGCTCGGCCCGAGCGGCGCTTGAGCCGAGGCCCAATCCGTTATCCCAAGGGAATCATTCGGATTTGGAGTGAGGCCGCCTGCCTCGTGGCGGCGGCCGTTGGGCCTCGCTCCGAATGGGTGCGAGGCCGGGTCGGTCAGGCGGCTTCCTGCAACCCGACGACGGCCGGGGTAACCCCGAGGCGGTCGGCAAGGTGCCAGCGCAGTTCGCGCGGGGAGTGATACTCGTAGGAAGCGTCGATGAGGTGGCTGAGGTCGGCCTGCGGGCTGCGTGCCTGCGTATCGACCAAGCTGCCCACCCGGAATGTCGCCGCGTTGGTGACGGGCGAAATGGCGCCGTCCTGGCGCCGGAACTCGAATTTCATTGTTTTTCTTCTTCTCGCACCGGATCCCGCGCCCTCTCGGCGTGGCCGGTGTCGTTTCTGGTTGTTTTGGTTTGGTGATTTCGGCGTCGGCGGCGCCCGCCGTGAGACATCCCTGGAAACGCGTTCCGGGAGCCTTCCTCCGGTGGGTGCCGCTTCGTTGGTTGAGAACGCGCCGTCGGGCTGGTTTAACCCCGGTCCCGAAGCGACTTAGACGGCCTGCAGATTGCCGGCCGCGTCCTTGCCGCTACGCTTGTCGGTCAGGACCTCATAGGACACCTTCTGGCCCTCGACGAGGTTGCGCAGACCAGCACGCTCGACAGCGGAGATATGGACAAACACGTCCTTGCCGCCGTCATCCGGCTGAATGAAGCCGTAGCCCTTGGTCTCGTTGAACCACTTAACAGTCCCAGTATCCACGAATAGTTCCTTCGTTCTTCACACGCCAAGCGCAAGCATCTGCTCGAAGCGAGCACCTGGCAGCGTCCGCCGATTTTGCGGGATGACAAGCGGGTTGCAAATGGACCGAAGCCATTCGCTCCGCCGCGCCCGTCACGACAACATGTAGGCTGACGATGCGGCCTTAACAAGGCGGGACGGAACGCTGCCGCCCCTGAACCGCGCGCGCGAGGCGGGAGCGGACCAAGCCAATCGAGCCGAGAGTACTGCCTCCGCCACCCTGTGACAAAGCACGGGGCCGGTGCATATATGAACGTCAATCCAGGCGGTTACGCACCGCTCCAAGGCAGTGCAGTCAGGCGGTTCATGGCGGGCATCTCGGTTTCCCTCGAAGGCGCGAACATCCAGCTCTCGTTCCAGAAGGACGACCAATCGACGGCGGTGGTCATGGATGCCCGCGCCGCCCGCGCGCTCGTGCGCGCCGTCGGCCAGCTCCTCACCGCGATCGATGACGACGGCGAGGTCGATCTGCCCGATGAGAACGGCGACGAGGAGGTCGCCATGCTCGACGTGACGTCGTCGGCCATCGAGGTGGGCACCGACGAGCAGGGTCAGGCGGTGGTGGCCCTCCAGGCCGGCGCGCTGCCGCCGTTCCAGCTCCGGCTGACCGACGAGGAGGCACGCCACGTCGCCTCCAGCCTCAGCGAGATCCTGGCCGCGCCGCGGGACGTCCGCACCTCCCACGGCGGGCATTGAAGGCACGCTCCGACGAAGGGTGACGCTTCGGCGGAGCGGCGATCCGCCCCTGTTACGGTCAGACGCCGGGCCTTCCGCGGCGACGACGCGTGCGCTCCGCGCTCGGCAAGGCATCGGGCACCAGGGTGACGGCGACGGGATTGGGCGTGTGGTCCATGGCCGCACCGGTATAGGCATCGACGCCCATGCCGATGACGCCGCCGGCCAGCACGTTGCCGGCGAACCCTGCGGCCCCCGTGCCGACCAGCTTGGTGCGCACCGGCACGGTTTGCGGCTGGAATCCGGGCTTCGTGAAGGTGACGTCGAACTCCTCCGAGCGCGGCACGTCGAGCGAGCAGGGCGTCGTCGCGCAGTATCGGCTCGTCGTGGTAGCGACGGCGGCGCCGGGCGGCTCGGAGGTGAAGGCGATCAACTCCATCGTGCCGTGCGTGACGCTTCCGCACGCGGCAAGGCTCATCGCGACGAGCGCGGCGGCCAGAGATTGCTTGAACATGATGTGGTGTCCCCCAACCGCCTCTGCGGACGGTGGGGCGGTTGTTGAGACGGTTTCGTCTCAACTCAAGCGTGCAGGCGATGAGAGATCGGGGACAGCCCGCACGGTCGTCAGCATGTGATGAAAATGTGACGTCGGTTGGCCGCGCCCCGCTCGGCGGGGCGCGGCCTCAGATCAGAGCCGTATGCCGGGATCGGTCGGTCCGCCGGGCAGATAGTCCGGCTCGGAGCCGGGTCCGCGCGGTTCGTCGATGTTCGGATCATCGACCGGGTAGGGCGTGCGCGGACCGGTCGGCCCGATATCGGGCAGATCGTCGGGCTGCGGCGGTGGGGGAAGATCGCCGGGGATCTGTCCGCCGGGGATGGGCTCGGGGGTCGGGGCGCCGGGATTGGCCATGGACCGCCTCCTGTCTGGCTTCGGGTATGGCGGTCCAACACATGCCCTTCGGTCCAGTTCCGTTCCTCGTTCGTCGCGCGGGCGGTGCAGGTGCGGCGCCGTGACGGCGCGGTCATGGTTTCTAGAACCGTGCCGGGAGCGGTCCGTTGGCCCGGCAATCCCTGACATCAACGGAGCGAAGCCATGCCCGATATTCGCGAGGCCAAGATCCTCATCATCGCCACCGACGGCTTCGAGGAAAGCGAGCTGACGGTACCGCAGGCCAAGCTGAAGGAGGCTGGCGCCACGGTCGCCGTGGCAAGCCCGCAATCGCGCCAGTCCAAGGGGACCATCCGCGGCTGGGACAAGACCGACTGGGGCACGGACGTGCCGGTCGATCTCGATCTCGAGAGCGTGAACCCCGCCGATTACGATGCGCTGGTTCTGCCGGGCGGGCAGATCAATCCGGACAAGCTGCGTCTCGAGCCGAAGGCGCTCGAAGTGGTCCGAACCTTCCTCACCTCCGGCAAGGTCGTGGCCGCGATCTGTCACGGCCCCTGGCTGCTGATCGAAGCCGGCGCGGTGAAGGGGGCGCACGCTCACCTCGTTCGCCTCGATCAAGACCGACGTGATCAACGCGGGTGGCGACTGGCAGGACAAGGCGGTCGTCACCGATGGCGGCATCATCACCAGCCGCAACCCCGGCGACCTCGATGCCTTCTGCGCCAAGATCATCGAGGAGGTGAAGGAAGGCCGCCACGAGCCGCGTCAGCTCGCCGCCTGAACCTGACTCACCAACACGACAAAGCCGCCGATCCTCGGATCGGCGGCTGTTTTTATGCCCGATGACGTGCCGCCGTCAGCGCTTGGCGACGGCCTTCTGAGTCTTCGGCCGCTCCGAGGCGGCCCCCGCCATCAGCTTGGCGAGGTGATCCTTGTCGATGCCGCCGAGGCTCACCGGCATCACGGCCGCCTCCGGTGCCGAGCGCTCGGTCTTGCGCGCCGCGATGGAGCCGGTGGTGACGGGGTCGGCGAGCGCCGCCACCGGCAGGGCCGCTGATGCGGGCTCCCGCTGGACGCGCATCGCCCAATGGGCGGCGGTGGAAAGGACGGCGATGGCCAGGATCGCCTTGATGCCGCCGGTCAGGAAACGCCGCATGGTGAGGACCGAAAACGCTGGGAACGCAGCCGGTTCCCCCGGCCTGTCCCCAGCATCGCGCAAGATCGTGAACGAACCCTCCGAGGTGAGACCGACGAGGCGTGCCGGATCGGGAAGGTGCGCCTCGCGGATCCTACCTGCGTCAGATCCGGTGCGCGACTTCCGCGCGGGTCTTCTCGGCCTCCGTCTCCGCTGCGCCGCGGGTGCGCCACAGGCTGTAGACGACGCCGAGGGTGAGCAGGACCAGGGTGACGACGAGCGAGACCCACGGCGGCAGGTGGACGAGTTCCAGCGTGTCGGCGACGACGATCTTCGCGCCGATGAACAGCAGGATGAGGGCGAGCGCCGTCTTCAGGTAGGCGAAGCGGTCCACCATCGCGGCCAGCGCGAAGTACAGCGCGCGCAGGCCCAGGATCGCGAAGATATTCGAGGTGTAGACGATGAACGGGTCGGTGGTGATCGCAAAGATCGCCGGCACGCTGTCGACGGCGAAGATCACGTCCGCGATGTTCACGAGCACCAAAGCCACGGCGAGCGGCGTCAGCCAGCGCACCATCTTGCCCGTCTTCGGATCGGGCTTGCGGACGATGAAGTGCTGGCCCTCCGGCTTGTCGGTGACGCGCACCCACTTCTTGAGCAGGCGCATGGAGGCGCTGTTCTGGATGTCATGCTCGTCCTCTTCCTTCGAGACGAGCATCTTGATGCCGACATAGATCAGGAAGGCGGCGAAGACCGAGAGCACCCAGTGCGCCTGCTGGACGAGGGCCGAGCCGAGCCCGATCATCAGGCCGCGCAGCAGCACCGCCGCGAGGATGCCCCAGACCAGCACCCGGTGCTGGGCCGCTCGCGGCACGCCGAGCGAGGTGAGGATCACCGCGATCACGAAGACGTTGTCCATCGACAGCGACTTCTCGATCACAAGGCCGGTCACGTATTCCTGGGCCGGGTCGAACCCGAGCATCCACCAGATCCAGCCGCCGAAGGCGAGGCCGAGGGTGAAGTAGAAGGCGGTGAGGAGAAGGCTCTCCTTCACCCCGATCTCGTGGTTCTTGTCGCGGTGGAGCAGGCCGAGATCGAAGGCCAGCAAGCCGGCCACCAAGGCGTGAAAGCCCAGCCACATCCAGACGGGCTTGCCGAGCCACTCGTGGTTCAAAAATTCCATCATCATCGCGCGGGACCGGATGCTTCACTTTGGGAGAGCATCGACTCCGACATCGCGGAAGCGTCTGCCGTCTCCCTCCCGAACGGGCCGCCGATCCGGCGGACGGATGATCTCACCGGAGTCCCGGGAGCATCGCGAGGGGGACGGTGCGCGTTCCGCCAGAGGGGCCCGCAGCCGATGTCGGGCAGTTAGACGCGCGATCGCGTCGAATCAAGGGCAGGGCGATTTTCATCCCTGATCCTCACCCACAAAGCGCATGTGCTGATTTTCAGCCCGGCCGCGCTTGACAGGAGCGGGGTCTCCGGGCCCTGCCGCGGATCATGGACGCGGATCGAGAGCATGGAATCGCCATCGTCGGCGGCGGGCCGGCCGGGCTCATGGCGGCGGAGGTGCTGGCCGGGGCGGGGCAGCCCGTCATCGTCTACGAGCGCATGCCGTCCGTCGGCCGCAAGCTGCTCATCGCCGGGCGCGGCGGGCTCAACCTGACCCATTCCGAACCACTGCCGGACTTCCTGGGGCGTTACGCCCCCGTCGATCCGCGCCTGCCGGCGGCGGTCGAGGCCTATCCGCCGGACGCGCTGCGGGCATGGTGCGAGGCGCTGGGGCAAAGCACCTTCGTCGGGTCGAGCGGCCGGGTATTTCCGGAAAGCTTCAAGGCCTCGCCGCTGCTGCGCGCCTGGCTCACCCGCCTCGACGCCTTGGGCGTCGCGATCCGCACGCGGCACCGGCTCGTCGGCCTGGAAGACGGCGCGCTGGCCTTCGAAACGCCGGAGGGGCCCGCTCCGCGTCCGGCCGCGGGCGACGCTGCTGGCGCTCGGTGGGGCGAGCTGGCCGCGGCTTGGATCGGACGGGGCCTGGGTGCCGCTGCTGGAGGGGAACGGCGTCGGGGTCGCACCGCTCAAGCCTGCCAATGTCGGCTTCCACGTTGCGTGGTCGGCGCATTTCTCGGGACGCTTTGCAGGCGAGCCGCTCAAGCGCCTCGCCGCGCGCATCGGCGGGGCGAGCGCCCGCGGCGAGGCGGTCGCCACAGCCGACGGCATCGAGGGCGGGGTGATCTACGCGCTCTCGCGGCCGATCCGCGAGGCGGTGGAGCGCGACGGCGTCGCCGAACTCACCCTCGACCTACGCCCGGATCTCGATGCGGGCGCGCTCCAGGCGCGCCTTGCCCGAAGCCGCTCCGGCGAGAGAGCCTCTCCACCCGCTTGCGCAAGGCGGCCGCACTGAGCCCCGCCGCCATCGGCCTGCTGCGCGAGGCGCATGCCAACGCCCTGCCGCCCGAAGCGGAGCCGCTGGCGGCGGCGATCAAGGCGGCGCCGCTCCGGCTCCTCGGGCCGGCCCCGATCGCGCGGGCGATCTCGACGGCGGGCGGCGTCGCCTTCGCTGAACTCGACGCGCATTTCATGCTGCGGGCGCGGCCCGGGACTTTCCTGGCCGGCGAGATGCTCGACTGGGAGGCCCCGACCGGCGGCTACCTGCTTCAGGCGACCTTCGCCAGCGGCCGAGCCGCGGCGAAGGGGATGCTGGCCTGGCTCGACGGACAGGGGTGAACCCAGTCCGGCTCAGGGCCGGGCGCAGATCCCGACCATGCCGCTGCTACCGGCCGCGCAGGAGGCTTTCGTGTCGCCGTCCAGGGTCGCCGCGCCGCCCGTCTGGCAGGTGGCCGAGGCCAGGACCTCGCCCGCATCGCAGGAGAGCGTACAGCCCGAATCGCTGCAGGCGCGCGCCCGCACGACACGGAACGGGGCCGACACCGTCGCGGCGGTCTCACCTTTCGATCCCGGATCGCCCTTCGGACCGCGCTCGCCCTTCGCGCCCGGTTCCCCCTTGAGGCCCTGCTCGCCCTTTGGCCCCGGCGCGCCCGGAGGACCGGCCAGACCCGCTTCACCCTTTGGCCCAGTCTCGCCCTTGAGGCCCTGCTCGCCTTTGGCCCCCTGCTCACCCTTCGGGCCCGGATCGCCTTTCGGCCCGGCGGCACCGGGCGGTCCCTGGAGGCCGGCGCTGCCCTGCGGGCCGGCGGGGCCCTGTTCGCCCGCCTTGCCGGCCGGCCCCTCCGGCGCGCAATTGGCGACCACCGCCTCGCGCTCGTTCTCGCCGGCCTTGACCATCGCGACGCAGGTCGCGGGCCGGTAGGGCAGCCGGAACTCGAAGCGTCCGCGCCGGTCCGACAGGACGGAGATGTCGTCGTCGAGGATCACGGTAACGCCGCTCTTGCCGACGCTGCCGCTCATGCGCAGGTCGCCGCCCTCGATGCGTGCGTCCCAGATCTGGATCGGCTGGACCGGCGGGCTCGGTGCCTTGGCACGGGCCGCTCGCGACTGCGTCTCGCCCTGGCTCTGCGCCGCCGCCGGTCCGGCAAGGACAAGGCCCAGCGCGATCAGGATCGGCGAGAGGGTCGGCCAAACGGCTCGCGAAGTGGCTGGCTTTCGTGCTCCCAGGTCGCGCGTCGTCGGCATGCTCGCTCCTCCGATCTTGTCCCGCGCATCTCCCGGCGCGGCGGAGGAAAGGTTTCGGTTGCCGGCCGGCCAGGGTCAAGCCCGCGGCGTCGTCCACACCCGTCCACAAGAGCCATCCACAGGCCAAGCGGCTGAGGTGGAATGCTGTTTTTAGATTGTGTCCACAGCTCCGGGCCGCCGGAAGTGAAGCCGATGCGCGCCGTGCGGAGAACCACCGGCAAAACCGTAAAGCCATCGGCGGGTCGATCCGTTAAGAAGGCCGGCAGAGTGCCCGGTCCGCCGACAGTCCGCACGGGCGCGGCCGGCCTAGACTTGCGACTTTGGCTTGCGACCTTCGAGACCGAACCACCGCCATGCTTCGCCCGCTTCTCGCCGTCCTGTTCCTCTTGTCCACCGCCGCGCAGGCCGACGAGTGCGACGCGCTCGCCGCCCGCATCGCGCAGGCGACGGGGGCGAAGAAGGCCGGCCGCCGGGTCGGTCCGAGCATCGACGTCCGGGCTGCGAGCGGGGTCCGGCTCGATCTCACCTGCCGCGCCCAGCCCATCGTGCAGGCATCCTCGGGCGATCCCTCGCCCTCGGCCGAATTCTTCCGCGAGCTGACGATCGCGTCCGAACTCGTGGTCGGCGAGCCGGCCGCCACCGTGCAGCCGATCCTGGCGCGGGCCTATCAGACGGCTTTGCGCGAGGGGCGCAAATCCTTCATCCAGCAGAACGGCTGGTCGGCGAGCTGCTACACAGACAGCGCCGGGGCGCTCCGGACCCTCTGCTCGGTCGGGCGCATCCCGACGGAGTAAGGGCTGACAGACGGCACGGCCGTCTTCCCGATCGTTCCCGCTTGAACGAAGCGCGCGCCCGCGCCAATGCGGAGGGCAAGGGTCCGCCGCAAGGATCCGTCGCAAGAACATCGATCACAGGGCATTTGGTGAGGAAGCGCGCGATGGCCGAACCGATCGTCAATCACCTGTTCGGCCTCGTGCGCACCCATTGCCCGGCCGATCCGGGCGCCAAGGTCTTCATCGAGACCTCGGGCGGCGCGCGCTACACCTATGCCGACCTCCTAGCCCGCTCCGGCGCCTATGCCAGCGCGCTCCGGGCCCTCGGCGTGAAGCCTGGCGACCGGGTCGCGGTGCAGGTCGAGAAGAGCGCCGAGGTGATCTTCCTCTATCTCGGCGCGGTGCGGGCCGGCGCGGTCTTCCTGCCGCTGAACACCGCCTATACCGGACCCGAGATCGCCTACTTCCTCGGCGATGCCGAGCCGGCCCTGTTCGTCTGCGATCCCGCCCGCGAGGCCGACCTGTCGGCGGTCGCGGGCCAGGCCGGCGTGCCGCAGACCCGCACCCTCGACGCCGCCGGGCACGGCAGCATGGCGCAGGCCGCCGACGCGGCGAGCCCGGACTTCGCGGACGTGCCCCGCGGGGCCGACGACCTTGCCGCGATCCTCTACACCTCGGGCACGACCGGGCGCTCCAAGGGCGCCATGCTGAGCCACGACAATCTCGCCTCGAACGCGCTCACGCTGGCGCAGTATTGGCACTTCACCGAGCGCGACGTGCTGATCCACGCCCTGCCGGTGTTCCACACCCACGGGCTGTTCGTGGCCACCAACATCGTCCTGGCCACCGGCGGCACGATGCTGTTCCTGCCCCGGCTCGATGCGAAGAAGATCCTCGAACTGATGCCGCGGGCCACCGCGATGATGGGGGTGCCGACCTTCTACACCCGGCTGCTCAAGGAGCCCGGCCTCACCCGCGAGGCGGCGGCCCATATGCGCCTGTTCGTGTCGGGCTCCGCGCCGCTGCTCGCCGAGACGCACCGGGAATGGGCGCAGCGCACCGGCCACGCCATCCTCGAACGCTACGGCATGACCGAGACCAACATGAACACCTCGAACCCCTACGAGGGTGCGCGGCGAGCCGGCACGGTCGGATTCCCGCTGCCGGGGGTGACCCTGCGCGTGGTCGATCCCGAGACCGGCGCGCCGCTCGGGCCCGAGGAGGTCGGGATGATCGAGGTGAAGGGCCCCAACGTGTTCCAGGGCTACTGGCGCATGCCGGAGAAGACCGCCGCCGAGCTGAAGGTGGACGGCTTCTTCATCACCGGCGATCTCGGAAAGATCGACCGCGACGGCTACGTCCACATCGTGGGCCGCGGCAAGGACCTCATCATCACCGGCGGCTACAACGTCTACCCGAAGGAGATCGAGGTCGAGATCGACGCGCTGCCCGGCGTGGTCGAATCCGCGGTGATCGGCTTGGCCCATCCCGATTTCGGCGAGGGCGTCACGGCGGTGGTGGTGCCGGGCGAGGGCGCGCCCGACGAGGCGGCGGTCCTCGCGGCGCTGGAAGGGCGGCTCGCCAAGTACAAGTGCCCCAAGCGGGTGCTGTTCGCGGCCGAACTGCCGCGCAACGCCATGGGCAAGGTGCAGAAGAACCTTCTGCGCGAGATCCACGCCGACCTCTACCGCGGCTGACGCGGTCGCCCGCTCGCGCCGGCGGGTTCCCCCGTCGGGACCGGCTGAGAGGGCCGCGCTGGCGCTCTCAAGCCTGTGATGCGATGCTGGCGGTGACCGGTGTTATGAGCCTGCTTATGCTCCGGGAACTCTGCGTCCCGGTGGCGTGGACCCGATGGCGGTCCATGTTTTCTCCGTCTGGAATCCTCGGAGTTTCGTCCGAACGTGACTAAGAGTGCCGAACACGACCGGATCGAAGCCGAACTGGTCCGCGTTTCCAAAAGCACCGACCCGTTCGCGGCCGCCGTCAAGGCGACGCGGATGCCGATGCTGATCACCGACCCGCACCGGCCCGACAACCCGATCGTCTTCGTCAACGGCGCCTTCAGCAAGCTCACCGGCTACAGCCGCGAAGAGATCCTGGGGCGCAATTGCCGCTTCCTGCAGGGACCGGAGACCGACCCGCGCGACGTCGCCCGGATCCGTGACGCCGTCGAGCGGCGCGTGCCCGTCGAGATCGACCTCCTCAACCACAAGAAGAGCGGCGAGGTCTTCTGGAACCGCCTGCTGATCTCGCCCGTCTTCGACGACGAGGGGCAGCTCACCTACTTCTTCGCCTCGCAGTTCGACGTGACCCTGGAACGCGACCGGATGGTCCGGCTCCAGCGCGACCGCGACGCCCTGGAACAGGAGGTCGAGCGCCGCAACGACGACCTCACCCGCAGCGAGCACCGGCTCGAATTCATGCTGGCCGCCGGCCGGCTCGGCGCCTGGTCCCTCGACCTCGCCGAGCGCCGGCTCGTCGCCTCGACCCTGTGCAAGCAGAATTTCGGGCGCCCACTCAGCGAGCCCTTCAGCTACGACGACCTCGTCGAGGCGGTGGTGCCCGAGGATCGCGAGCGGATGCAGGCCGCGATGCAGGCGGCCATCGACCGCCGGAGCGATTACGACGTCGAGCACCGCGTCGCGGCCCCCGGCGGCGAGGTGCGCTGGGTGCAGTTGCGCGGCCGGGCCTATTACCGGGCCGACGGAGCGCCGCATTCCATGGCCGGCATCTCGCTGGACGTGACCGACCGCAAGCGGGCCGACGAGCAGCGCACCCTGCTCGCCGCCGAGATGAAGCACCGGGTGAAGAACACGATCGCCACGGTCCAATCCATCGCCCACCAGACCCTGCGCAACGCCGCTTCGCTCGACGACGCCCGCCGGACGCTGGACGCGCGTCTCAACTCGCTCGCCGCCGCCCACGACATCCTCACCACGGAAGCCACCGCCGGGGTGACGCTCGCCGAGGCGGTGGAGAGCGCCCTGCAGCCGTTCCGGGTCAGTCCGCGCAACCGCATCCGCTTCGGTGGGCCGGAGGTGCGCCTCACCTCCCGCCTGACGCTGGCCGTGGTGATGGCGCTGCACGAGCTCGCCACCAACGCCGTGAAGTATGGCGGCCTCTCGAACAATTCGGGCCGCATCATCCTCAACTGGGACGTCGAGGGTCGTGCGTCCAAGCGCCTGCTGATGCGCTGGGAGGAGTTCGACGGTCCGCCGGTCGAGAGGCCGTCGCGGGTTGGTTTCGGCACGCGCATGATCGAGCGGGTCCTGGCGGCCGAGTTCGGCGGCGAGGCCAAGATCGACTACCGCAGCCGCGGCCTCGTCCTCACGCTCGAGGCGCCGCTGCCCGAGCGCGAGGTCGCCTGAGGGGCACGCGCGTCGAAGCCGTCGCGCGTCCCGACGTTTCCGGTGGATGCGCCGCGGTTCGAGGGAACGGCCAAGCCTGATCCGGGGTTGAACCGCGTCTCATCCAGGCGCTTGCGCCCGACCCCGCGAATCATGCCGTCCTCCCCCCAGACCCCGCCCCGCCTGCCCGCGGAAGGCACGGCCTCCGTGCTCTGGACCCTGATGATGGGCGCGGCGCTGGTCGCGCTCGCCGCCGCGTCCCGGCGCCCGCCCGATGCTGACGACGCGGATGACGAGCCTGCGGCTGAGGCGGCGAAGGAGCGCAACGGCGGCGCCCATTCCCACGAGGGGCGCTCCGCCCGCTGGGTGGCGGCGACGCAAGCCAATCGCGGGCGCGCCGCGGACCATCCCGGCGAGATCCCGTCGCCTGGCTGGTGGGACATCGCCACGCGGGTCTACCTCGAATTCAACAAGGACCGAGTGCTCTCGGTCGCGGCGGGCGTGACCTTCTACACCCTGCTCTCGCTGTTCCCGGCGATTGCCGCGCTCGTCACCTGCTACGGGCTCGTGGCCGACGTGAACACGATCAACGTCCACCTCTCCACCCTGCACGGCGTGCTGCCCGAGAGCGCCATCGAGATCATCGGCGAGCAGGTCAAGCGCATCGCCACTAAGGGAAGCGGCGCGCTCGGCTTCACCTTCTTCACCAGCCTGACGCTGTCGCTGTGGAGCGCCAACGCCGCGATGAAGGCGATGTTCGACGCGCTCAACGTCGTCTACGAGGAGGAGGAGAAGCGAAACTTCTTCTGGCTCAACGTCCGCTCGCTCACCTTCACCGCGGGCGCATTGCTCTTCATCATCTTGGCGCTGATCTCGATCGTCGTGCTGCCGGTGGTGTTCAACTTCCTCGGTCTGGGCGACGGCGCGCGCCTCATCGCCATGGCGCGCTGGCCGGTGCTGCTCCTCGTCCTGCTCGGCGGGCTGGCCGTGCTCTATCGCTACGGCCCGAGCCGGGAGCGGGCGCGCTGGCGCTGGGTCGGTGCCGGCAGCGTCGTGGCGGGCGTGCTCTGGCTCATCGCCTCGATCCTGTTCTCCTGGTACGTCGCCAATTTCGGCAACTACAACGAGACCTACGGCTCGCTCGGCGCCGTGATCGGCTTCATGACCTGGATCTGGATCTCGGCGACGATCGTGCTGCTCGGCGGCGAAATCAACGCCGAGATCGAGCACCAGACCGCCCGCGATTCAACCACGAGCCCGCAGAAGCCTCTGGGGCAGCGCGGCGCGCGCATGGCCGACACCGTGGGCGCGGCGGCCTGAGGCGAACAACGCATCATCCGTTCTTGCGCGGGAGCGTCGCACTCGTGACAAGCGGTGCCCGGCACCATCTTGCCAAACGAGAAAAGCACCGGAGGAACGCGACATGGCCGGATCCGACGTCATCGGCACAGATCCCGAGATTCGCACGGAAGAGGAATGGCGCGCGGCGCTGACGCCGGAGCAGTACCGCGTGCTGCGCGAGCACGGCACCGAGCGGGCCGGCACGAGCGGCCTCAACGCCGAGAAGCGCGCCGGCACGTTCGTCTGCGCCGGCTGCGGCGCCCCGCTGTTCGAGAGCGACACCAAATACGAGTCGGGCAGCGGCTGGCCGAGCTTCTTCGCGCCGCTCGACGATGCGGTGGAGACGACGGTCGACCGCAGCCACTGGATGACCCGCACCGAGGTGCATTGCGCCCGCTGCAAGGGCCATCTCGGCCACGTCTTCGAGGACGGACCCGCCCCGACGGGCCTGCGCTACTGCATGAACGGCGTCGCTCTCGGCTTCGAACCCGAGGGTTGAATTCATGGGATCGGCCCGATGAATTCCACGCCTTTTCGGCCTCCAGGCTTGCCGCGTGGTTGTTTCGGGCCCATCACTTCGCCATGAAGGTCCATGTGAAGAACAGGTTAACGCCCCGGTCTTCGCGGACCGCCCATGTCCAATACGGTGGGCGGCAGCCGATTCCCTTCGGGATCGGCGCCCCGAAGGCCGAGTGTCCGGGCGCGGTCCCGGACCGGTGCGTGCCGACCCGCGGAGGGAAGTGAATGAGTGTCGTTCGCCGGTTTCTCGTGGCGCCCTCTCTGGTCCGTCTTCTGCGGAAGGAGCGGGGCGGGTCCCGCGTCACCGAAGGTTACTTCGCGCCGCAGGCCGGGCGGACCTCGTTCGTGCGGCTGCAGGGCACCAACTGCTTCCTCGTGCTGATGACCGGCTCCGAGGGGGCGATGGCCGAGGAGCGCACCGAGGTGCCGCGCGCCCACGGCGACGCCCTCCTCGACGTCTGCCAGGGCCGGGCCGTCTACGAGCGCACCACGGTCTCGCTCGGTGGTTCGGTCGAGGCGCTGGTCGATCGCTACGTGCGTCCGTCGGGCCTCGACATCGTCAGCCTCGTCTTCTCCGACGCGTCCGCCGCGCAGGGCTTCACGCCGCCGGTCTGGTTCGGCGCCGAGGTGACGACGGACAAGGCCTATGACGGCCAGTCGATCGCGATCACCGGCGTTCCGACGCCGGGCGACATCCCCCTGAGCAATGCTGCCCTCGACGCGGTGCTCGACCTGATCGAGCCGCGCTTCGGCTCCAATCGTCCGCCCTTCACCCCCTCGAAGCCGGTGTCGCCCCCGCGCGACGCTCCGGCGCGTCCGCCCGAGCCGCCGAAGCCTGCGCCGGTTCCGGATGCGCTCCTCGCGGCAGCGGTGGCGGAGCCGGCCACGCCGCCCGAGACCAAGTCGGAGGAGCAGCCTCAGGCCTCCGAAGAGCCTCTCCCGGCCTCGGCCGAACCGACGCCCGAAGCTCCTAAGGCCGAGGAGCCTGCGCCCGCCGAAGCGACGGCGCCCGAGCCGGCCGCTGCCGAAGAGCCTGCACCGACCGAGGCCGCCAAGCCCGAGGAGGCGCAGCCCGCCGCCGAGACCGCCGAGACCGCCGAGGCTCAGAAGCCGGCGGCTGAGTCCGGCGAGCGGTTGCCGCCGGATGCGCGCATCGACGACGTGATCGAGAGCCTCTCGAAGGCGCTCGGCGCCGCGATCCGCAACCCGCAGGAGCCGGGCCGCGACGAAGAGGTGACCGAGGCGTTCGAGCGCTGGCAGGTTCGGCCCCGCCGCACGCAGCAGACCTGACCGGCTGCGTCGAAGGACTTCTCGGAACGCCGGCTCCCGCAAGGGGCCGGCGTTCTGCGTTGCAGGGTCTCACATGACGGCCGCTTGTCTGCGAGGCGGAGGGGAACGTCCCCGTTCGTCACCAACCCTGGGACACGGTTCCTGGGGATGGCGAGGCCGTTGGCTGGAACCGGCAAGGGGAAGGCTTCGTTGGCTGGCATCCGGTTGCAACCGGCCGGGTAAAGCACCGGTACGTGTCCATTCCCAACGAGGAATCACCGCCATGAGACGTTTCGCCATTGCTGCCGCAGGGCTGATGCTCTGCCTCATGCCGATCGCCGGTGAGGCTCAGGCCCAGGGCATTCCCGGTGGAATGCGCCGCGGCGCGGCCGAGGGCGATCGCGTCGCCGGTCCGATCGGCGGCATCGTGGGCGGCGCCGTCGGCGGTGCGGTGGGTGGCGTGAACGGCGTGCTCGGCATCGATCCCGGCCGGCGCGCCTACCGCACCCGGATGCGCTCGAACCGGCCCTACCATCACCGCCGTCATCATCCGCGCCACCACCGCCACCGCTAAGTGCGTGTGGTCATGCGCGGGGAGGAGCCCCCCTCCGCCGCGCATGTCGGCGCATCAGAGCATCCTCACTCAGCAGAGCGAGGCCCGAGGCGACGATGATGCCGGCGCCGAGCATCGTCCAGGCGCTCGGCACGTCGCCGAACAGCAGGTAGCCGAGCAGGACCGACCATAGGATCTGCGTGTAGATGAAGGGCGCGAGCAGGCTCGCCGGCGCCCGCGCATGGGCCAGCACCAGCAGCCAATGCCCGATCGTGCCGAACAGTCCGACCGCAATCAGCAGGGCCCAGACCGTGCCCGAGGCCGGTGCCGTCCAGATCCAGGGCAGGAGCGGGCTCATCACCGCGAGCCCACCGAGCCCGGTGTAGAACACCGTCGTGGCGGTCGAATCGTGGGCCGCGAGCTTGCGCGTCACGATCACGTAGATTGCGTAGCAGAGCATCGCGCCGAGGCTGAACAGGATCGCCGGCTTGGCCGCGAGCGCGTCCGGCCGCACGATGACGAGAACCCCGACGAAGCCCGTCGCCACCGCGGCGAGCCGCATCCGCGACGACCATTCGCCGAGCAGCGGCCCGGCGAGCAGCGCCACTGTAAGCGGCGCGGCGAACTGGATCGAGATCGTCTCGGCGAGCTGGAGCGAGCGCAGGGCCAGGAAGTTGCAGGCGGTCGAGCCGAACAGCAGCAGCGAGCGCAGGATCTGGAGCGGCAGGCGCCGCGAATGGGAGACGCCCGGCCGTGTCACCGGGTTGATCAAGGCGGTCACCAGCGCAACGTTGACGGCGTAGCGCATGAAGGTGGTGAGCAGCGGATCGACGCCCGCACCCGCGAGTACCTTGCCGGTGGCATCGAGGCTGGCGAAGAATACCGGCGCGACGCACATCAGGGCGATGCCGACGAGGCGTCGCGGATCGCGGGCGATCGCGCGTTCCGTCTCGCCGACCTGTTTGGCGGACACGACTCTCTCCCGATCTACGGCCTCGATCGAGGCCGTAGAGCAAGCCGGAGTCCAGCGCATCCCGGCTCCGCGCGGGGCCGCGTCCCGCAAGCGGCTTAGAGTTTCGTCCTTTGGCCCACGACCAGTCGGTAGCGACGGCTCGCCGGCCGCTTCATGCACCCGAGCCGGAGCCTGCGCGCGGTTCGTGGATCGGGCAGCCGTTATGCTCGGCCCGAAAGCCGGCGGAGGCGGGGTAGGCGGCCCGGCGGGCGCGCATGATCGCGCCGAGCGGCCGGTGCGCAGCGAGCGCGTGCCAGGGATTGAAGGCGAGCCCGTCGTCGATCTGCCGCACCTTCTCCTCGCTCCAGGCGTCCTGCCGCGGCACGGTGAGGCGGGCTACGGCGAGATAGGAGCTCGCCTCCTCGGGCCAGGGCTTCGAGGCGTCCTCGACCGGCATCGTTTCCTCGTCGGTGCGCAGTTGCGCCCGCAACTCCCACATGCCCTCGTTCTCGGCAAAGAACGCGGTCACCGCCTCGCGCAGGCCGTCGGGCCGGCCGTTGACGTTGAGGCTGGCGCCCGTCAGCGCCGTCAGTTCGGGCGAGACCGGTGCCACCGCGACCTTGGCGATGTAGGCGCCCCAGCGCAGCGGAACCTGGCTGTAGAACGTCTCGCCGAGGATGTGCGTCTCCGGATGGCCACCCATCGAGATCAGGGTCGGGCTCTGGGTGCCGAGGCCTTCGAGCACTGTTTCGACGCCGCGTAGAACCGCCGAGAACGCCTTCTTGAACACCTGCGGCGTGTCGGTGGTGGCGGCGAGAAGCTTAAGGCTCTTGAGGAAGGCCGCGTCGTCCGGCGCCGTGAAGGCGGGGGCGTTGGCCATCACGAAATCCTGGCTCGTGCCCTCGTCCCCCTCCAGGCGTTCGCCCTCGACGCCGATGATCTTCAGCGCGAGGCCGCGCGGGGTCGAGACGCTGTCGTCGAGGATGTCGCCGGGATTGGTCGAGAAGCGCAGCACAGCCTCATAGGTGCCGGGCGTCGCGAACAGGCCTTGCGCCAGTTCGGGCGGCAGACCGTCCAGGATTTCGAGGCGGCCAGTGAGCAGGCCGTGCGCCTTGGCGTGAACGCCCCGCACCGCCCGGCCGTAATCCTTGAACGTGGTCTCCTGGATCTTCGCGAAGGTCGCGAGCATCTGCGCGTGGATGTCGGCCTCGTCGGTGCGCGGCTGCTCGACGGACGGATGATAGGGAATCGGGCTCGCAGGGCTCACGTCCGGCCTCGTGGTGGATCTGCCGGCCCGCACAGGGCCGATCTGGAACCAAACGAAGGTCGGTCGCGGCCGTTCAGCGCCGCTCGGTCACGCTTGCGCGACCGGGCCGTCGAGGGGAGCCAGCCGGGGGGCGGGCGCCAGCGCTGCGGAGGTGCCGCGTCTCCGGCGCCGGCCGAGCCGCCGAGCGAGGCCGGGCAGATCGACGGAACCCGCGCCGGACGCGGCAGGGCCGAAGACCTGCCGGTCGAGGGCGGCGAGGTCGCGGGCCAGATCCGGCTCCGCCTGCCAGAGCGCGGCAAGATCCGGCTGCGCCTGCGCGGCTCGCCCGAGCACCGTCCGGAACGCCGACGCGTCGCCTGAGGCCGCCGCTAGCCGCAGGGCACGAGCCTGACCGCGGTCGAGTTGCAGCCAGCCCGGGCCGGTGCGGAAGCCGATCAATGCCAGCCCGAGGCCGAAGGCGGCGAGCGCCGCCGCGGCCAGCGCCGACCACGCGGCGGGCCCCGCGTCCTTGAGATCTTCCGCCCGGTCGGCGAGGCCGCCGCCGATCTGGCGGGCGGGAATCTCGGTCTCGCGCAGAGTGCGCGTGAGCGTGTCGAACCAGGGGATCTTGATCGCGTCGAGCGGGATCACCTCGGCCACGCCCTTCTTGATGTCCCACTGGTAGGTCGCCCGCGCCACCGGGCCGGAGGGCGTGATGATCGTCTCGCGCTTCACCGGGCCGGCAAAGGTAATGATGCCGCGGGTGCGCATCACGGGGCGGGGCGGCAGCCCCTCGGCGAGCATACCCTGCGCCTCCAGCGTCACGATCCGGCGCGCGGTCTCGCCCTGGTTCAGCGTCTCCGGGTCGGGGTCCCAGGAATCGGTGATCGCCACGTCCCGCGCCGGCAGCCACCACGGTTCCGCCGTATCAGGGCCGCCGCTCGCGCCAGTCCAGGCCGCCACGGGGAAGGGGACGGGCTCGGAGCGCACGTCGATCTGCTTGCGCTCGCCGTTGTCGTTGATCGTCAGGCGGTGGACGAACGGCTCAATGGTGAAGGTCCCCGTATGTTGGGGGAAGACCGCGATCGTGCGCTCGAATTCCAGCGCCATCTGCCCGTCGGGCATGCGCGTGCGGCCCCAGTTGTCGCGGCCGAGCTGGGTCCAGGAGAAATTGACGAGGGCGGGCTGGCGCACCTCCTCCAGGAGGATCTGCGTGCGGTAGACCCCGCGCAGGCGCAGCAGCACCATCTCGCGGGCATAGGGCTGTGCGCCGCCGGGGAGATCGGGCGTCACGGTGAGGGTGAGGTCGCCGGGCTCGATGGCGTGGGCCGGGGCGGCGAAGGCCAGCAGCACGAGGAGGGCCGCCAGCGTTCCCTTCGGCCCTCTGCGGGAGAGGATGGCCCGCTTCATTAAGTCGAAAAACATTACCACGGGTTGCTGCCTCCCGGGATGGCGGTGCCGGCCTCGATGCGGCGGGCCTGCTCGGCCTTGAGGCGCAGCTTCAGGTAGCGGCCGGGTTCGTCCGGTAGGGTCTGGAGCCAGAGCCGGTCGGGGTGGATCTCGTGCGCCTCGAAACTCTTGGTCACCCGGCGTGCCTCGCGCTCGGGCGCGGCGGCGACCATGGCCGAGCCGGCGCCCTGGCGTCCGCGGCCGGCCGCGTCGCTGGCCGAGCCGCGGGCCTGCCCCTTGCCGGAATCGACCGCCTGCTGCTCGGCCTTGCCGCGGCGCGCCACCGGGCTCGTGCCCGGCAGCGAGGCGGAGGAGCCGCCCTCCTTGTTGCCGGCCAGACCCTCGCCGCTGGCGGTAGCGCGGATGTCGTCGTTCTGGTCCTGGTTGGCGGTGTTGTTGTAGCGGGCACCGTACTGCGCCGAGGCGTTGGCGATGCCGCCGCCCTTGCCGCGATCGATCTCCTCTTCCAGGGCCTTGGCGATCAGCGAGCGGTTGGCCTGCGCGTCGGCGTCGCGCGGGTTGTAGGTCAGCGCCTCGTCGTAGGCCTCGAGCGCGCCTTGCAGATCGCCGGAGCGGGCGAGCGCGTTGCCGAGGTTGTAGGCGCCGCGCTTGCCCTGCGCCCGGAACAGCGGAATCGCCTCACCGTAGCGCCCAGCCTCGTAGAGGGCGGCGGCGCGCCATGCGGGGGTGTCGAACACGTGAAGGGCCGCGCCGGGTAGACCGGCCGCCATGAGGAAGCGGCCCAGCGTCGTGCGCGGCTCCGACACGAGCAGCAATCCGAGCAGGCCGCCGCCCGCGAGGGCAAGCCCCGCGATGCGCGCGAGCCGCCGCCAGTGGCGCGGGAAGGCGACGGGCAGCATCCGCCGCAGCGGCGCCGGCCGGGTGAAGGGGCGGGGCGAAAAGGACGCCAGCATCACGCGCTCCGTCGGAATAGGAGGAGGGCGGGCAGAAGCGCCAGCAGCAGCAGCCAGCGGCCGAGATCGGCGAAGGCGAGTACGCCGTAGCCGTTCGCGGCGAGGTGCTGGGCGGTCGAGGCGCCGACACGCTCGAGCACCGCCTCGGAGGCATCGATGTCGGCGGCCCGGCCGCCGCCCGTGCCGGCGAGCCGGTCGAGGGCGGTCCGGTCGGGGCGCGGCGCGCCGGGTGGCAGGGCCTTGCCCGCGGGCACGAACAGGGCGTGGAGCTGCCAGCCCTTCTCCCGGATCGCGGCGGCCTCGCGCTCGGCGGCCTGGCCGATCCCGTCGCCATCGGAGATCAGCACGACGTCGGCGGCGACGACGTTGGCCTCGGCCAGCGTCCGGCGGGCCAGGGCCAGCCCGCGCTCCGGGTGGCTGCCCCGGTCGGGCACGGTGTCGGCATCGAGCGCGAACAGGGTGGTGGCGAGGCTCTCGCGGTCGTTGGTCGGCGAGAGCGCGGTGTAGGCGTCGCCCGCGTAGACGATCAGCGCCAGCGAGCGGGTGCCCGCGGCCTCCCCCACCGCTTCCGCCGCCTGCCGCGCCTCCTTGAAGCGCCCGCCCTCGGTGACCGAGCGGGAGAGGTCGAGCACGATCACCGTGGCGTCGAGGTTGCGGAAGGTCGAGGCCTCCGGGCGCTCGACCGCCGGGCCGGTGAGCGCCAGCGCCAGGATGCCGGCGGCCAGAGCGGCGGCGAGGTTGGCCTGCCGCCGGCCGCCCAGCACCGCGCCGCGGCGGGCGGCCAGCGCCATCAGGTGCGGATCGGCCGCCTTGTTCCAGTCGCCGAGCGGCGCCGAGCGCCATGCCGCCCGCAGCGCAAGCAGAGCCACGACGGGAATCGCCAGGAACCAGAGCGGGCGCAGGAGGGTGAGGGATTCGATCATGCGATTCCCGCTCAGATCCGGCGCCGCGTCGCCAGCAGACCGCAGGCGCAGAGGAAGGCGAGCGCCGCCGGCCAGGGCCAGAGATCGCGCCGCAGGGGCAGCGGCGGCGCCTTGGCACGCCCGCCCTCCAATTCGTCGATGGCGTTGGCCACGTTCTCCAGGTCGTCGGTCGTCTTCACGCGGAACGCCCGGCCACCGCTGGTCTCGGCCATGGCCCGCAGGGTCTCGACATCGACCACGTCCTGCTCGTTGTTGGGGTTGTCGGCCATGTCGATCGGCCCGAGCGCGATGGTGTAGACGCGCACGCCGAGATCTTTTGCCAGCGCCGCCACGTCCTTGGGTGCGGTCTGGCCGGCATTGTTGGCCCCGTCCGAGAGCAGCACCACGACCTTGTCGCGGGCAGGGGGCGGCCCTTCGCCGTCGGCCGCCGCGACCTGGGCCGGGGCGAGGCGCTTGAGCGCGAGGCCGAGCCCGTCGCCGATGCCGGTGGAGCGCCCGACGAGGCCGATGGTCGCCTCCTCCAGGGTGCGGGCCACGGTGGCGGTGTCGAAGGTGGGGGCTGCGGCGACGTAGGCCTGATCGGCGAACTCGACGAGGCCGATGCGGTCGCCGGCCCGGCGGCGGATGAACTCGGCGCCGACGCGCTTCACGGCTGCGAGCCGGCTGACCGTTTCGCCGTCCAGCGAGAAGTCCTTGCGCTCCATGCTGCCCGAGAGGTCGAGGGCGAGCACGATCTCACGGGCCGAGGCCGGCAGCGCGGTCGCGGGCAGGACGAGGCGGGGGCCGGCCAGCGCGACCACGAGAGCCGCCCAGAGCGTTCCGACGAGCCAGAGGCGGCGCCGGCCACGGGCAGCGATGCTCTCGGCGTGCTCGGCGCCGCCGACGAGGGAGGGGGGAACGCGCAAGGCACCGCTGCCGCCCTGGCGCTCCGGCGGGATCAGCCGGGCGGCGAGCGGCAGGGGCAGGAGCAGCAGGGCGAGCGGCGCCGCGAAGTCGAAGGCCGAGGCGAGGGCCGTGATCCAGGTGGGCATTCGGATCAGGCCCGGATCTGTGAGAGCAAGCGGCCGAGGCCGGCATCGATGGCGGCGGGATCGATGGTCTTCGGGCGCCGGTAGAGATCGTCGGCGAAGACGCGGCCCGGCCCGGAGCGGAAGAAGTCGGTGGCGAAGGTGGTGTCGAGCGTCGCCGCCCAGGCCGTGCCGCTTGTGCCGGCCGCCGCTTCACCCTTCAGCGTGCGCACTACGCGCCGCAGCAGCCGGGCCTGCGCGACGCGCCGGGCCTCCGGCTCGAGGCTTTGGGCCAAGGCCAACTCGCGCAGGGCCGACCGGCGGACCGACGCGCCGCGCCGCGCCCGGACGAGGCGGATCAGGCCGACGAGCAGCGCGAGGCTGAAGCCGAGGGCCAGGGCGGCCACCATTTCCGGCTGCACCGCGCTGTTGCCGCCGGTGGGGAGATGGAGCCCGCGCAGGGTCGAGAGGTCGGGAGCGGGGGTGGTCATTTCTGCACCTTCCGTCGCGCATCCCCTCGCCCCGCACGCGGGGAGAGAGCTCTGTCGACCTTGTCGTCGGCAGAGCGAGCCGGCAGGCGAGGGTGAGGGGACGCCACCGAACGAGCCTCTTCCTGAACCGCCCCTGCTCCCCGGATGCGGGGAGCGCGGGATTGGCTCCGGATCTCACAACACCGCATCGAGCCGCTCCATCAGCGGGGCGTAGCTCTCCGGCCCGGCCTCGACGTCGATGCGCAGACCCTCGACCCCGCAGGCATGGAGGCGCGCGAGGCGCGGGTCGATCGCATCGGCGGGCTGGGCCCTGCGGTCGGCCTGGACGGTACCGCGCTGCCCGCCCGGCAGGGCGTAGGGGTAGAGGCCGGCCGGGCGCGCCCGCTCGAAGGCGTCGCTGACCAGCAGCAGGCGGATCGAGAGCCGCTCGGCGAGCGCCGTGATCAGGCTCTCGAAATCCGGCCCCGGCGCGTCGAGGGCACTCGCCACGACGAGGTGTCCGCCCGAGGGCAGGAGCGAGCGGGCGAGCGCTAGCGTATCGGTGAGCGGCGGGTCGTCCACCGCCGGGCCGGCGAGGGCTTCGGCGTGGGCGTGGGCCAGCGCGCCGGTGACGGCGGTCATCGCCCGCTCGCCGCCGGCCGGGCGGATCACCGCGGGCTCGCCCGCGCCCGCCGCGATCAGGCCGATGCGCCCGCCATCGCCGACGATGCGCCAGCCGAGCAGCGTCAGCGCCTCCGCCGCCGCCACCGAACGCAGCGCCCGGCGGGTGCCGAACAGCATCGAGGGCCGGAAATCGGCGAGCAGCACCACGGCGCGGTCGCGCTCGTCGTGATGGGTGCGCACGTGCACTTGGCCGGTGCGGGCGGTGGCGTTGCGGTCGATGAAGCGGCGGTCGTCCCCCTCGGACCAGGGCCGCACGTCGTCCGGCTCCGAGCCGCGCCCGCGCTTGCGCGTGACGATGCCGCCGGGCAACCCGGCGATGGTGCGGGTCGCGGGCGAGACGCCGCGCCGCGCGAGATGGCGCAGGCTCATGAGTCCGGCCCCCGACAGGTGGATGCCGGGGGCGTCGGTCGGGTCGCTTGCGGGGGCCGCCGTCGCGGTCATGACGGCTATAGCGCCCGCGTCCGCTCGACCAACCCGCCGATGATGCCCCGCGTGGTGCGTCCCTCGGCCGCCGCGCGCCAGGTCAGACCGATGCGGTGCGCGAGGGCGTCGGCGGCCAACTCCGAAATGTCTTCGGGCACGACGTGGTCGCGGCCGTGCAGGTAGGCGCGGGCCTTGCCGGCGACCATCAGCGCCAGTGTCCCGCGGGGCGAGGCCGGGTGCTCGATCGCCGCGCGCAGCTCCGGCGCGACGCTGTCGCCGCGGGTGCCGGCCACGAGCCGCACGAGATAGTCCTTGAGGGCCGGCGAGACGTAGGTGGCGAGCGCGGCCTCGCGGGCGGCGATCACCTCGGCGACCGAGAGCTTCACCGGCATCGCCTCGGCGTGGTGGTTCAGTTCGCCCTCGACGAGATCGAGGATGCGGCGCTCGGAGGCCTCGTCCGGCATCTCGACGACGACGTGGAGCAGGAAGCGGTCGAGCTGCGCCTCGGGCAGCGGAAAGGTGCCCGCATGCTCGATCGGGTTCTGCGTCGCCACCACCATGAACGGGTCGGGCAGGCGGTGGGTGTGGCCCGACACCGTGATCTGCCCCTCGGCCATGGATTCCAGCAGAGCCGACTGCACCTTGGGCGGCGCGCGGTTCACTTCGTCCACGAGAATCAGCGAGTGGAACAGCGGTCCCGGCAGGAACTCGAAGGTGCCTGCATCCTGGCGCCAGACGGTGGTGCCGGTGAGGTCGGCGGGCATCAGGTCGGGCGTGCACTGCACGCGGGCGAAGGAGCCGTCGAGCCCGTCCGACAGGCGCTTGACCGCGCGGGTCTTGGCGAGCCCCGGCGCGCCCTCGATCAGCAGGTGGCCGCCGGTCAGCAGCCCGATCAGCAGGCGCTCGACCAACTTGTCGGCGCCGATCAGCCCGTGGCTCAGCCCGTCGCGAAGCTGCAGGATGCGATCGCGGACGGGTGCTGCCGCCGCGGGCCGGGCGAGTGCCTCGACGCTCATGCGAGCGCCTCTGTCAGCGCCGTCGCCAGTCGAGCCTCGGCCCTCGTCGCAGGAGAAAGATCCTGCAGCATGCGCGTCTCCTCAGCGTGGGTTTTTCTTAAGGCTCCCACAATCCTGCCGGTGTGCCCGCTGCCCGGTCGCCGCGTCAATCCCGCGCCGTGCCCCTGGCCACGGGCAAATTGACCGCACGCGACCGGCTGCGCGCGGATCGCTGACGTTTCGTCACGCAACCGTCACGCTCGTGCGACAGCGGGGAAACCGCGCGACACCGAAAAGGTCCCCGAACGGTCCATGCCCGGCCCCTTTCCCTTCCCCACGCCCGAAGCCGTGAATTCCGGCATCAGCCTCGCGGTCGCGTTCGGCCTCGGCACCCTGATCGGGGTCGAGCGGCAGTACCGGCAGCGCAGCGCGGGCTTGCGCACCGCCGTGCTGGTGGCACTCGGCGCCGCCGCCTTCGTCGATCTCGGCATGCGGTTGACCGGCGCGGAGGGGGCGACCCGTATCGTCGCCTATGTCGTCTCCGGCATCGGCTTTCTCGGCGCGGGCGTCATCATGAAGGAGGGGATGAACGTGCGCGGCCTCAACACCGCCGCGACCCTCTGGTGCGCGGCGGCCGCGGGCGCCTTCTCCGGGGCCGACCTTCCGCTGGAAGCCTGCTTCGTCACCATTGCGGTCCTTGCCGGCAACACGCTGCTGCGCCCGTTGGTGAACCTCATCGACCGCATCCCCATCGACGAGAGCGCGACGGAGGCGACCTACGCGGTGCAGGTGACGGTGCCGGCCGAGACCGCCGGCCTCGCCCGCGACCTGCTGGTCGAGCGCTTGGAGGCGGCGGATTACCCCGTCGGCACGACGGAGGTGGAGGAACGCGGCGAGACCACCGTCGACGTCATCGCCACGCTCACCGCCACGACGGTCCACGCCAAGGATCTCGACGCCGTGGTGGCCGATCTGGAAAAGCGGCCGGAGGTGCGCCACGCGACGTGGTCGGTGCAGACGGGGGATTGATCGCGCCCTGCGGTGAAGCCTACGGCCTACACATCCATCGGTGCGAGTGGGGACGAACCACCATGAGTCACACCCAGAAACACGCCCTGATCGTCGGCGCCTCCCGCGGCCTCGGGCTCGGGCTGGCCGAGACCTTCCTGCGGCGCGGCTGGCGGGTCACCGCGACCCGGCGCGGGGCCGCGCCCGGTCTCGAACAGCTCGCGGCGGAGGGTGTGCGGGTCGAAACGGTCGATATCGACGACGATGCGTCGGTTGCCGCCCTGCACGAACGGACGAGGCGCGAACAATTCGATCTGGTCTTCGTGGTGGCCGGCGTGCTGATCGAAGCGGAGAAGCCGCTCAACGCGGTGGCGCGGGCGGTCCACGCACAGGTCTACCTGACCAATGCGGTGAGCCCGATCCTGTTCGCGGACGCCTTTGCCGAGACCCTTGCACCCGGCGGCACGCTCGCCTTCATGTCCTCGGTGCTCGGCAGCGTCGGCCTCAACACCGAGGGCGGCTGGGAGAACTATCGGGCGAGCAAGGCGGCGCTCAACACCAATGCCCGCAGCTTCGCGGCGCGCCACGCCGACCGCGCGTTCGGCGTGCTGCTGCTGCATCCGGGCTGGGTCGCCACCGATATGGGCGGCGAAGGGGCCGACCTCGACGTGGCGACGAGCGCGGCCGGGTTGGCGGACGTGATCCAGGCGAGAGCCGGCCGGACGGATCTCGCCTTTCTCGACTACCGGGGCGAGACGCTGCCCTGGTAAGCCCGAGCATCGTCCCGAAAGCCGGCGGCCGGCTTTTGCCAAAAAGACGATGCCTTGAGCTTACCGGCGCTGATCGAGGGGCCGGCTGCGGCGCTCGACCACCACGGTCGGCCGGCTGCGGCGTTCGACGATCACCGCCCGCGGCGGGGCGCGGTTCGGGCTCGTCGGCGCGAGGATGCGCTGCTCCAGCGGCCGGTGCGCCGGACGCGCCGCCGCGGCCTTGGCAGCGGCGACGACGTGGGGGCGCACCTCGTCCGGGCCGAGGCCGATCAGCCCGCAGGCGATCTCCACCTGCTGCTCGACGTCGTCGGCCAGATCCTGGGCGGCGGCGACCGCCTCGTCGACCGTGGGCGGCTCGCGCCGCACCCGGATCGGAGGCAGATCCTGAAAGCTCTTCGGTGATTTTTTCACGGCACGACTCGCGGTCTTCATGCACCGATCATAGGACGGTCCGTCCGGTTTGTGCACTGCACCTAAATCGGACGTGACGGACCGCCGGCCGCATGGCTTGCCGGGCGGACGCCCCGCTCGTCGAGCATGCAGGATGCGCGCCGATCCGCGCGGGCGCCAGCACATTCGTTGACGGAGTCAGCAGGCGAACGGGGCCCAAGCCTTTCAGAGTGTCGCGGTCGCGCAGCAAAAGGATTGGCGAATCCACGCGCCTGCGGGGCACACGAAAATCGGGGCTGTCGCGATCCTTCATCCCGAATCCCGCCCCGATCCTGCGCTACGCAGGTTCCACGATGCCAGACACACACGATCCCCGCCTCACCCCGGCCCGGCCCGACCTTGCCGATATCCGCCTGAAAGGCGTCGTGGCGGCCGAGCGCTACGTCGCGGGCGAGCCGGCGCGGGTCGCCGTGCCCTCCGCTCCCCTCCGCCGCGCGCCGCGCCTCGAGGCCGGGCTCGAGACCGAGGCGGTGATGGGCGACGCCGTGACGGTGTTCGAGATCCGGGACGGATTCGCCTGGGGCCAGATCGCCCGCGACGGCTATGTCGGCTACCTGCCGGAGACGGCGCTCGGGGCGATCGATCCGGCGCCGACCCATCGGGTCGCCGCTTTGCGCACCTTCGTTTACCCCGCGCCCGACCTGAAGCGTCCGCACCTCGCCCATCTCAGCCTCGGCGCCGCCTTTGCGGCGGAGGCGCAGGAGGGCGAGTACTGGCGGCTCGCCGGCGGCGGCTACGTCTTTGCCGGCCACGCCGTGCCGCTCGGGACCGCCGAGCCCGATTTTCCGGCCACCGCCGAGCGGCTCGTCGGCACGCCCTATCTCTGGGGCGGGCGTACCAGTCTCGGCCTCGATTGCTCGGGCCTCGTCCAGCTCTGCCTGGAAACCGCGGGACGGGCCTGTCGGCGCGACGCCGACCAGCAGGAACGGGGCCTCGGAACCGCCCTGCCGCCGAGGCTCGACCGCCTGCGGCGCGGCGACCTCGTGTTCTGGAAGGGCCATGTCGGGATGATGCTCGACGCCGACCGGCTGATCCACGCCAACGGCCACCACATGGCGGTGGCGGTCGAGCCTTTGTGCGAGGCTGTCGAGCGTATCGCCGTCAAGAGTTTCGGCGCCGTCACCACGATCCGCCGGCTCGATCCGATCGCCTGAGGATGTTCAGCCGGCGCGGACGCTCTCCGGCGCCAATTCGATCAGCGCCTCGGCGAGGGCATCGACCTGCTCCTCGTTATGCGCTGCCGAGAAGGCGACCCGTAGACGGGCGGTGCCGGGGGCGACCGTCGGCGGACGGATCGCCACCACGAGGAAGCCGCGCGCCTCCAACGCCGTCGAGAGAGCAAGCGCTGCCTCCGCCGCGCCGATGAGCACCGGCACGATCGGGCTCATCGCCTCGGGCAGGCCGAGACGCGCGGTGAAGCTGCGCGCGAGCGCCAGCGGCCGGGCGGCGCGCTCCGGCTCCGTCTCGACGATGTCGAGGGCTTTGAGCGCCGCGGCGGCGGAGGCCGGCGGCAGGCCGGTGGTGTAGACGAGGCTGCGCGCCCGGCTGGTCAGCAGGTCGATCACGGGCTGCGAGGCGCAGAGATAGCCGCCATAGGAGCCCAGCGTCTTCGAGAGCGTGCCCATTTCAAGCGGCGCCCGCTGGCCGGGCTCGACCACGCCGAGGCCGTGGGCGTCGTCCACCAGTGTCCAGGCGTCGTATTCGCCGGCAAGCGCCAGGATCTCGGGGAGCGGCGCCCGGTCGCCGTCCATGCTGAACACCCGCTCGGTCAGGATCAGCGCCCGCCGCGCCGTGCCGCGATGCTCGGCGAGCAGCGTGCGCAGCTGAGCGACGTCGTTATGGGCAAAGCGCACGGTCTGCGCCCTCGACATCGCCGCTCCCGCGAACAGGCAGGAATGGCCGAGTTCGTCGATCAGGATCAGGTCGCCCGCGCCGACGAGGGCCGGCGCGATGCCGAGATTGGCGAGATAGCCCGAGCCGAAGACGAGGGCGGCCTCCTTGCCCTTGTGCCGAGCAAGCCGCTCCTCCAGCGCCGCGAGCGGGGGGGAATTGCCGGTCACCAGACGCGAGGCGCCCGCGCCCGCGCCGTAGCGCGCCAGCGCTTCGGTGGCCGCCGCGATCACCCGCGGATCGTGGGCGAGGCCGAGATAATCGTTGCAGGAGAACGAGACGAGGCTGCGTCCCCCCCGCTCGGCCGCCGCCTCGGGGCCTCGCGCTGTCACGGCCAGACGGCGGCGTAGGGCGCTGGCTTCCAGGCCGGCGAGCTTTTCTCCGGCGAAGGCGTCGAGGCTGTTCGATGGGTTCGGCGACATGGCGCTTGAAGGCGACGGCGCTCAGGCGAAGTCAAGACGATGGTGATGAGCGTGGCGAACCCGTTGCGGGGCGCCGCGTTGCCCAGGCTCTGCCGGAACCCCTGCCATGCTGCGCCGCCGCCTCGTCGTCCTTCTGCTGATCGCCTTTGCCGGTCCCTTCGTCAGCCCGGCACCGGCCTCGGCCGGCCCGGCGCAGTCCTACCTGTTCGGCGAGACGCGCTTCCGCAACGCCTGCCGTCCGCCGCTGAAATACGCGGCCGGGGCCTGCGTCCGCCGCTGCCCGGCCGGCTTTGAGAGCTTCCGCGGCTATTGTCGGCAGCGCAACATGATGCGCTGATCGTCACCGAACTTGACTTGCATAGGCGGGCGCAAAGTGCGAGCCTTCCGGGGTCCGTTACAGACGATACGGGAGAGCCCAGGCTCATCGAAAGATGAATCATGGCGCCGACGGAGCAACCACCCCCGGAAACTCTCAGGCACAATCACCGTATCGTTGGACAATCTGGAGAGAGGCGCCGTCCGGCGTCCACCGAAGGAGAAACCTCGCTCGAATGCCGAGTGAGGGAAGCTCTCAGGTAAGCGCGACAGATGGGGGCAACTTGCCAGCCGGCCGGCGGGCAAGATCCGTCTGTCGTGGAGTGCCCGATGAGTCTTCAAGCTGCCGGAGCCGTGAGCGCCGCCGCCCCCGTTTCCGCTGATCCGCTGGCACAGACGCCGCTGCACCCGCTCCACCTGCGCCTCGGCGCCAAGATGGTGCCGTTCGCGGGCTACGCGATGCCGCTGCAATACCCCGCCGGGCTGCTCAAGGAGCACCTGCACACGCGGGCGGCGGCCGGACTCTTCGACGTGTCGCATATGGGCCAGATCGCGCTGACGCCTCGCTCTGGTGATGGTGCGGAGGCGGCCCGCGCCCTCGAAGCGCTGATCCCCATCGATATCCTCGGGCTTCCCGAGGGCCGCCAGCGCTACGGCTTCCTGACGGACGAGGCCGGCGGCATCCTCGACGACCTCATGGTCGCGCGCCTGCCCGGCCGGCTCCACGTCGTCGTCAACGCCGCCAACAAGGCCGCCGGTTTCGCGCATCTTCGGGCGCATCTCCCGGACGATATCGACATGACGCTGGTGCCGGATGCGCTGATCGCGCTTCAGGGCCCCAAGGCGGCCGAGGTGCTGGCGCGGCTGGCACCCGAGACCGAGGCGATGCGCTTCATGGATGTGCGCGCGGTCGCGATCCTCGGCGCGCCCTGCCTTGTCAGCCGCTCCGGCTATACCGGCGAGGACGGTTTCGAGATTTCCGTGCCGGCCGAGCGCGCCGAAGCTGTGGCCGAAGCCCTGCTCGCGGAGGCCGAAGTGCTGCCGGTCGGCCTCGGCGCCCGCGATTCCCTGCGCCTCGAAGCCGGCCTGCCGCTCCACGGCGCCGACATCGACCCCGGCACCAACCCAGTCGAGGCCAGCCTCGCCTGGGCGATCTCGCCCGCCCGCCGCCGGGGCGGCGCCCGCGAAGGCGGGTTTCCGGGCGCCGAAAAAATCCTCTCCGCGATGGAGGCTGGGCCGTCCCGGCGGCGCGTCGGCCTGCGCCCCGAGGGCAGGGCGCCGGTGCGGGCGGAGGCCCCGCTCTTCGCCACCGAGGCCGGCGGCGATCCGGTCGGCCGCGTCACCTCCGGCGGCTTCGGCCCGAGCGTCGGGGCGCCCGTCGCCATGGGCTTTCTGCCGGTCGCACTGGCGGCGCCCGGCACCCGCGTCTTCGCCGAGGTGCGCGGCCAGCGTCTCCCCCTCGTCGTCTCCCCGCTTCCCTTCGTCCCGGCCGGCTTCAAGCGCGGCTGATCTCTCTCGTGTCAGGAGTTTTGACCATGCTGCGTTTCACCGACGAGCACGAATGGCTGCGCCTCGACGGCGACGTCGCCACGGTCGGCATCACCGCGCACGCCGCCGAACAACTCGGCGACCTCGTCTTCGTCGAGCTGCCGAAGGTCGGCGCGAAGCTGACCAAGGGCGAGGCGGCCGCGGTGGTCGAGTCCGTCAAGGCGGCCTCCGACGTCTACGCACCGCTCTCCGGCGAAGTCACCGAGGTCAACGAGACGGCGGTCGCCGACCCGGCCTCGGTCGGCACCGACCCGCAGGGCGGCGGCTGGCTCTACCTGCTCAAGCTCGACGATCCCTCCGCCATGGACGAGCTGATGGACGAGGCGGCCTACGCGGCGTTCGCGAAGTAGCGCCAGCCGGATCCCTTCCCAGCCATCCCCCTCATCCTGAGGTGCCGGAGCGCAGCGGAGGCCTCGAAGGAGACCTCCCGTACCCGCCACGACCCCTGGAGCCCTCCTTCGAGGCTGCTTCGCAGCACCTCAGGATGAGGGGGGGAGGGGGTGACGAGGCGCGCGGCATCCGCCTTCGAAAGGCTTGCCCCATGAAATACGATCGCCACGATCCCTTCGATTTCGCAGCCCGGCGCCATATCGGCCCGAAGCTCTCCGAGATCGACCAGATGCTGGAGACGGTCGGCGCCAAGTCGCTGCATGCGCTGATCGACGAGACGCTGCCCCCCGACATCCGGCAGGCCGAGTACATCGATTTCGGCGCCTCCCTGACCGAGCGCCGCTCGCTCGAGAAGTTGCGCGCCACCGCCAACAAGAACCGCCTGCTCGTCTCGCTGATCGGCCAGGGCTATCACGGCACGACGATGCCGCCGGCGATCCAGCGCAACATCTTCGAGAACCCGGCCTGGTACACCGCCTATTCGCCCTACCAGCCGGAGATCAGCCAGGGCCGGCTCGAGGCTCTGCTCAACTTCCAGACCCTGGTTTGCGATCTGACCGCGCTCGATGTGGCCAACGCGTCGCTGCTCGATGAGGCGACCGCTGCGGCCGAGGCCATGGGCATGGCCAAGCGCGTGGCCAAGTCGGACCGGAACGCCTTCTTCGTCGACAAAGACTGCCTGCCCCAGACCATCGCCGTGCTGAAGACCCGCGCGGCGCCGCTCGGCTGGGAGGTCGTCGTCGGCGATCCCTTTTCGGATTTGGACCCGTCCACGGTCTTCGGGGCGCTGTTCCAGTATCCCGGCGTGAACGGCGCGGTTCACGATTTCTCCGGCGTGATCGCAGGGCTCCATGAGGCCGGTGCGCTCGCCGCTGTGGCCGCCGACCCGCTGGCGCTGACGCTGCTGAAGGCGCCGGGCGAGATGGGCGCCGACATCGCGGTCGGCTCGATGCAGCGCTACGGCGTGCCGATGGGCTATGGCGGCCCGCACGCCGCCTATCTCGCCACCCGCGACGCGCACAAGCGGGCGCTGCCGGGTCGCATCGTCGGCGTCTCGGTCGATGCCCGCGGCAACCGCTCCTACCGCCTCGCGCTCCAGACCCGCGAGCAGCATATCCGCCGCGAGAAGGCGACCTCGAATATCTGCACCAGCCAGGTGTTGCTCGCGGTCATCGCCTCGATGTTCGCGGTCTATCATGGGCCGGCGGGCCTCAAGGCCATCGCCCGGCGCGTCCACCGCGACGCCGTGCGCCTCGCCGAGGGGCTGGAAGCGCTCGGCTTCACCGTCGAGCCCCGGCACTTCTTCGACACGATCACCGTGCGGGTCGGCGCGTTCCAGGGCGTGATCCTGAAGAGCGCGGTCGAGAACGGGGTGAACCTGCGCCGGATCGGCACGGACCGCATCGGCATCAGCGTCGATCAGCGCACCCGGCCCGACATCGTCCAGGCGGTCTGGCGCGCGTTCGGGGGCGGCAATCTTCCCTACGACGAGGGCTATCCCGAGCCGCGCCTGCCGGCCGAGCTGGAGCGCACCTCGGACTACCTGACCCACCCGATCTTCCATATGAACCGGGCCGAGAGCGAGATGACGCGCTACATGCGCCGCCTCGCCGACCGCGACCTCGCGCTCGACCGGGCGATGATCCCGCTCGGCTCCTGCACGATGAAGCTCAACGCCACCGCCGAGATGCTGCCGGTCTCCTGGCCGGAATTCTCGGAGCTGCACCCCTTCGTGCCGGAAGATCAGGCGCTGGGCTACCGCGAACTGATCGACGATCTCAGCCAAAAGCTCTGCGCGATCACCGGCTACGACGCGATCTCGATGCAGCCGAACTCCGGCGCGCAGGGGGAGTATGCGGGGCTGCTGGCCATCTGCCGCTATCACCTCTCGCGCGGCGAGGGGCACCGCACCGTCTGCCTGATTCCGTCCTCGGCCCACGGCACCAATCCGGCCTCGGCGCAGATGTGCGGCATGAGCGTCGTCGTGGTCGGGGCGGATGCCCACGGCAACATTGATGTCGAGGATTTCAGGAAGAAGGCCGAGCAGCATTCCGAAAAGCTCGCGGCCTGCATGATCACCTACCCGTCCACGCACGGCGTGTTCGAGGCGCGGGTGCGCGAACTCTGCGACATCGTCCATGCCCATGGCGGTCAGGTCTATCTCGATGGGGCGAACCTCAACGCGATGGTCGGGCTGGCGCGGCCGGGCGACATCGGCGCCGATGTCAGCCACCTCAACCTGCACAAGACCTTCTGCATCCCGCATGGCGGCGGCGGGCCGGGCATGGGGCCGATCGGCGTGAAGACGCACCTGATCCCGTTCCTGCCCTCCGATCCGCGTTCGGGCGAGGAGGGCGCGGTCTCGGCCGCCGCCTTCGGCTCGGCCTCGATCCTGCCGATCTCGTGGAGCTACTGCCTGATGATGGGCGGGCGCGGCCTGACCCAGGCGACGCGGGTGGCGATCCTCAACGCCAACTACATCGCCCGGCGGCTCGATGGGGCCTATTCCATCCTCTATGCAGGCCAGAACGGACGGGTCGCGCACGAATGCATCGTCGATGTCCGCCCGTTCCAGAAGAGCGCGGGCGTCACTGTCGAGGACATCGCCAAGCGCTTGATCGATTGCGGCTTCCACCCGCCGACGATGAGCTGGCCGGTGGCCGGCACGCTGATGATCGAGCCGACCGAATCCGAGACCAAGGCCGAGATCGACCGCTTCTGCGACGCCATGCTGGCGATCCGCGAGGAAATCCGGGCGATCGAGGAGGGGCAGATGGATAAGGCGAACAACCCGCTCAAGAACGCGCCGCACACGGTGCAGGACCTGATCGGCGCCTGGGAGCGGCCCTACTCGCGGGAGGCCGCCTGCTTCCCGTCGGGCAGCTTGCGCATGGACAAGTACTGGCCGCCGGTGAACCGCGTCGACAACGCCTATGGCGACCGCAATCTCGTCTGCTCCTGCCCGCCAACCGAGGCCTATGGCGAGGCGGCGGAGTAGGGCCGCCGCATGCCCCTTCCCAGCAGGGGAGGGGCGTCGCGCGTTTGACTCCGTCAGCGCCACCCCTCAATCCCCCGCCCATGACCGCGCTCGAACACCATCACCTTTGGCGCCCCTACACCCAGATGAAGACCGCCGCGCCGCCGCTGGAGGCGATCGCGACGCGGGGCTCGCGCATCACGTTGAAAGGCGGGCGCGAACTCATCGACGGCATCGCCTCGTGGTGGACGGCGGTGCACGGCTACAATCACCCGCACATCGCCGCGGCGATGGCCGACCAGCTCATGCGGATGCCGCACGTGATGTTCGGTGGCCTCACCCACGCCCCGGCCGAGCGGCTGGGCGCGCGCCTCGCCGCGCTGCTGCCGGGGGATCTCAACCACGTCTTCTTCACCGATTCCGGCTCGGTCGCCGTCGAGGTCGCGCTGAAGATGGCGGTTCAGCTCTGGCTCAACCGTGGCGAGACCGGCCGCACCCGCGTGCTCGCCTTTCGCGGCGGCTATCACGGCGACACGATGGGTGCGATGTCGGCCTGCGACCCCGAGGAGGGGATGCACCGCCGCTTCGGCGCCTACCTTCCTACTCAGGTGTTTTGCGCGCTGCCGCGCACGGCCGAGGGCGAGGCGGCCCTCGATGCGGCGCTGGCCCGACACCGCCACGAACTCGCGGCGGTGATCGTCGAGCCCCTGGTGCAGGGGGCGGGCGGGATGCTGACCCATCCACCGGAGGTGCTGGCCACCGTCGCGCGGCTGGCCCGCCACCACGGCCTGGCGCTCATCGCCGACGAGATTTTCACCGGGTTCGGCCGCACGGGGACGCTGTTCGCCTGCGAGCAGGCCGGCATCGTGCCCGACATCCTCTGCCTGTCGAAGGCGCTCACCGGCGGCACGATGGCGCTGGCCGCCACGGTCGCCACCACCGAGATCTTTTCCGCCTTCTGGTCCGAAGAGGCATCGGCCGCGCTGATGCACGGGCCGACCTTTATGGCGAACCCGCTTGCCTGCGCGGCGGCGAATGCCAGCCTCGATTTATTCGAGGCCGAGCCGCGCCTCGCGCAGGCCCAAGCCATCGCCGCACGCCTGCAAGACGGGCTCGCCCCCTTAAGCCGGCTGCCCGGTGTGCGGGACGTTCGGGTGCTTGGCGCCATCGGCGCGGTGCAATTCGCAGGCACGCCCGACCTCGCGGATCTCAAGCGGCGTTTCGTCGAGCGCGGCGTCTGGGTGCGCCCCTTCGGCGACATCGTCTACCTCACCCCGGCGCTCACGATCAATGCGGGCGACCTCGACCGTCTGATCGCGGCCGTGACGGCGGTGACCGAGGCGGTGGCGTAGGGCCGACGCGCCGCGATCGGCCCCGCGGCGCGAAGCTTGCGAGCTTGGCCGCAGAGAACCGCGGGACCCTGCAACCCGCAGCGGGGTTACCCGTTGGATGATCGCAGCGCAGCGGTTCCCGGCACGGGAAACGGCCAAGCCTGTGAGCAGGCTCAGTCTGTGAGCGGGCCAGGTCTGTGGGCAGGCCGAGTCTGTCAACGACAAGTCTGCTAACACCTTGGGCCGCTGGAGCAAATCGGGGAGAGCGTAAGGTGGCGAGCCAGACCGAGACGACGAATCCGGAAGCCGACCGTCCCGTCATCCTCATCGTCGAGGACGAGGCCCTGACCATCATGGACCTCGGCGACGTGCTGGAGGGGGGCGGTTACGACACCGTGCAATGCGCCTCCGCCGAGCGCGCGCTGTCCATCCTTCAAGCGCGGCCCGACATCTGCGGCCTCGTGACCGACGTGCAGCTCTCGGGCCGGGTCGATGGCTTCGATCTGGCCGCTTCCGTCGCCCAGGCGCGGCCGAACCTGCCGATCCTGATCGTGTCCGGCCGCGCCTCGCCCGATCCCGAGCGCATGCCGGAGGGTGCGCAGTTCATCGCCCGCCCCTGCGCGGGCGAGGATATCCTGGCCCGGCTCAAGGGATTGATGCCGCATTGCTGAGCGCGGCGCGCCAGGCCGCGACGGTTTGCTCTAGGCCCTGTTCCAGGCCGTAGTGGGGCGAAAAGCCAACCTCGTCCGTCAGGCGCCGGATGTCGGCCTCGATGCAGGCCGGCTCCGCCGGGCTGAGGGGGCGGGCGCCGAAATCGATCAAATCGGGGCGTCCGGTCAGCGCACCGATCGTTTCCAGGATTTTGCGCACCGGCACCGCTTCGCCCGAGCCGAGATTGACGGGCCCCTCCACCTCCGAGTCGAGCAGGGCCGCGAAGGCCGCTCCTACATCGGCGACATGCAGGAAATCGCGCCGCTGCCGGCCCTCGCTGGTGGCGAGCCGCTGGCCCGTGAGAAGCGCCCGCGCCGCATCGCCGACGAGCCGGCCCGGCGTCTCGCCGGGACCGTAGAGGTAGAACAATCGCCCCCAGCCGAGGGAGAGTCCGGCGGTCGACGCGTAGGCTTGTAGGATGCGGCGAAGACCGTCCTTGGCGGCGCCGTAAAGGGTCGCCGGGCGGCAGGGGGCTCCCTCCGCCAAATGACCCTCTCGGATCGCCGCTGCATCCCCGCGCCCCGTTTGCGGGGAGAGGGTCGTGACGACAGGGTTGCCGAAGCCCTCTCCCCGCGTGCGGGGCGAGGAAGATTCCAGTTCTGCACGCGGCAGGAGGTTGATCCCCGTCCAATCGTACTCGGCACAGGTTCCGGCCACCACGGCGCGGGTGCCGCCCGCCTCGCGGAAGGTCCGCACGAGGTCGAGGCTCGCCGCCGTCCAATCGAGGTTGTCCGGTGCCTGCCAGTAGCGGCCGGGTGTGGTGACCCAGGCGAGGTGAAGCAGGTGGCTCGCCGCGGCCGCCTGCACGGCAGCCCGGCGCTGCGCAGGATCGAGCAGGTCGGCCGCGTGAAAGGCGTGGACACCGTCTGGGGCAGTTCGGCCGATGGCGTGAACCTCGAAGCCGCGAGCGGCGAGCGCGGGGATCGCGTGGCGACCGACGAAGCCGGCCCCTCCGGTGACGAGAACCCGCTTCACCGCCCCGCCCAATCGGGAAAGGCGAGGTCGCGCGGTGCGATTACGGTCACCGGCTCGGGCCAGGCGAGCCCGAAGGCAGGATCGTCCCAGCGCACGCCGTCGGCGGCGGAGGCCACGAACGGCCGGTCGATCATGTAGAGGATCTCGGTGTCGTCGCTCAGCGTCTGGAAGCCGTGGGCAAGGCCCGCCGGGATGTAGAGGGCGTGGCGGTTCGCGGCCGAGAGCGTGACCGACGCGGTGCAGAGATAGGTCGGCGAATCGGGCCGCAGGTCGATCACCGCATCGTGGATCGCGCCTCCGGTGCAGCGCACGAGCTTCGTCTCCGCATGGGGCAACCTCGAAAAATGCATCCCGCGCACGGTGCCGCGGCGGTGATTGAACGAGACACTCGACTGCGTGAAGCGCCCGACCAGCCCGCGCTCCGCGAATTCGCTTTCGCACTGGGTGCGGGCAAAGAAGCCGCGCTCGTCCGCGTGCGGCTCGGGCACGACGCGGAACAGGCCGGGCAGCGCGAGTTCCTCGAAGATCACCAGGCGTTCGCCTTCCTTTGGCTCAGCGGCACACCTGATTCCATCCAACCCCTCATCCTGAGATGCCCGCGCCAGCGGGCCTCGAAGGATCCTCCCGCCGGCCGCGCGATCCCTGGACGATCCTTCGAGGCCGTTGCGCGCCACCTGAGGATGAGGCTGGGAGGGGCGGGCCGCGGCATCAGAACACCGTCAGTTCGGGGATCGCCACGGCGAAGCGTCCGCCCCATTCGCGGATCGCGGCCATCTCGCCGGCGATCTCGTCCTTGAGGTTCCACGGCAGGATCAGCACCGTGTCGGGGCGCATTGCCAGGAGTTCGTCCGGCGAGACGACGGGGATGCGGCTGCCGGGCAGCCACGTGCCCTGCTTGTGCGGCGAGCGGTCGGCCACCGCGCGGCTCAGCTCCGGCTTGATGCCGCAATAGTTGAGGAAGGTGTTGCCCTTGGCCGCCGCGCCGTAGGCGCAGACCGTGCGGCCCGCCGCCCGCTCCTCGATCAAAAAGCGGAGCGCCGCGCATTTGATGTCGGCGACCGCCCGCCCGAAGCCGGCATAGCCGGAGGGGTCGAACAGGTGCGCCCCCCACTCGCTGAGCACCACGCGCTCCAACTCCGGCGTCGGCGCGTGCGCAGCGGCCTCGTGGCAGGCGAAGACGCGCAGCGATCCACCATGGGTCGGCCATTCCTCGACATCGAACACCCGCAAGCCGTGCTGGCGCAGGATGCCGATCACCACGCCGAGCGAGAGGTAGGAGAAGTGCTCGTGGTAGATCGTGTCGAACTGCCGTTGCTCGATCATCCGCAGGAGGTGCGGGAACTCGAAGGTCGCCACGCCCTCCGGCTTCAGGATCTCGGCAAAGCCCGCCGCGAAATCGTGGATGTCGGGCACGTGGGCGAGCACGTTGTTGGCCGCCGTCAGATCCGCCTTGTGGCCCGTCGCAGCGAGCCGCCGGGCGGTCTCGCGGCCGAAGAAGGCGACCTCTGTGGGTACGCCGCGCTCGACGGCGACGCGGGCGACGTTGGCCGCCGGCTCGACGCCGAGCACCGGCACGCCACGGGCAACGAAGTATTGCAGCAGGTAGCCGTCGTTGCTGGCGACCTCGACGACTTTGCTATCCGGCCCGAGGCCGAAGCGCGCGATCATCGCGGCAACGTAGCGTTCGGCGTGGCGCAGCCAGCCGGCGGAGAAACCGGAGAAGTAGGCGTAATCCGAAAAGATCGCCTCGGGGCTCTCGAAGGCTTCGAGTTGCACCAGCCAGCAGGCATCGCAGACATAGGCGTGGAGCGGGTGGAAGACCTCGCCCCGGTGGCGCCGTTCCGGCGTGACGTAGGAATTGGCGAGCGGCGACAGGCCGAGATCGCAGAAGGTCCGGGTGAGGGCGGCGCCGCAGGCGCGGCAGGTCGGGGCGGTCACGCTTGGACTCCGGCTTTTGCTCCAGGCTGGCCCAGCGCCTCGTAGCGCGCGATTTCGGCCTCGGCCAGAGCGCGGGGATCGGCGCCGGACGCGGCCGCGCGGTACCAAGCGGCAGTCCAGTCGAGCGCCGTGTCGAGGGTCAGCCGCCGGTCCCAGCCGAGGCGGGCGCGGGCCTTGGAGGCATCGACCTTGAGATAGGTCGCCTCGTGCGGATGGGTCTTCTGCGAGAGGTGCCAGCCGGCTCCCCCGCCCCAGCCCTGCGCCAGCCGCTCCACGAGGTAAGAGACCGGCCGGCAATCCTCGTCCGCCGGCCCGAGATTCCAGCCCTCCGCGAAGGCGGCGCCGTCGTCGCCCGCGAGGCATTCGGCGAGCCGCAGGTAGCCGGCCAGCGGTTCCAGCACGTGCTGCCACGGGCGGATCGCGTGCGGCGCGCGGATCTCGACCGAGTCCCCGGCCCCGAAGGCGCGCACGATATCGGGGATTAGCCGGTCGAGGGACCAGTCGCCGCCGCCGATGACGTTGCCGGCCCGCGCGCTGGCGATCCGCGCCGGATGGCCGCCTGCGCCGAAGAACGAGGCGCGGTAGGCGCTCGTCACGAGTTCGGCACAGCCCTTCGAGGCGCTGTAGGGATCGCGCCCGCCCATCGCCTCGGTCTCGCGATAGGCATAGGGCCATTCGCGGTTCTCGTAGGCCTTGTCGCTCGTCACGACGACGACGGCGCGCACGCTCGGGGCCAACCGCACCGCTTCCAGCAGGTGGACACTGCCCATGGTATTGACCGCGAACGTCCCCACTGGATCGGTATAGGAGGGCCGCACCAGGGCCTGCGCCGCCATGTGGATCACGATCTCCGGCTCGGCAGCCGCCACGGCCGCGGCGAGCGCCGGCAGGTCGCGGATGTCGCCGATACGCGAGTCCTCGGACGGGAATGCGATCGCCTTGAACAGGTTCGGCCGCGTCTCAGGGGGAAGGGCGAAGCCGGTGACGCGGGCGCCGAGGCGTGCGAGCCACAGGCTCAGCCACGCGCCCTTGAAGCCGGTATGCCCGGTGAGCAGCACGCGCTTGCCCGCCCAGAAGGCGGGATCGGGGTTGAGCGCACCCATCACCACACCTTCCAGGGCGCATCGCCGCGGGCCCAGAGTTCTTCGAGGTGCTTCTTGTCGCGCAGCGTGTCCATCGCCTGCCAGAAGCCGTGATGATGGTAGGCGTGGAGCTGGCCGTCGCGGGCGAGGCTTTCCAGCGGGCCGCTCTCCCACACGGTGGCGTCGCCCTCGATCCGGTCGAGCACCTTCGGCGAGAGCACGAAGAAGCCGCCATTGATGGTTGCGCCGTCGCCGGCCGGCTTCTCGCGGAAGCTGCGCACCGCGTCGCCCGCGAGGTCGAGCGCGCCGAAGCGGCCCGGCGGCACCACCGCCGTCAGCGTCGCGAGCCGGCCGTGCGCCCGGTGGAAGGCGGCGAGCCGCGTGAGGTCGATATCGGCGACGCCGTCGCCGTAGGTCATGAAGAAATCGTCGTCGCCGAGATAGTCGCGCACCCGCTTGAGGCGCCCGCCGGTCATGGTGGCGTCGCCGGTCTCGATCAGCGAGACCTTCCAGTCCTCGGCCGCCGAGCGGTGGAACTGGACGTCGCCCCGGCCGAGATCGAGGGTGACGTCGCTCAAGTGCAAGCGGTAATTGAGGAAAAACTCCTTGATGACGTAGCCCTTGTAGCCGAGGCAGATCACGAACTCGGTCACGCCGTGGGCGGCGAAGATCTGCATGATGTGCCAGAGGATCGGCCGTCCGCCGATCTCCAGCATCGGCTTGGGGCGCACCACGGTCTCCTCCGAGAGCCGCGTGCCGAGCCCGCCCGCGAGGATCACGGCCTTCACAGGTGGTCTCCGGGTCTGTCTGTCGTCGTCATCATCGCCACGCCTGTACCATGCGCTGCCGTGCTGCCGGAAACCGCTCGGCGTCGAGGGTGAAGGCGGGCGGGCGGATGCCGAACGGGTCCGGGTAGTACGGATCGCGGGCGAGCCGCGCGCCCCAGCGCTTGCGGAAGCGGGCCTGCTCGGCGGGATCGACGGTGGGGATGCGGTTGCGGCTTTCGTAATGGTGCAGGCTCGCCTCCGCGCAATAGACCGTGCGCAGGCTTCGCTCGCCGAGCCGCAGGCAGAGGTCGATGTCGTTGTAATTGATGGCGTATCCCCTCATCGAAGCCCTGAATGGCTTCGAAATCCGCCCGCCGCACCATCACGCAGGCGCCGGTCACGGCGAGAGTGTTGCGGTTGGCCAGGCTCGAGCCGTGATACCCGGCGTCGTCACCGGGGGAAGCCACGGCGGACATGGTCCGGCAGGCCCTCGCCGAAGACCACGCCGGCATGCTGAAGGCTGCCGTCCTCGAACAAGAGCTTGGGGCCGACTGCACCGACGCCGGGGATGGCGAGCTGCACCAGCATCGCCTCGATCCAATCCGGCGTGACGACGCTGATATCGTCGTTGAGAAAGACCAGAACCTCGCCGCCCGCCGCCCTTGCGCCAAGATTCATTTTGGCGGCGACGTTGAAGACCGGCTTGTCCCAGGTGACGGTGCGCGCGCCGAACCGCTCGACGGCGGCCCGCGTCTGCGGGCGCAGGTCGCCGTTATCCACTGCCATGATCTCGATGTTGTCGTAAGTGCCGGTCTCGCGGATGCTGGCGAGGCAGGCGGCGAGCAGATCGACCGTGCGCCCGCCGATGAGGCTGTCGCGCCCGGCGGTCGGGATCACCAGGGAGACGAGGGGGCGCGTCGCGAGTGCGCGGCGCAGGGCAAAATGTGAGGCGCTGAGCACGCGAATGGCATCGAGCCCGCCGGTGCGCCGGGCGCGTCCGGCCAACGCGCGGGCGGCAGCCTCCGGGTCGGACGCGGCGGCGCGGCGATGGCAGAGCACCTGCGCGACGTGGCCGACGCGCTCGCTCCGCTCGGTCACGCGGAGCGCGAGGTCGTAATCGGCCGCGCCCTCGCTCTCGCCCGGAAAGCCGCCGGCCGCCCGAACCCCGGCGGTGCGGTAGAGGGCAAGCCCGCCGATGTAGAAGCTGCTCTCCAGCGTCTCGGGCGACCAGTCCGGCTTGAAATAGGGATCGCAGCGCTCGCCCGCCGGCCCGATCCGGTCCTCATCCGTGTAGAGCAGGTCGAGATCGGGCTCGCGGGCGAGCCGCCGGACGAGGGCGAGAAGCGCCTGCGGCGCGAGCCGGGCGCCGGGCTCCATCGTGGCGAGATAGGGGCCGCGCGCTTGCGCCAGCGCCGCATCGAGGGAAGCCGCTTTGCCGTGTCCGGACGGCAGCAGACGAATGCGGCCGTCCTCCGCCGCCAGCGCGTCGAGCGCGGCCGATGGCGCCGCTGCGAGGCACAATTCCCAATCCGGGTAGACCTGCGCCCGCAGGCTCGCGACCGTCTCCCCGAGCTGGACCGGATCGTCGCCGCCCGCCATGAGGAGGGAGATCAACGGGCGCTCCGACAGGGTTCCGAGCTGCGCGCGCATCGTCTCGATGGAGGGCAGGGCCTTAGCCTCCACCGCCTGAATCCAGGCGGCGTAGCTGGCGGGCGGACGGTGGGTCTGGGCGGCGCGGGTGAGGCGGCGCCAGATTTCGCCGGGCGGCACGCTGCGCAGGAGGCCGACGGCGCGGCGCAGGAGGCGCAGCGGCCGACGCTCCTGCGGCGGCAACTGTTCGATGATCTTTTGGGCGGACAGGAGGGCCGCCTCGATCCGGCCCGCCGGCGCGATCCGCACCCCGTCGAGGCGGAAGCGCGGGCCTGCCTCGGCGGCTTCCAGGCGCAGCGCGCGTGTGCCGCGCGGCAGGCGGATCAGGTCATCGGTGCCGTCCGCCCGCACGGTGAGCCGGTAGCGGCGCGGCTCGGCCTCGCCCCGCGTCTCGACCGCGAGCACCGGCCGCACCGAATCCGGTCGGCAGCGGATGCGGATGCGCTGGCCCGACAGGGCCGACACGGCGTCCGCCGGGCCGAGCGCGAAGACGGGATCGGGGCCGGTCGCGCTCCAGGCGTCGTCCGCACAACGGCGCAGGTCGCGCAGGGGATAGAGGCCGAGCGCCTCACGGCGCTTCATGGAAACAGCCCGTCGTCTCGGTTCCGGTGGAAGCTCATGCGGCGCGGGAATCCACGAAATCGGCCGCGCCGTGAAGCGGTTTCTTGCAAAAGCGGTGTGTTGTCGGCCCTGTGTCGGCAAAGCGAAGGGTTTCTGTCATCGAAGTTTCATCGCCGGTCGGCAGATGCTTGCCCTGCGGGCCGCCCAGAGGGCACTCTTTCCGGGCAGCGTTCAGGAGCCCGCACGTCCGTGAAGGGAAACCGGATCATGTCGGCGGCAAACGAAGTGGTCGCCGTGGCGGCACACGGCGAAGCTCCCGCTCAGTCGGGCGGCCGAAGCGCGGCAAAGGACAAGGCGGGCAAGACCGTCAAGCGGCTGCGCCCCCCGGCGGCCAAGAGCGTCGGCTGGGCGCTGGTCCAGGCGGCGCGGCTGCACCGCGCCCGGATCGGCGACCGGCTCGCCGAACTCGACCTGTTCGCTGGCCAGGAGCAGGTGGTGCAGGCGCTGGCGGCGGCCGGAAGCATGACCATGGGCGATCTCGCCGCGACCCTGCGGGTGCGCCCGCCGACCGCCTCCAAGACGATCTCGCGGCTCGCCGCCCTCGGCTTCGTCGAACGCCGGGCCGAAGCCGGCGACGGCCGCATCGTGCGCGTGCGCCTTACCGAGACGGGCTTTGCCAAGGCCGCCGCGATCGAGCGAATCTGGGACGAGGTCGAGGCCGAGCTGCTCGAAGACTTCGACAACAAGGAGCGCCGCCGCCTGCGCAAGCTCTTGCGCCGCGTCGCCCGCAGCCTCGCGGGAGCCGCGGGTGTGACCGGCCACGAAGAGGCCGATGCCGAGATCGACGGCGAGGCCGACGACGAGGACGAGGCTTTGCTGCCTCCGGGCGCGACGAGCGCGGTCGTCTGATCCTGAGGCGAAGCCGGCAGCGCGCAGCCCCTATCGAGAGGGGCCGCCTCGCCAAGTGTCGTGTGGCCAGCCGATTCTTGAGATTCGGCGTCCGGGGCGATGCGCTCGCCTGACCGGTCAGGCCCGCCCGGCGGGCACCATGTCGGCGAGATCCAGCTGGGCCGGGCGGGAGAGGGCGGCGGCCAGCATCGCTTCCAGGACGATGAGGTCGGTTTCCGGGTCGGGCTCCCAGCCGCAGGGGCAGTGCCCGTCGGGATCGTGCGCGGCGGCCACCTGCCGGTAGAGCGTGCCGACGGTACGCGCTGCGGCTTCAAGAGCGGCCATGACATGCATCGGCTCGCGCTGAAGTGCCTGCCAGAACGCGGTCGTGAGCGCCCGCTCCAGCGTGCCCTGCGCGTGCCGCTCCGCCGCGTCGGGTGGAGCCGTGACGAGGCCGGCGCTCATGCCTGCACCTGCGCCCGCGCTTCGACCGGGATCAGCCGCGGCGGTGTCGCGTCGCCCGGCTCCAACCCGACCAGGGATTCGAGGCCACCCCGGCTCAGGCCGAGTGAGGAGCCGTCCCACCACGCGAGCCGCACGGATTCGAGCACCGCGTCGAGGGCCGCGAGCAGACCAGCCAAGCCGCCGGAGCCGTCGCGGACCGAGGACAGCGTATCGGCCCGCGAGGGCCACGCGCTGACGTGAGAAGCGTTCGGGAATGTCAGAATGTGCGCCATGCATTCATCATGGCTCCATCTGTCGATATTGCGCAAGCGATCTTCAAAACATTGGAAATGCTTTAATCGAGCTCTGTTTCGAAGCTTTGCACTATTGATTTAGAACAATTCAACCCGCCTCAAAAAATCACGGCGGCATCTCGGTTTGGCCGGGCCGGACGGCGTCGATCAGCGGACGGGCCGGTCGAAGGCCGTGTCGGTGTAGGGCTCGCCCTTGAGGGTGAAGTGCCACCATTCCTGCGCGTAGGGCACGAAGCCGGCGCGAATCATCGCGTCGCGCAGGCGGTGACGGTTGCGCGACTGGATCGGGCTGACGCCGGGAAAATCCGTTGCCGAGGACGGGTCGAACAGGTCGAACGGCGTGCCCATGTCGAGTTCGACGCCGTCGGCGCTGCGCACCAGCGTCAGGTCCACGGTGGAGCCGCGGGAATGCGACGAGCGCTCAGCGATGTAGCCGAGGCGGAACAGATCCGCCTTGTCCGTCCGCGGGTAGTAGGCCGCCTTCATGCGTGTGTCGGCCGGGTCGCGCGCCCAGGTGGCGAAGTCGGCCACGGCCTGGCGCGGGCGGTAGCAATCGAACACCTTCAGGCCGAGGCCGTCCGGCGCCAGCGACGCCTGCACCCGGGCCAGCGCGCCGGCGGCCTGCGGGGGTGAGCAGGCAGCGCGGTGCCTCGTAGCCGGCGATGGGCCGGCCGACGAAGTTGTCGGAGCCGGCATAGCGCATGTCGAGCGCGAGCCCCGGCACGTGCCGGGCGGCATCGACGAAGGGGATCAGTCTCCGCCTCGGCGGGCTGAGACGCGGCGAGGGCGAAGCCCGTCAGTGCGACGCGCATCAAGCCCGCCATGCCAGCAGCCCCGCGCCCGCCGCGATCAGCCCGACGCCGAGCCAGTGATGGGGCGCGAGGCGCTCGCCGAGGAAGAGGACGCCGAACACGGCCACCAGCACGACGCTCAGCTTGTCCAGCGGCGCCACGCGGCCGGCATCACCCAGCGCGAGCGCCCGGAAGTAGCAGAGCCAGGACGCGCCGGTGGCGAGCCCCGACAGGATCAGAAAGACGAGATTTCGGCCGGAGACGCGGCCCAGCTCCTGCGCCTGTCCGGACGCGGCGAGGATCGCCCCGGCGAGCGCCAGCACGACAAGCGTTCGAATGAAGGTCGCCACATCCGGCGCAACGCCGTCGATGCCGACCTTGGCGAGGATTGCCGTGGCGGCGGCGAACCCGGCGGAGAGCAGGGCCCAGAACCGCCACGACAGGAGCCATTCGCTCACCGCTTCCTCCTTCACAGGGCGTGGCGCATCACGATCAGGGCCAGGGCCAGCCCGCCGACGCCCGCCAGCACCGAGACGAGCACGTAGGCGAGCGCCGCCAACCCGTCGCCGCGCTCCATGAGGGTGAAGGCTTCGAGGGAAAAGGTCGAGAAGGTGGTGAAGCCGCCCAGGATTCCGGTGGCCACGAACAGCCGCGCCTGGGGCGGCCCGCCGCGCGCGGCCAGCCAGCCGGTGACGATCCCCATCAGCACCGATCCGGCGACGTTGATGCCGAGCGTGCCCCACGGAAAGCTCGCCCCGAGCCGCACGGCCCAGGCGTTGACGCCGTGGCGCATGACACCGCCGAGGCCGGCACCGAGGAAAACGAGAAGGGTGTTCAAGGCTGAAGGCTCGGGATGAAACGCCGTTACGGCGCGGGCTTGCAAGGCGCGTGCAGATCTAGCGCATCGAGCGGACGGAGGCGTGCATCATCCGAAGCCGTTGCGTTGTGCAACGACGGTTCGAGCTACGCTTGGCTTTCATCATGAGCGTCAGTGAGGCGATCCGGACAAGGCGACGGCAACAGGTCTGGCACGGGCCGTTGGAGCCGGCCCTTCAAGAGAAAGCCCCGCCGGCACTGGACCGACGGGGCTTTTGTTTCGAGCCGACGGGGTGGTTCAGTCCTCGCCCAAAATCTTATCGGGCGTGATCGGCAGGTGGCGGATGCGCTTGCCGGTGGCGTGGTAGACCGCGTTGGAGATCGCGGCGGCCACGCCGACGATGCCGATTTCGCCGAGGCCCTTCACGCCGAGGGGGTTCGCCTTGTCCTCCTCGTCCACGAAGATCACGTCGATGTCGTGGATATCGGCATGCACCGGCACGTGGTACTCGCCGAGATTGTGGTTCATGAACCGGCCGATGCGGTGGTCGAGCATCGATTCTTCGTGCAGGGCCGAGCCGATACCCATGACGACGCCGCCGAGGATCTGGCTGCGGGCCGTCTTGAGGTTGATGATCTTGCCCGCCGCGATGGCCGAGACCACGCGGGTGCAGCGCACTTGGCCGAGTTCCTCGTCGATCTTCACCTCCACGAAGATCGCCGAATGGGTGTAGGCCTCGTATTCTTGCGCAAAATCCTTGTCCGGGGCGGCCTCACCAGTCGCCTCCAGCTTTGGCGTGCCGGTCGCCGTCAGGACGTCGGTGAGCGCCACGCTCTTGGACGGATCGCCCGCCACCTCGATGCGGCCGTTCGAGAAGACGACGCGCTCGAAATCGGCGTTGGCCAGCGGTGAGTTCTCCATGCCGCGCGCCAGCTTGAACGCCTGCTCGGCGATATCGCGGCAGGCCTTCATCACGGCGGTGCCGGAGGAGGCCGCCGTCCATGAGCCGCCGGCCACGGGGGCCTTGGCGAGCTTGGTGTCGCCGAGCTTGGTCGTGACGTGTTCGAGCGGCAGGCCCAGCGTGTCGGCGGCGATCTGGGTCAGGATCGTGTAGGTGCCGGTGCCGATGTCGCCCGTCTGGTTGCCGACTTCGAGCCGGCCGTCCGCGGTGAGCACGGCATGCGCACTCGACTGCATCATCATCGATTCCCAGATGCCAGTCGCCATGCCCCAGCCGACGAGTTCCCGGCCCTCGCGCATGGAACGCGGCTGCGGGTTGCGCCGGCTCCAGCCGAAGCGCTCGGCGCCCTCCCGGAAGCACTCCTTGAGCGCCTTGGAGCCGAACGGCTTGTCCTCGGTCGGGTCGCTCTCGGTGTAGTTCTTCAAGCGAAGCTGGATCGGATCCTGGCCGGTGGCGTAGGCCAGTTCGTCCATCGCCGTCTCGATGGCGTAGACGCCGGTCACCGCGCCGGGCGCACGCATATCGCCCGGCGTCGGGGTATCGATCTTGGCGAGGCTATAGGTGAGCGCGACGTTGTCACAGTCGTAGAGCACGCCCGACCAGTTAACGACGACCTCCTGGTAATCCTCGTAGGACGACGTGCCTTGTACTGCGTCGTGCTTGAGCGCGGTGAGCTTGCCCGAGCGGTCGGCGCCGAGCGAGACGGTCTGGAGCGCCTCCGAGCGGTAGGTGAAGGACCACATCTGGTCGCGGGTCAGCGTCACCCGCACCGAGCGGCCGAGATCTTTTGCCGCCAGCATCGCCAGGAAGAGCTGGTATTGCGGGCGCAGACCCGAGCCGAAGCCGCCGCCGAGATAGGGGTTCAGCACCCGCACCTGCTCCGGCTTCAAGCCGAAGGCGCTGGCGATGTAGTCGTGGGTGTTCGAGACGCCCTGGATCTTGTCGTAGACCGTGTAGGTGCCGTCCTTCTCCACGACGACGGTGGAGGCGTGCGGCTCCATCGGGTTGTGGTGCTCGTCGGCCATCCGGTATTGGCCGTTGACGCGGATTTCGGCCGAGTCGAACGCCTTTTCGGCATCGCCCCACGGCTCCGGCGGCGGCTTGATGCCGGCCCGCTTCATCGGCGGATCGTAGGCCTCGGGCGCTTGCGCCGAGAGGTCGGTGCGCGGGGCGACGACCCCGTAATCGACTCGCACCAGGGAGGCGGCGTAGCGCGCCGTCTCGAAATCCTCGGCGACGACGAGGGCCACCGGCTGGCCGGAAAAGACGATGCGGTTCGTCGCCAGCGCCTGGAACGGCGCGCCGGGTGGCGCCACCGCGTCCTGGTAATCCTCCGGGTTGTCGGAGGTGGCCGGTCGGTTCTCGTGGGTGATCACCTTGATGACGCCGGGCACCGCCTCGGCGGCCGAGGCGTCGATGCCCCGCACACTGCCCTTGGCGATGGCGCTCGATACCACCACGCCGTAGGCGAGGTCGGGTGCGGCGAACTCGCCGGCATATTTGGCGAGGCCGGTGACCTTGGCCGGGCCATCGACGCGGCTGACGGCGCTGCCGACGAACCGGTCGCGGCCGGCCGCCGGGCTGATCTGGACGGTCATGGCTGCTCCTTACTGGATGCGCTTGTCGGACTGGGACTGGGGCGTGCCGGCGGCGGCCTGCTCCAGGCCTCGGACGATGGCGCGGCGCGCCAGCTCGATCTTGAAGCCGTTGGTCGCCTGCGGCTTGGCCTCGCGCAGGATCAGGTCCGCCGCGGCCTTGAAGGTCTCGCGGGTGGCCGGCTTGCCCTGAAGCAGCGCCTCGGCTTCCGTGTTGCGCCAGGGCTTGTGGGCGACGCCGCCGAGCGCGAGGCGTGCGGTGCGGATGGTCTGGCCGTCGAGTTCGAGCGCGGCGGCGACCGAGACCAGTGCGAAGGCGTAGGAGAGCCGGTCACGCAGCTTCAGATAGGTGTGATGCTTGCCGCCAAAGCCCTTGGCCGGCAGGTCGATGGCGAGGATGATCTCACCGGGCGCGAGATTGGTGTCTTTCGAGGGCTCGTCGCCGGGCAGGCGGTGGAAGTCGGCGAAGGGGATCGAACGGTCACCCTGCGGCCCGCTCACCTGCACGGTCGCTTCCAACGCGGCGAGCGCCACGCACATGTCGGACGGGTGGGTGGCGATGCAGTGCTCGCTGGTGCCGAGGATCGCGTGAATGCGATCGACGCCACCGATGGCCGAGCAGCCGGAGCCCGGCTCGCGTTTGTTGCAGGGCGTGGCCGTATCGTAGAAGTAGTAACAGCGGGTGCGCTGCAGCAGGTTGCCGCCGGTCGAGGCCGCGTTGCGGAGCTGCGCCGAGGCGCCGGCCAGGATCGCGTCCGCCAGCAGCGGGTAGCGCTCGCGGATGCGGGCATCGTAGGCCAGCGTCGCGTTGGTCACGAGCGCGCCGATGCGCAGGCCGCTGTCGCGCTCCTCAATCTCGCCGAGCGGCAGGCGGGTGATGTCGATGAGCTTGCCCGGCCGCTCGACGTCGTACTTCATCAGGTCGATGAGGTTGGTGCCGCCGGCGATGAAGCGGGCCGCCGGGTCGCTGCCCAGCGCCTGCACCGCCTCCGCCACCGTGCTGGGGCGAACGTAATCGAAGCGGTTCATCGGGCGTCTCCCTGGTGCATGACCTCTTCGATGGCATCGACGATGTTGGTGTAGGCGCCGCAGCGGCAGATGTTGCCGCTCATCGCCTCACGGATCTCGTCGCGGGTCTTGGCGTGGCCCTCGTTCATCAAGCCGACCGAGGAGCAGAGCTGGCCCGGCGTGCAGTAGCCGCACTGGAAGGCGTCGTGCTCGACGAAGGCTTCCTGGATCGGGTGAAGGCTATTCTTGCCCTCGCGCTGGGCGAGGCCGGCGAGCCCCTCGACGGTGGTAATCTCGGCGCCGTCCTTCATCACCGCGAGGGTGAGGCAGGAATTGATGCGGGTGCCGTTCACGAGAACGGTGCAGGCGCCGCACTGACCGTGGTCGCAGCCCTTCTTGGTGCCGGTCAGATCGAGGCGCTCGCGCAGGAGATCGAGCAGCGTGGTCCAGGGCGCTACCTGAAGCGCGCGCCGCTCGCCATTGATGGTGAGCGTGATGCCGATTGTCCCGACGGCGCCGGGCGAACCGCTGTCGATGAGCATGGTTACATCCGTGATGAGGCTCGGGCTCCGCACGGACGGAACGCGAGGCATAAGGCTTCGCGAGGGGCCGGACGGGGAGCGCGTCTTGGAAGGGCGTGGGCTCAGGGCCCGCACCGGGTCGTGGCGATAACGATTCCAAGGTGGCCCTGTTCCGCTCGCCCTGGGGAGGGACGGCACGGCGCGATCACGGACCAGCGAGGCTTAGGCGCGCTTCCCGGCGGGCCGGGGTTACGCGGGGCGAGAAGCTCGGCTAACGCTTGCCCCGCACGCCGACTTCGAGGAGCCGCCATGGCCGATGCACTCGACCCCGTCCTCAACGACATCGACCGCGATCTGGACAACAGCCTGGAGCGGCTGTTCGCGTGGCTGCGCATCCCCTCGATCTCGACGGATTCCGCCTATGCCGGCCATTGCCGCGAGGCGGCGCACTGGCTCGAAGGAAACCTGACGGCGCTCGGCTTCGAGACCAGTGTCGCGGAGACCTCGCTGCATCCCGTCGTGCTGGCGCACCGCCCGAAGCCGGGGGCGCCGCACGTGCTGTTCTACGGCCATTACGACGTGCAGCCGGTCGATCCGGAAAACCTCTGGAAGACGCCGCCCTTCGAGCCGCGCATCGACGAGACGGGAAACTCGAAAAAAATCGTCGCCCGCGGTGCGTCCGACGACAAAGGTCAGGTCATGACCTTCGTCGAGGCGTGCCGGGCGCATCTCGCGATGAACGGCGACCTGCCCGTCGGCGTCACCATCCTGATCGAGGGTGCCGAGGAGAACGGCTCTCAGGGGTTGCCCGAATGGGTCGAGGCCAACCGCGAGCGGCTGAAGGCCGACGTGGTGCTCGTCTGCGACACCGGCATGTGGGATCGGCAGACGCCGCAGATCACCACCTCGCTGCGCGGGCTCGCCTATTACGAAGTGAAGGTGACCTGCGCCGACCGCGACCTGCATTCCGGCTTCTTCGGCGGTGCGGCGGCCAACCCGATCCACGTCCTGTCGCGGATCATCGCCGACCTCCATGACGCGGACGGCCGCGTGACCCTGCCGGGCTTCTACGACGGCGTGCGCGAGCCCCCGCCCGAGCTGCTGGAGCAGTGGCGCGGTCTCGGCCTGACCCCTGAGAAGTTCCTGGGACCCATCGGCCTAAAAGAGCCGGCCGGCGAGCGCGGGCGCCTGCCGATCGAGTTGATCCAGTCGCGCCCGGCCTGCGACGTCAACGGCATCATCGGCGGCTATACCGGCGAGGGGACGAAGACCGTCATCGCCTCCCAGGCCTCCGCGAAAGTCTCGTTCCGCCTCGTGGACGACCAGGACCCGGAGCAGCTCTCGAAGACCTTCGAGGCCTTCGTGCGCGCGCGCATCCCCGCCGACTGCTCGGTCGAGGTGATCTGCTACAAGGGCTCGCGGGCGGTGGCCTTGCCCTACGACATGCCGCAGCTCGCCGCCGCCCAGGCCGCGCTCGCGGCCGAGTGGGGCCGCCCGGCGGTGGCGGTGGGGGCTGGCGGCTCGATCCCGATCGTCGGCGACTTCAAGCGCATCCTCGGCCTCGATACCCTGCTGATCGGCTTCGGCCTCGACGACGACCGCATCCACTCGCCCAACGAGAAGTACGAACTGACGAGCTTCCACAAGGGCACGCGCTCCTGGGCGCGGATCCTCTCGGCGTTGGCGCAGGCGTGAGGGCGACGCGGCGCCGATGACACCGGGAATTCCCATCCGCCGTCCTCATCCTGAGGTGCCCGCGCCAGCGGGCCTCGAAGGGTGTTCCAGATCCCACGCGATCCCTGGACGATCCTTCGAGGCCGCTGCGCGGCACCTCAGGATGAGGCTCTGCGGGTGGGAGGCTCGTTGGTCCCCTCGGCAAACGGCGTGACGGCATGAGTGCCGCTGCGCTGTCACAGCCGATGCAGGGGGCCGTCCCCGGCCGGCTCATCGAGGCCGCGCCCGGCGCCTGCGTGCTGCGCTTTCCCCTGCCGCCCTCGCTGCCGATTCCGCTGCATGTCGCGGCGCCCGAGACGGTGCGGCTGGTGACCTGGGTCTTTTCCGGCCTTGAAGCGGGTGCGCCGGACGGTCCCGTCTGCCTGCTGGCGCTCGAAGCGGAGGGTGCTGCACTGCGCGAGGGCGTCACCCTCGCCACGCATTTCCGCGACCTCGTGGTGCGGTCCGAGCCGGCCGCGAGCGATGTCCTGCCTCCGTCCGAGCGAACCCTGCTCGCGCGGGCGCTGCTCTCGGCGGGCACGGCCGGGCTCGCGCCGCTCGGGCGCCTGTTCGGCCTCATCGAGGCGTCGGTCATCGCGCTGCCGGCCGCCGAGGATGCGCCGGATCTCGCCGACGAGGATCACGGTTGGTCGCTGGGCGGCACCGCGATCCCGCACGGCCTGCTGTTTCGCGCACGCGCCGGCTGGGGCTGTGCGCGGGTGGCCGGGGCACGGCTGCGCTTTGGCCGGCACCCGCGCCAGCATCTGACCCTCGAACCCGTTTGGGGTGCGGCGCCCGAGGGCCTGCCGGAGCGTTCCATCGCGCTCCACGCCCACGGCTTCACGGCGCTGACGATAGGGGCCTCGTGATGCCGCTCGACCAAGCGGAGAAGCCCGCGATCCTCGTGCTCGCACCGATGCCGGCCGCGCCCGTAAGCGCCGGCAACCGGCGCCGGTTGGCGGCCACCTGCGAGGCGCTGACCCGCGGCGGCTTTGCCATCGATCTCGCCTATTACGCCCACGAGGATCAGATCTATCGCCGCTTCGGCCAGCACCCGCCGACCGATCTCGTGGAAATGGAGCGGACGTTCCGCAACGTCTTCCTGATCGAGGCGCGGACCGTGATCCCGCTGAAGACGCGCTCGACCGCCTTCGGAATCGACGAATGGTGTCCCGACGAGGTCGGCGACTTCGTCGCGTGGTACTGCTCCGCGTATCCCGAAACCGGCGCGGTGCTGGTGAACTACGTCTTCCTGTCGCGCGCCCTGGAACGGGTGCCGCCGGGCGTCCTGACACTGATCGACACCCACGACCGCTTCGCCGGCCGCCAGACCCAGTACCGGCCGTTCCGCGCCGAGCCGAACTTCTTCTACACCGACGCGGCCGGCGAGGCGGCGGGGCTGTCGCGGGCCGACGTCGTGCTGGCGATCCAGGCGGCGGAAGCCGGCTCCTTTGCGAGCCTGACCGACAGCCGCGTCCTGCTGCTGCCCCCGCATTTCCCGGCCCAGAAGCCGTTCGCCGTGCCGGAACGGGTCGCCCGCATCGGCTTTCTCGGCCACGGCAACGACCCGAACCTGTTCTCCATCGGCCGCTTCATCCGCGCTTGGCGCGACGGCTGGACCCCGGATCGGCCCGAACTCGTCATCGCCGGCGAAATCTGCCGCAGCCTGCCCGGCGTCGAAGGACCCGGCGTGCGGCTGCTCGGCTATCTCGACCGGCTTGAGGATTTCTACGCGCAGGCCGACCTCGTCGTGGCACCGATGCTGATGGGCTCCGGGCTCAAGATGAAGGTCGGCGAGGCGCTCTCCTTCGGCCGCCCGGTCATCGGGACCGAGATCGGCCTCGAAGGTTTCGAGCCGGTGGAGCCGGCCCATCGCTGCTGCGACGTCGAGGCGGTGAAGGCGGCGGTGCTGGCGGTGGCAGCCGACGCCGAGGCCCTGGCGCGGCTGACACGGGCGAGCGAGGCGCTGTTCACGCGCTACGCCGCGACCGCGCTGGCGGCAGAGGCGGAGCTGATTGAGCTTCTTAGGGCACGGCGGGTCGAGCATCGCATCCCCTCTCCCCGCAAGCGGGGAGAGGGTCGCGACGACCTGGTCGTCGGCGCGACAAGCGGTAGCGAGGGTGAGGGGGCTTTTCAGGATGCGGCTCTTTCTGAATCGCCCCCTCACCTTCGCCTGCCGGCTCGCTCCGCCGACGACGAGGTCGGCAGAGCCCTCTCCCCGCGTGCGGGGAGAGGGAATGCCAATCCGGATGCGGAGTCGTTTGTTGTCCGCGGTGGCGGCCTCGTTCTGACCTGTGAAACCTCCGCCCGCTCCCGGCCCGCCGCCGATCCCGATCTCGGCGTGCTGGTCGCCACCGAGCGGCGACCCGGCCACGGTACGGCGGCGGTCTACACACCGCGGCGTCAGCGCTGGTTCGCCCGTGTGGAGGCGTCAGCCGACGGCGCGGCGCCCGATCTCGGTCCGCTCGATGTCGCGCTGTCGCCCGAATGGGTGCGCGACAGAACGCTGCCGCCCCTAACCCGCGCGGCGCTGGCCCGTGCCTTCGCCGGGATGCAGGCGGATTGGGAGACGGAAGGCCGGATCGTCGGCTGCGCGGGGGATCGGCTTGAGATCGAAACCCTGCTGCCCGGCGTGCTCGTCAACGGCACGCACCCGGCGGCCGCCTTCCTGGTCGCGGGGGAGGGCGCTTCCGAATGGCGCTTGGAGCGAGTCACGCCGCTCCACCGGCGCCGGATCGATACCTATGCCAACCTCACCGGCCGCCTGCCGGCACCGCTGCCCGTAAGCTTGTCCTTCCGCGGGGCGGCCACAGGCCCGGCGAGCGGGTGCCTCCTGTTCCTCACCGATGACGGGATCGGCCGGATCATCCTGCCGGAGGGCGCGGCTTAGCCCATGAGCGAAACCCCCGCCGTCCCCCTGCTCGACACCGTCGATCCCGGCACAGGCCGCCGCGCGGCGCTGGCCGAGGCTGCGCTGATTGTCGAGGCGATCCAGCGCAATGGCGTGCGCCTCGCCTTCGTGCCGCAGCCCGATCCGGACGTCTCCATCGTCATCGTCGCCCGCGACGCCCGCCACCTCTTGGCGCTCACCCTCTATCGTCTCTGTGCGAGCCAGGGACTGGCGGGCGTCCGCTTCGAGGTTGTGCTGGTCGATAACGCCTCCGCGCCGGAGACCCGCGCCCTCTACCCGCATCTCGACGGGGTGACGCTGATTGAGAACGCCACCAACACCGGCTTCGGACCCGCCTGCAACGCGGGCGCGGCCAGGGCGCGGGGGCGCTTCATCCTGTTCCTCAACCCGGATGTCGATCTCCTGCCCGGCGCGCTGGCGGCGATGGTCGCGACCTTCCGCGATCACGAGGGCACCGGCATTGTCGGCGCCCGCCTCGTCTTCCCCGGCGGCGTGCTGCAGGAATCCGGCGCAGGCTTTCGCGACGACGCGCAACTCACCCATCCGCACGGACGCGGCAACGCCGACCCCTTCGCCCCCGAGCATGCCGCGACCCGCGATGTCGGCTACGTTTCGGGCGCGGTGCTGATGATCGAGCGGGCCCTGTTCGAGGCGCTCGGCGGCTTCGATCCGCTCTTCGCCCCGGCCTATTTCGAGGACACCGACCTCTGCCTGCGCTGCCATCAGGCCGGGCGTCGCGTCATCGTGCAGCCGCGCGCCACGGCGATTCACTACGAGAACGCCACCAGCGCCCGCCGCGAGGACGTGGAGGCGCTGCTCGACCGCAACCGCGCCCGCTTCCTCGACCGGCACCGGCAGAGCCTGTTCGCGCAGGGGCCGCAGCCGCGCGGCACCGGCCTCCTCGACCACGATCCCTGGCGCCTGCGGGTGCTCTACGTCGATGATCGGGTACCGCATCTCGATCTCGGCGCCGGCCTGCCGCGGGCCAACGCCATCCTCAATGCCATGGCGGGTCTCGGCTACGCGGTGACGTTCTTCCCGAACTACGAGGCGGATGCGGAGGAGGCGCGGCGCTACCGCGACCTCGATGAGCGCATCGAGATTTCTTACGCCAGCGGCGACGAGGGCTTCGCCCGCCTGATCGCCGAACGGCGCGACCATTACGACGTGCTCTGGGTCAGCCGCCCGCACAACATCCTGTTCGTCACGCAGGCGCTGCACGCCGCCGGGCTCGACCCGCGCAGCTTCGTGCGCTCGAAGGTGATCTTCGATTCCGAGGCCCTGTTCGCTCTGCGTGACTTCGTGACGGAGGCTGCGACCGCGGGCAGCGCGGTGGCCGCCGATCTGGCGTGGCAGGCCGAGCGCGAGACGCGCCTGTTCGGGCTCGCCGACGCGGTGGTCTGCGTCTCCCCGGCCGAGGCACGGGTGCTCGCCCGCTACAGCGCCTGCAACGCCACCGTCCTCGGCCACGCCCTGACCCGACCCGCGGCGCCGACGCCGGGTTTTGCCGGCCGCACGGGCTTCGTCTTCGTCGGCGCGCTCGCCCGCGAAGGGCAGCCCAACGTCGATTCCCTCGACTGGTTTTTCGGAAGCGTCTGGCCGCTCGTGCGGGCGCGGTTGCCGGCGGCGCAGCTCACCATCGTGGGTGGGATCGCTCCGGAGATCCGGGAGCGCTATGCGCGCGAGCCGGGTGTGCAGGTCACCGGCCGAGTGCCGCAGACCGAGCCCTATCTCGATGCGGCCCGCGTGTTCCTGGCGCCGACGCGCTTCGCCGCCGGCATTCCGCACAAGGTCCATGAGGCGGTGGCGCGCGGCCTGCCCTGCGTCGTCACGCCGATCCTCGCCGATCAGGTCGGCTGGGCGGACGGCGCCGGCTTCCTCGTGCGCGACTGGCGCGACCCAAAACCTTTCGCGGAGGCGCTGGTGGCGCTCCACGAGGACGCGGCCTTGTGGGACGCGGTTCGGGAAGAGGGGAGCCGGCACATCGCCGAGGATTGCGACGCCGATTCCTTCGCGGCGGCGATCCGGGCCCTATGCGAGGCGCAGGTCGTCGCATGAGCGCATTTCCCGTCGCCCGCCTCGTCGGCCTTGCCAGCGGGCTCCTGCGCCGCGCCGTGATCGGCCGCGTTCCGAAGCTGTTCGACGCCGCCTATTACCGTGAGCGCAATCCGGGCGTAGCCCGCAGCGGCCTCGACCCGTTCCTGCACTACGCGTGGTTCGGCGCCCGCCGGGACCGGAACCCGAACGCGGATTTCGACACCGCCTTCTACCGCCGGCAGAGCGGCCGGACCCGGCTCGACCCCCCTGCGCCACTACGGGCAGATCGGCGCGGCGCAGGGTCTCGATCCGAGCCCCGGCTTCAGCACCAGCCTCTATCTCGCCCGCTATCCCGACGTGGTCGCGGCGGGGGTCAACCCGCTCCAGCACTTCCGCACCGACGGTCGGGCGGAGGGGCGCGAGGCGGCGCCCTCGCCGATCGAGCCCGACCGCCTGCGGGCGCTCGACGGCGTGGCGGAGGATCACCGCCTCACCCTGCCGGAGGCCGAGGGCGGGCGCTTCGCCCTGACGCTGCTGCGCGACAGCCCGCTCGACCGCACGGCGGATTTCGCGCCGCGCTTCTGCGTCGAACTCTGCGTCGACGGCGTCGAATACGACGCCCTGCTCGATGCGTTCCGCGCCTTCGAGGCGGGGGCGCAGGCCTCGCTTGCCCTGGAGATCGACACGGGCGCCGGCCCGCACCCGCCGATGCCGACGCAGCTCCTCGCGTTCGAGCGCTGCTTCGTCTCCCGCTCCGGCGACGGCCGGGTGCTGCTCCTGCATTATGCTGAGTTGCGAGCCTGGGACCTGCGCCTCAAGCGGCCCGGCGTGGCGGCCGTGTTCCCCGGCGGCCATTTCTCGGCGCGGCTGCTGGCGAAAGGGGAGGGGTGGCCGGCGGCCTGAATCCCCGCCCGGGCCCTTCGGGAAACCGAGGCGGCGATGGGCGTTCCTCGGGTGAAGAACCCGAGCAGGATAGCCACCATGAGCGACGACGACCGTCAGACGCGCGAGGAGCGCCCCGACTCCACCGGCCCGAATGCCCGGCCCCGCGACACCACCATCGCCCAGACCGGCGAGGGGGGATTCCCGACGATAGCGGGCGGCCCGTACAGGTCGACGAGACGGAGGCCAAGCGGATCGAGGAGAAGATCCGCGCGCTGTGATCCAAGCTCAGCCCCCGGCCTTCCCATCCGTGGCCTCATCCTGAGGTGCGCAGCGAAGCGGAGCCTCGAAGGATCTTCCAGGGGTCGCGCGGGATCTGGAGGATCCTTCGAGGCCGCTTTCGCGGCACCTCAGGATGAGGGCGTCGGGTTAGAGGATCGGCCGCTTGCTGTTGTCAGGCTGGCCGCTCCGAAAAGATCGTCTTCTTGACGATGGCGTGGACGCCCCAGTTGCCGTCGACCACCTGGGTGATGCCGAAATCGACCGCGACCGACATCAACGAGATCGCCTCGTCCTCGGTCAGTCCCTTCGCCTGCATCAGGAATTGGCGCATCTTGCGGAAGGCGTCGCGCATCGCGAGGTCCAGCGAGGATTTCTGGAAGATCGCGTTCTGCGCGTCCGGGCCGAGATCCTTCAGGTAGTTCGGGTAGCTGAAGCCCGAGAGCACCCAATCGTCGGCGGTTTCGATCATCGGGAAGTCGAGGGACTCCAGCGACGTGCCGGCGAGATCGGCCCGCTTGTGCAGGATGAACTGGAAGGTGCCGGTGAGCGAGCACTCGATCGCCGTGCCGCAGAGTTCGGAATCGCCCTGGCTCGCATGGGGGTCGCCCACCGAGAACAGCGCGCCGGGGACGGCGACCGGGTAATACATCGTCGCGCCCTTGCCGATGCGCCAGTTGTCGATGTTGCCGCCGGTGTAGCTCGGCGGAATCGAGTTCACCATGTCGGCTTCGGACGGGGCGAGGCCCATCGTGCCGAAATGCGGGCGGATCGGCACGCGGATGCCCTTCAGCACATCGAAGCTGCGCTTGGTCTTGGTGTGATCGATCGGCAGGCCGGGATAGTCGATCGTCGGATGCTCGCGGCCGTCCGGATCGGTCACGCCCGGCCAGGGGAAGCTGTAGACGGCCTTGGCCCAGTCGCGCTCGCCGGTCGCATCGACCTCGTAGATGGTGAGAACCTCGCGCTTCTTAGCCCCCAGCATGTCGTTGTAGTGGTAGCCCCACCATGCCGCTGCGTTGCTGCCGAAGGTCCGGCCCTTGAATTTCGGGTTGGCCGAGGGGCGCGGCGCCACGTCGAGGATGCGCACCTCCAGCACGTCGCCGGGTTCCGCGCCGCGGATCGCCACCGGGCCGGTGCAGATATGAACGCCGAGCCCGCCGCCGGGACCGAGCTTGGAATCCTCCGGCCCGGCGCCGCGGCGCGGCACGCCCTTCTTCTCCTTGGTCCAGAGGAATACGCTCTCGGCGCCGGGATCGCCCGTCACCATCCGCTCGGCGTCGTCGTTGGCGTGGTGGGTCAGGGTCTCGATGGTGACGAAGTCGCCCGACTCGATCTCGACCTGGGGTTTGAGGGTCTTCGAGAAGTAGCCCCAGTGGATGGTCTCGGCATTGGCCGGCAGGTGGTAGTGGGCCGTCTGCTTCAGCCGGCGTGCGCTGCTCTGCGCCAGGGCCGGGCTCACCAGTGAAAGGCCGCCCGCCGCCAGCGCCGCGGCCCCTCCGGTGGCGACGAAGCCGCTCTTCAGGAAGGACCGCCGCTCGGGCTCCATGTCGCGCCGGTAGCGCAGCCGATGTTCGGCGAAGGCGGCACAGGTCGGATCGTCACCACGGCACATTGCAGACTCCAGACGCGTTCAACTCCTGGAACTGAATGCAAAATTACAGCCAAGCTCGGGGCCCGTCCTTGCGTGAAGCAGGGGGCCCCGAGGCTCGGTGCGTTACTCCGAGAGCGGCCCCACGCCGGGTTCGGCCTCCGGCGCAACTTGCAGCGGCACTGCAGCCTGCGCCTCCACCACCGCCGCGGCGGTGACGTTGACGATGCCACGGGCGGTGACGGAGGGCGTGAGGATGTGCGCCGGCTTGGCCGGGCCGATCAGCAGCGGACCGACCGGCAGCGCGTCGGCGAGCACCTTGGCGAACTGGAAGGCGATGTTGGCGGCATCCAAGTTCGGGAAGACGAGGATGTTGGCCGCGCCCTTCCAGTTCGAACTCGGCAGCACCCGGTCGCGGATGAGTTCGGACAGGGCCGAATCCGCCTGCATCTCGCCGTCCGCCTGAAGATCGGGCGCCCGCGCCTGGATCAGTTCGAGCGCACGCCGCATCTTCTTCGCGGAGGCGGAATCCGATTGGCCGAAATCGGAGTGGCTCAGGAGCGCGATCTTCGGCGTGAGACCGAAACGGCCGACATGGTTCGCGCAGGCGATGGCGACGTCGGCGATCTCCTCCGCGCTCGGATCCTGGCGGACATGGGTGTCGGCGAGGAAGAAGGCGCCCTTCTTCGTCACGATCAGGCTCATGCCGGCGAAGTCGATCGAGTCGGGCGAGAGCCCGATCACGTCGCGGATCACCCGCAGGCGCGTCTCGAACCGGCCTTCCAAGCCGCAGATCAGCGCGTCCGCCTCGCCGCGGCGCACCGCGAGTGCTGCGATCACGGTGGAGTTGGTGCGCACCAGCGTCCGGGCGAGATCGGGGGTGATGCCGCGCCGGCCGGCGATTTCGAGATAGGTGGCGACGTAATCCCGGTAGCGCGGATCGTCCTCAGGATCGATCAGGTCGAAATGTTCGCCGTGCTTGAGGTCGAGGCCGAAGCGCTTGATGCGGGTCTCGATCACCCGCGGGCGACCGACCAGGATCGGCCGGGCGACACCGTCCTCGACCACGGCTTGCGCGGCGCGCAGCACGCGCTCGTCCTCGCCCTCGGCGTAGATGACGCGCTTCGGATCGCTCTTCGCCTTGGAGAAGAGCGGCTTCATGATGAAGCCGGAGCGGTGCACGAAGCGGTCGAGCGATTCCGCGTAGGCGTCGATGTTCTCCACCGGCCGGCCGGCGACGCCCGAATCCATCGCCGCCTTGGCCACCGCGGGCGCGATGCGCACGATCAGGCGCGGATCGAACGGGCTCGGGATCAGCGAGCGCGGCCCGAACGGCCGGGCCTCGCCGCCATAGGCGCGGGCGACCACGTCGGAGGGCGTCTCGCGGGCGAGCGCCGCGATCGCCTTCACGGCCGCCTTCTTCATCTCCTCATTGATCTTGTGGGCGCCGACATCGAGCGCGCCGCGGAAGATGTAGGGGAAGCAGAGGACGTTGTTGACCTGGTTGGGGAAGTCCGAGCGCCCGGTGCATATCATCGCGTCGGGCCGCGCCTGCTCGGCGAGATCCGGCATGATCTCGGGGTAGGGGTTGGCCAGCGCCATGATCAGCGGCTTCTCGGCCATCTTCTCGAGATATTCGGGCTTGAGCACCCCGCCCGCCGAGAGACCGATGAACACGTCGGCGCCGGGGATGACTTCGGCCAGGGTCCGCGCGTCGGTCTCCTGCGCGTAGACGTCCTTCCAGCGGTCCATCAGCTCGGCGCGGCCCTTGTAGACCACGCCCTTGATGTCGGTGACGGTGATGTTCTCACGCGTCGCGCCAAGCGAGACCAAGAGGTTGAGGCAGGCCAGGGCCGCCGCGCCGGCACCCGAGGTGACGATCTTGGCGTCCGAGAGCCGCTTGCCCGCGAGTTCGAGTGCGTTGAGGACGGCCGCCGCGACGATGATCGCCGTGCCGTGCTGGTCGTCGTGAAAGACCGGGATGTTCATCCGCTCCCGGCACCGCTCCTCGACCTCGAAGCATTCCGGCGCCTTGATGTCCTCAAGGTTGATGCCGCCGAAGGTCGGCTCCAGGGCGCAGACCACGTCCACCAGCTTGTCGACGTCCTTCTGGTCCACCTCGATATCGAACACGTCGATACCGGCGAACTTCTTGAACAGGACCGCCTTGCCCTCCATCACCGGCTTGGAGGCCAGCGGGCCGATATCGCCGAGGCCGAGCACGGCGGTGCCGTTCGAGAGCACGGCGACGAGGTTCTGGCGGATGGTGAGGGTGGCGGCCTCCTGCGGGTCGTCGTAGATCGCCATGCAGGCGGCGGCGACGCCGGGAGAGTAGGCCAGCGCCAGATCGCGCTGGTTGCCAAGCGGCTTGGTGGCCTGAATCTCGAGCTTTCCGGGTTTCGGCAGTCGGTGGTAGACGAGCGCCCCGGACTTCAGATCCTCGGACATATTGTCGGCCATGGCGATGCCGTCCTCTTCCGCTCGTTTTTGCGCGCCCGCACCCTCTTCTTGCGGGGGGCACTGTTGAGGCATCTGTTGCAACGGCTGAGGCGGGGGCGCAACCCGCACAACGAGACCCGGCTGCATCTGGAAAAGCTGGCCCAGCGCTGGAATTTCACAATTGGTGCATACTCTTACGGCCGGCCGAAGGTACGCTTCCCCGAATCCGGCCGGCAGCTGACGATCGGCCGGTATTGTTCCATCGCGGATCGGGTCGAGATCCTGCTCGGCGGCGACCACCGGCTCGACTGGGTTTCGACCTATCCGTTCGCCGCGATGACCGGCCTCTGGCCGGGGGCGGACGCACCCCAGGATTATCACGTCTCGCGCGGCGACGTGATCATCGGCCACGATGTCTGGCTCGGATCGGGCTGCATGATTCTGTCGGGCATCACCGTCGGGCACGGCGCGGTGGTGGCAGCCCATGCCGTCGTCACGCGGGACGTGCCGCCCTACGCGGTCGTCGCCGGCAATCCGGCCCGGATCGTGCGCCGCCGCTTCGACGAGGCGACGACGGCCGCGCTCGTCGAGGCGGCGTGGTGGGATTTCCCGCAATCGACGGTGATGCGGTGGATCCCACTCCTTCAGAGCGGACGGGTGGCGGAGCTGATCGACGCGGTGCGAACCGAGCGTGCCGTTGCGGGCGCGCCGCGATTGCCGTAACCGGCCGGCACGATTTCCAGGAACGCACGACCCATGTCCGAAACCCCTCCCGATCGCCTCTCGGTCAATCCGAACAGCCCCTATTACGACGAGGCGGTCCTCGCCCGCGGCGTCGGCATTCGCTTCAAGGGTGCCGAGAAGACCAATGTCGAGGAATACTGCGTCAGCGAGGGCTGGGTGCGGCTCTCGGCCGGCAAGGCGCTCGATCGGGCCGGCAACCCGATGACGGTGAAGCTCAAGGGCGCTGTCGAGCCGTATTTCCGCGAGGAGCCGGCCGAGGCCTGATTCGGCGGATCGTCGGACCCTGAAACGAAAGAACCCCGCCTGAGCGGGGTTCGTTGGCGCGGTCTGGGGGATCGGCCTCAGACCGCCATGCGGTCTTCGCCCTCGACCGGCTCGCGCAGCACGTAGCCACGGCCCCACACGGTCTCGATGTAGTTCTTGCCCGCAGACGCGTTCGCCAGCTTCTTGCGCAGCTTGCAGATGAACACGTCGATGATCTTCAGCTCCGGCTCGTCCATGCCGCCGTAGAGATGGTTGAGGAACATCTCCTTGGTGAGCGTGGTGCCCTTCCGCAGCGAGAGGAGTTCCAGCATCTGGTACTCCTTGCCGGTGAGGTGGACGCGCGAGCCCGAGACCTCGACGGTCTTCTGATCGAGGTTCACGATCAGGTCGCCGGTGGTGATGACCGACTGAGCGTGGCCCTTCGAGCGGCGGACGATGGCGTGGATCCGCGCCACCAGTTCGTCCTTGTGGAAGGGTTTGGTCAGGTAGTCGTCGGCGCCGAAGCCGAGGCCCTTCACCTTGTCCTCGATGCCGGCCATGCCGGACAGGATCAGGATCGGGGTCTTCACCTTGGCGACGCGCAAGCTCCGCAGCACCTCGTAGCCCGACATGTCGGGCAAGTTCAGATCCAGAAGGATGATGTCATAATCGTAGAGTTTGCCGAGATCGACACCCTCTTCGCCAAGGTCAGTCGTGTAGGTGTTGAAGTTCTCGGACTTGAGCATCAATTCGATGCTCTGCGCCGTGGCGCTGTCGTCCTCGATCAGAAGTACGCGCATCGTGATCCCCACCGGACAGGCCGTTTCGGGGCGCTTGAGACAAGCTGCCGCCGGTCGTCCGCCGACGGCCCCGGCGGACGCTCCCTCATTCCCACTTTCGAAACGCTATTCCTTAACCGTTAACAAAACCCGAATCCCGCTTGCAAGCACTGTCTCTTTCGAGTCCGAGAGCGATTCTCCCGATCGTTGGCGATCTGTTCCCTTGTACTGCGCGCGCTCCCGAAACCGGGGATGAGCCTCCCCCGCTAACCCCTTCTGTTGTCTCAGGTTGGTCTCTCTGTTGCGGAAAGGTGACGGAGGCCATTCGTCGCCGTTCTCATTCCCGCGAGCGGTGGCATCGCCATCCGGATGGGTGCCTGGGAGCCTTGGCGCGCGGTCCGGCGGTGTTAAGACATCGGCCGGTTCGGTGGCGGGACGCGGTTAACGGGGTCGGGGCACATGACGCAGGAGCGCGGCTCCGGGGGGCTGGCGGCGGCGCTCGCCGCGCTCTCGACCGTCGAGACCCTGGAGACCTTCGGCCGGGTAACGGCGATCCGCGGCCTTCTGGTCGAGGTGGCCGGGCCGGTTTCCGCGATGCGGCTCGGCGGTCGCATCGACGTGGTGGTGGAGGGCGCCGGGGTCGCGGCCTCGACGGTGCCGTGCGAGGTGATCGGCTTTGCCGGCGACCGGGCGCTCGCCATGCCGTTCGGCTCGCTGGAGGGCGTGCGCCGCGGCTGCCCGGCCCTGGTGCGCGACGAGGCGGCGGGCGCGATCCGCCCCTCCGCCGCTTGGCTTGGGCGCACCGTCGATGCCCTCGGGCGCCCGATCGACGGCCTCGGCCCCCTCGCGCAGGGGCCCGCGATCTATCCCCTGCGGGCCGACCCGCCCCCCGCGCACGGACGACGGCGCGTCGGGCCGCCGCTCGATCTCGGGGTTCGCTGTATCAACACCTTTCTCACCATGTGCCGCGGGCAGCGCATGGGCATCTTCGCCGGCTCCGGCGTCGGAAAGTCGGTGCTGCTGTCGATGCTGGCCCGCTACACCGCCGCCGACGTGGCGGTGATCGGCCTCGTCGGTGAGCGCGGCCGCGAGGTTCAGGAGTTTCTCCAAGACGACCTCGGCGCGGCGGGGCTCGCCCGCTCGGTCGTGGTGGTGGCGACCTCCGACGAGCCGGTGCTGATGCGCCGCAACGCCGCCTACGTCACCCTGGCGGTGGCCGAGTACTTTCGCGACCAGGGCGCGCAGGTCTTGTGCATGATCGATTCGATCACCCGCTTCGCCATGGCCCAACGCGACATCGGACTCGCCGGCGGCGAGCCCCCGACCGCCAAGGGCTACACGCCCACCGTCTTCTCGGAATTGCCGCGCCTGCTCGAACGGGCCGGGCCGGGGGTAGGGGAGGGGGCGATCTCCGGCCTGTTCACCGTGCTGGTGGAGGGCGACGATCACAACGAGCCGGTGGCAGATGCGGTGCGTGGCATCCTCGACGGGCACATCGTCATGGAGCGGCGTATTGCCGAACAGGGGCGCTACCCGGCGATCAACGTGCTGCGCTCGGTCTCGCGCACCATGCCGCGGGCCTGCGACCCGGCCCATCTCCCCACCGTCCGCCGTGCGCGAAAGGTGCTGGCGACCTATGCCGACATGGAGGAGCTGATCCGGCTCGGGGCCTACCGTGCCGGTTCCTCGCCGGAGGTGGACGAAGCGGTGGCTCTCATGCCCGATCTGACGGCTTTTCTGGGGCAGGGTAAGGAAGAAGCAACCTCCATCAGCGAGGGTTATGACCGGTTGGCCGCCATTGTCGGCGGTGCGTGAGGCGGCTTCGAGAAGCGCGTCGGGGTAACGGTCCGTTTGGATCGCCCGCGCCGATCGGGTCGCGTCCCGGCGTAGCGTGGAGTGGATGGCCCGACATGAAATCGCGTGACACGCTGATCCGGTTGCGTCGGTTCCAGGTGGATGAGAAGCGCCGCAGGGTGGCGCAGATCGAGATGATGATGGCCGACTTCAACCGCATGGCGGCCGAACTCGACCGGGAAGTCTCGCAGGAGGAGGCCCGTGCGGGGATCTCCGATCCGGCCCATTTCGCCTACCCGACCTATGCCCGCGCCGCCACCGGCCGCCGGGACAACATGCGCCAGTCGGCCGCCGCCCTGGAAGGGCAGCTTGCCGAGGCCAAGGCCGAACTGGGTGAGGCGTTCGAGGAACTGAAGAAGGTCGAGATCCTGGAGGATCGCGAGCGCTCCGCCGAGCGCGCGGCCGAAGCCGCCCGCGAGCAGGCCGAGATGGACGCGATCGGACTTCGGGCTCGGGCCTAAGAGGCCAGATCCTCGGCGGGATCGTCGAGCGCGTCGGCGGCACGAGGCCGGCGACGCCGGCGAGTTCACGATTCCCTGGTACCACCCCGTAGAAATCGCTCAGCTCGATCCTGCGGGGGCGTATGAGTGGCCGTGCCGGTGCCGCGTTCATCGAGGGCCATTCCCGACCGCTCAAGCCGCACTGAATGCGTTGCCTGTTACACTCGCTGAGTCGGGCAGAGCCGCGTGTTTCGGCATGAAACCGTCATGATCTAACGGCAAGAGCCGGCCCCATCGAGACGGTTGCCCAGTCCCGCTTGCGATGCGCGCGGTCGTGGCGCAGGAGAGACCGCTCCCGAGAGAGGCGGCGGACATCCATGAAAAAACTCAGTGAAGTCTTCTGGGGCCTGATCGGCCTCGCCGCGGTGGCGGTGTCCTGCTACCTGCTCTGGGGGCAGTTGAAGACCCTATCCTGGGCGAGCATCGAGGCGGCGTTTGCCGCCATCCCGCTCCACCACTTCCTGTTCGCGGCCGTCTCTACCCTCGTCGCCTACGCCGCGCTCGCTTGGTACGATCGGATCGCGCTGCTGCATCTGGGCGTGCGCCACATCTCGTGGCTGTTCGTATCGCTGTGCTCGTTCACGACCTACGCCCTCTCGCACAATATCGGCGCTTCGGTCTTCTCCGGCGCCCTGGTGCGCTACCGGGCCTACACCTCGAAGGGACTTTCGGCAGCGCAGGTCGCGGTACTGGTGGCCCTGTGCTCCTTCACCTTCGGCCTTGGCACGATCCTGCTCGGCGGCTTCGTTCTGGTCTACGATCCGAACCTCCTCGCGCGGCTCGACAACCTGCTGCCGGCGGTGCTGACCAATCCCGCGACCTCGCGGTTGGTCGGCTTCGGCCTGCTCGGGTTCGTCGCGCTCTACGTTCTCGGCTCGGTGCTGCGCTTCCGCCCGCTGACGATCCGCAATTTCAAGATCGAGTATCCGCGGCCCGGTATCATGGTGCGCCAGCTCATCGCGGCGCCGCTGGAGCTGCTGGGTGCTGCCGGCATCATCTACTTCGCCCTGCCGGATGCCCTGAACCCCGGCTTCATTCCAGTGCTCGGCATCTTCCTCGCCTCGTTCTCCGTCGCGCTCGCCTCGCACGCGCCGGGCGGCCTCGGCGTGTTCGAACTCGTGTTCTTCACCGCGATGCAGCTTCAGACCGATGCGGAGAAGGCGCCGGTACTCGCCGCGGTGCTGATCTTCCGCCTGTTCTATCTGATCATTCCCTTCGCCGTGGCCATCGTCGTGGTGCTGCTGTTCGAGCGCTCCCGCCTCACGAACGCGCTCGGCAAGGACGGCAAGGCCGCGCCGGAGCCGCCGCTCGTCGCGCCGGGCCTCGACAAGCACGTGATCGAGCGGCGGCTGGAGAAGAAGGCGGTCTGAGCCACCCTCGTCGAAACCCTTGCCGGCGGCCGCTCTCCCGAGCGCGCCGCCGGTTGCGTTTCGGGTCACGAGCCTTGAATTCCGCGTCCATTTCGTCGCAGTGACGGCGAGATCAGCGATCCTTACCTCACACCGCTTCCGTGGATGAATGGGACGCGCAGGGTTGCGAGCCCTTCAGGAACGGTTAAGCTTCGACGGAATGGGGAGCCGCTCTGGCTCCTGGATGGACAACATGGCTTCGATCAAAATTCGGGTCGCCGAAGACGGCACCTGTTCGATCTGCCGGGACGGCACGATCATCAGCAGCGGGCTCACCCGTTCGCAGGCCGACCAAATGGTCGCCGTCCTGCGCGCGATCGAGGGACACGCCTGACCGGCGCCTGACCCAAGCGCCGAGCCGCTTCCCTATCTCCCGGCGACGCCGGCCCTCCGAAACAACAAAGTGCGCAGAATGCGGAGCCGAGCCGACCCTTGCAGGTCGGCTCGGCTCTTTTGCCTAAGGCCGTCGGTGATCGCCTCAGGCCGCGCGCACCGTGGCCAGAAAGCGTCGGACTTCGGCCCGCAGGTGATCGGATTGCTGAGACAGCTCCGAGGCGGCACCGAGCACCTGTGCGGCGGCCGTCCCGGTCTCCTCCGAGGCGCGGGCGACACCGGAGATGTTGTGCGTGACCTCGCTGGTGCCGGTCGCGGCCTGGGCCACGTTGCGGACGATCTCCTGGGTCGCCGCGCTCTGCTCCTCGACCGCCGCCGCGATCGAGGTGGAGACGTTGCTGATCTCCTGGATCCGCCCGGTGATGTCGCCGATCGCGCTGACGGCCGTACCGGTCGAGCGCTGGATGCGGGCGATCTGCTCCGAGATGTCCGTCGTCGCCCGCGCGGTCTGGCTCGCCAACTCCTTCACCTCCGCCGCGACCACGGCGAAGCCACGGCCCGCTTCACCCGCGCGTGCCGCCTCGATCGTCGCGTTGAGGGCCAGCAGATTGGTCTGGCCGGCGATGTCCGAGATCATCGCCACGACATCGCCGATGCGGGCGGCGGCTTCGCTCAAATCCTGGACGAGCTGTCCGGTCTGGCCGGCCTCCTCCACCGCCGTGCGGGAGAGGGCGGCCGACCCGTCCACCTGCCGGCCGATCTCCTGGACGGAGCTGCCCAGTTCCTCGGCGGCGGCGGCCACGGTGTTGACGTTCGTGGTCGCCTCCTCGGCGGCCGCGGCGACGGCGGTCGATTGCCCGGCGGTCTGGTTCGCCGTACCGGCGAGGCCCTGGGCCGTCGATTGCAGTTGCGAGGCGGCCCCGCCGATGGTGGTGACGATGCCGGTGATCGTGCCCTCGAACCCCTGAATCAGGGTGTTGAGCCGCTCGGCCCGCTCCATCTTCAGCGCCTGATCGGCATCCTGCGCCCCTTGCAGCCGCTCGCGCTCGACGGCGTTGTCGCGGAAGACCGCGACGGCGCGCGCCATCGCGCCGACCTCGTCGCTGCGCTCGGCCTCCGGCAGGGCGATGTCGGTGCGTCCCTGCGCGAGCCGGCCCATCGTCGCCCGCAGGGCATTCATCGGGCGCACGATCGAGCGGATGATCGCCCAGGAGGCGGCGCCGAGAAAAACGAGAATGCCGAGCGCGATCGCGCCGAGGCGCAGGATCTGCTCCCACAACGTCGCCTTCAGATCGTCGATATGGACGCCGGTGGCGACATACAGCCCCCAGGGCGCATGGTAGCGAAACGTGGCGACCTTCGCCGTTGCCTCAGAATCCGGCACACGCTTCCACGTGTAGACGACCGATGCCACCCCATCCCGCACGGCCCGTGGCAGCACGTCCGCGACGAAGGCGAAGCCCGTCGTGTCCTTGAGATTGCTGAAGTTGCGGCCGAGCAGGGTCTTGTCCGCGTGTGCGACCACGGTCACGTCGCGGTCCCAGATGAAGAAGTAGCCGTCCGCACCGTGCCGCATCGCCGTGATGCCGGCATAGGCGGCCGCACGGGCCGCGGCCTCCGGCATCTCCCCCTTCTGGGCGAGCCGGTAATGGTGGTCGACCAGGTTGATGGCCGATTCCGTCATCAGCTCGAGCTGGCTGAGGCGCTGCGCGTACATCGCGTTGTACTGGTAGGTCAGCGCGACGGTGCAGATCGCCAGGAGGCTCAGCGCCGACAGGCCAACGAGCGTGTAGAGCTTCCTCGGGATATCGAAACGCAGCACGGCTAGATCCCTCGATGCCCCACGGTCCGATTCTTGCCGCAGGACAGCGACGAAATTAGATTTTCGGCTATTAACAAAAGCTAAAAATTGTAGTCCCCGTCGGAATTTACACAAGTTGCCGTCTGGCCGCGATCGATGTGCATCGAGCACAGCCGCTCATGACGCTACGGGTGATCGGCGGATGCTTTCTGCCCGGCCGTACTGAGGGTGATCGATGATTGGATACGATCACCGCCAAAGGGTTCGATTGCTCGTCTACACCGATCCGACCGTCCGCAGCCGCGCGCGGGAATGGATCTCCGCCTGGCTCATCACCGGGGTCTCGCGGCGGAAACGCTCGATGATCGAGCGCACGAAGGGCCGGGCCTGGACCGAGGTGACGAGCACCGGCATCTCGCCCATGCGCGCGGCCTGCTCGAAGCGGTCGCGCACCGTGTTGACGAACTCCGTGAGCTTCGACGGCTGCATCGCGAGGTAGCGCTCCTCGCGCTCGCCGACGATCGACTCGAGGAAGGCCTGCTCCCAAGCCGGCGACAGGGTGATGATCGGCAGCGTTCCGTCCGGGCCCTGGTATTGCGCGCAGATCTGCCGGCCGAGGCGGGCGCGGACATGCTCGACGATGTCGCGCGGGTTCTTCACGTGGCCGGCAACCTCGGCGATGCCCTCGACGATGGAGCCGAGGTCGCGCACCGAGACTCGCTCGGTGAGCAGCAGTTGCAGCACGCGCTGGATGCCGGTGGTGGCGATCTGCGAGGGTACCACCTCCTTGAGGAGTTCGGTGTGCTCCTTGGGCAGTTCGCGCAGCAGCTTCTGCACCTCGACGTGGTTCAGGAGTTCCGAGACGTGCGCCTTGATCAGCTCGGTCAGGTGCGTCGAGATCACGGTGGCCGCATCGACCACGGTGTAGCCCTTGAGCTGCGCCTGATCCCGCAGGCCGGCATCGACCCAGGTTGCGGGCAGGCCGAAGGTCGGCTCCAGCAGGTGCTGGCCGGGCAGCTGCACCTGGCCGCCCATCGGGTCCATCGCCATGAACTGGCCGGGGAAGACTTGGCCCGTGCCGGCCTCGATCTCTTTCACCCGCACCACGTAGGTGTTGGCCTCCAGGCTCACGTTGTCGAGGATGCGCACCGAGGGCATGACGATGCCGAGTTCCGCTGCGAGCTGGCGGCGCAGGGCCTTGATCTGGTCGGTGAGCCGGTCCTGGCCCTCGCCGTTGACGAGGGCGAGGAGCGCGTAGCCCATCTCCAGCTTGAGATCGTCGAGCTTGAGCAGATCGGTGACGGTCTCCTCGGCCGGTGCCCCGCCGGGGGCGGGAGCGCCGGGCGTGCCCTCCGCCGCTGCGGGCGGGGTCTCGCGTTGCGTCTTGGCGATGCGCCACGCCGCGTAGCCGGAGGCGCCGCCGAGCGCGAGGAAGGGCAGCATCGGCATGCCGGGCAGGAGCGCGATCAGGATCATGACGCCCGCCGACATGCCGAGGGCTTTCGGATAGTTCGCCATCTGCTTGCCGAGCGCCTTGTCGGCGGCGCCCTTCACGCCGGCCTTCGAGACGAGGATGCCGGCCGCGGTCGAGACGATCAGCGCCGGCACCTGGGAGGCCAGCCCGTCGCCGATGGTGAGCAGGGTGTAGGTCTTGGCCGCCTCGGCAAAGCCGAGTCCCTGCTGTGCGACGCCGATGATGATGCCGCCGACCACATTGATGCCGGTGATGAGGAGCGCGGCCACCGCGTCGCCGCGCACGAACTTCGAGGCACCGTCCATGGCGCCGAAGAACGAGGATTCCTCCTCCAGAGCCGAGCGGCGGGCCTTGGCCACCTTCTCGTCGATCAGCCCGGCCGAGAGGTCGGCGTCGATCGCCATCTGCTTGCCGGGCATGGCGTCAAGGGTGAAGCGTGCGGCCACCTCGGCGATGCGGCCCGAGCCCTTGGTGATGACGACGAAGTTCACGATGATCAGGATCGCGAAGACGATGATCCCGATCACGAAGTTGCCGCCCATCACGAAGTGCCCGAAGGCCTCGATGACGTGGCCCGCCGCCGCCGTGCCCTCGTGGCCATGGCCGAGGATCAGCCGGGTCGAGGCGAGGTTGAGCGCAAGCCGCAGCAAGGTCGCGACCAGCAGCAGCGTCGGGAAGACGGTGAATTCGAGCGGGTTGTCGATGAACAGCCCGGTCATCATGATCAGCACCGAGATGATGATCGAGACCGCGAGCAGCAGGTCGAGCAGGAAGGCTGGCAGCGGAAAGATCAGCACCACGAGGATGCCCATCACCGCGGTGGCGAAGAACAGGTCCGAGCGCTTGGAGAGCGCCTGGAAGCTCGCCCGGTTCGGCATGCGCAGGGACGACAGGCCGCCAAGCCCGCCTGCTCCCGCTGGAACGGCCCTGGCCGTTTCGCTCATCGCGCCGAATCCCCGAAGACGAATCGCGCGGGCCTACCCGCAGGACCGCACCCGGCAGGATTTGCCGGGTGCAGGGTTAGCGATGCGTTAACGCCGGTCCCGACAACGCCCGCCGCGATACGGAACCTCGGCCGGTGACCGGAGCTTGGTCAGGCAACCGGCTCGGCGAACGGCCGGACCCTACGGACGAGCTTCGAGTCATGCGCGCCCTTCCCCTTCTCCTCCTCGCCGTACTGGCATCCACGGCGGTGCGTGCCGCGCCGGAGCCGGCGGAGGCGCCTGCCGCGACACCCGCGGAGAAGGCGCACGGGGCGGTGGGTGGGCGGCTCGAACCGGGCGCCAACAGCTTCACCGCGGCGCAGGTGCGCGCGCGGTTCGCCGAGATGGGCTTTGCCGACGTCGCCGACTTGCAACTCGACGGGCAGGGCATCTGGCGCGGGCGTGCCGAGCATGCGGGCCGCACGCTGAGCGTCGGCATGGATTTCCGGGGCCACGTCGCCGCCGAGTAGCGGCCGGCCGCCCCCCAAAGCAGACGAGAGGAACGACCATGGCAACACGCGCCGTCACCGCCCTGTTCGACAATCAGGACACCGCCGCCCGTGTCATCGATCGCATCGAGGCGGAGGGGGTGCCGCACTCGGATATCGGCATCGTTTCGCTGAACGGCGCCAATCGGCCGGCCGGCGCCTTGGCCGGAGGCGCCACCGGTGAGCCCGTGGCGCTGGGCCATGGCTCGGCAGGTGAGCACGAGGGTTCGGCGGCGGAAGGGGCGGGTGCGGGTGCGACGGTCGGCACCGTCCTTGGCGGCGGCGCGGGCCTGCTTGCGAGCCTGGGGTTGCTCGCGATTCCCGGTGCCGGTCCGGTGATCGCGGCGGGCTGGCTCGTCGCGGCCCTGTCGGGGGCAGGGGTGGGGGCGGCCGCGGGCGGCCTGATCGGCGCCTTGACCGGCGCGGGGCTGAGCGGCGCCGATGCCGAGACCTATGCCGAGGGGGATCCGGCGCGGTGGCACCCTGGTCACTGTGCGCGCGGACGGGGAGGTCGCCGATCGTGTCATCGCCCTGATGCAGCGCGCCGGGGCGGTCGATCTCGACGAGCGCGCCGAGGGCTGGCGGGCGCAGGGCTGGACCGGCGGAACCACGGGTGAGCCGCGCGCGACCGGAACGCCCTCGCCGGTGCCCGATCCGGCCCTCGCACCCGAGCCGGGTACGCCGGCCGATCCCACCGCCTCGCCGCCGACCCGCCGTCCGCCCGGCGAGATCGCCTGACCGGTGCGTCAGCTATAGAGATACTTCCGGATTAGGACGCTGAAGCCGAACAAAGCCATGGCCACGAGTGCGACGATGCTCGTGATCAGGTGCTTGCGCGGCTCGATCGCCGATGTGGGCACGACCGGATTGACCACCGGCGTGAAGAACTCGATCTGACGGTTGGCGACGATGCGCGCCTGCTCGCTCGCGGCCAACACCTTGTTATGATAGAGGAGCGCGCTCTTGCGCTCGTTCTCCAGCCCTTCGAATTCCGTCATCGCCTCCGATAGTAGGCGTCGCTGATCCGGATCGGTGCTGGTCATCTGCCGTTCGATCTTCTCGATGTTGTCATCGAGATCTTGGATCTGCGCCTTCAAATCCTGGATCGGACGCCGCTCCGGCGCGAGGTCGCGCAGGCTTTGGTTGAGCTGCACCGACAGGTCGATGCGCTTCTTGCGCAGCTCCGCGATGACCGTGAGGTTGTTCTTGTTGGCCGATTGCGCATCGAGAATGCCGGCGCGGTTGCGCAGGTCGCGCATGGCACGTTGGACGGTGAGCAGGCGCTCTTCGGCGTTCTTGAGTTCGCGGGTGCTCTCAGCCAACGCGGCGTTGCGCGCTTTGAGGCTGAGTTCGTTCACCATGCGCTCGCTCTCGTCCAGAAGGGCGCGGGTCAGCGTGTAGGATTCCTGCGGGTCGAAGGCGGCGACCTTCAGGCTGATGATACCGCCATTGGAATCGACCGAGGTCGTCACGCGCTTGTGCCAGTAGAGCATGAACCGCTCGATCGGCTCGCTGGCGTCGAAGCGCGAGAAGAAGTCGATGCCGTCCCGCGAGAACATCTCGCGAATCGGCATTTGCCGCTCCATGGTCTCGATCATCTGCCGGCTGGCAATGTAGCTCGTCGTGATCAGCGTGTCCTGAGCGATCATCTGCTTGGACAGGGAGCTGTTGTTGCCCGTTTCCTCGCTCTGCACCTTGTCAACGTTGCCGAGTGCCGGACGCAGGGCGAAGCGTGCCTCGGTGATGTAGCGGTCGGAGGCGACGAGGTAGTAATAGCCGGCGGTGACCATCGTCGGCAGCAGGAACAGGAGCACGAAGAAGGCGGGGATCCAGGGATCGCGCCGGATATGCGTCTGATAGGCGCGGATGCCCTTCTTGTGGTCGGACTGGCGCGCGATGCGGGCAAACCGCTTGAGCGATTCCGTGACCGCGGTCGAGCGGTCGGCGGTGGTCACCGCTGCGCTGTTCGGACTGCTGATCTCGGTGCTCATGGTCTCGGTGCTCGCACGCCTCGCGCGGTCAGCCGCGCCGCGTCAGGGCGGCGACGGATCGCACGCTTGCGTCTCTGGCCCGCCCTCGCGGCGAAAGCGTGTCCGAACCTTGAATGGGGCCGATGGCCTCCCGCGACCCGGCGACCCGTCAGCTATTCAGGCGCCGGTAGGCCGTGATCGCCTCATCGACATCGTCGTAGACCACCGCCTGCCCGTTGATCAGGATCAGCGCCTGACTGCAATATTCGCGGATCTGTTCCATGCTGTGGGAGATCAGGATCACGTCCGCGGTCTCGCGCCGCTTGTTGAACACCTCGGCGCACCGCTTCTGAAAGCGCGCGTCGCCCACGGAGAGCGTTTCGTCGATGAGGTAAGTGTCGAAGGGAATCGCCATACTCATCCCGAAGGCGAGCCGCGAGCCCATGCCGGACGAGTAGGTGTTGACCGGCATGTTCAGGTAGCTGCCGAGTTCGGAGAAATCCTCGACGAATTCGAGCACGCGCCGCGGATCCTCCCCGTAGATCCGGGCGACGAAGATGACGTTGTCGCGACCGGTCATCTTGGAGTTGAAGCCGCCTGCGAAGCCGAGTGGCCAGGAGACGCGAAGACCCCGGATGATGCGGCCCCGGGTCGGCTCCTCGACGCCGGCGATGAGCTTCATGGTGGTCGATTTGCCGGCACCGTTGATCCCCATAATGCCGTAGCTGATGCCAGGCTTCAGGGTGAAGTTCACCCGGTCGAGGATGGTGCGCCGCCGACCATAGGTGGAATAGACCTTGGTGACGTTCTCGAAGCGGATCACGGTTCGGTAGGCTCCACCGGTGAACGTTGCGGGCCCGACCGACGCAACGGATGCGCTCGCCGTACGACCGCCGCGTCGCCAGCGAAAGTCGGCGAGGCATAACGGGCGGGTGAGACCCGCACCTTGTGCGGCGCAGGAAACCGAAAAAAGCGGCGAATCTGGGGACGGCACGCCGATCCCGGCCTGCGCGACACCATCTCGAACGCGTGTCTCCCTGGCGGCGCGTACGGGGGAATCGACGCGCTCGGCTTCACCGCATCCAACCGGCCTCTCGCCCCGATGAGCACGGCGCAGTCATCCCGATCCGTCGCCGGTGCCTCACGTCGTGACAGGCCATCGCTGCCGGATATGGTGTGTACGGCCGGGCGACGTCGAATGACGTTCGGATGGGCGACAATGCTCTCGACGAGCCGGCGATCGACCGTCCAGACGACGGCTCGCTCACCAGCGGCCTGTCGTGTGCCGAGGAGATCCGGCTCGATCCTATATGCATACCTTGGGTTGATTTTTTGCCACGAATAATTTCTTCTAAGTTTGTTTTGCGGTGGAGCAGGCTTTGAATCCCGATCTCATCGAGACACGCGACGAGGCCCTGGCACTCGTGGATTCGGATCTGATTACGATCCAAGACTACCTCGCGCTGTGTCGGTTCAAGAGCTGGAATTCGAACGGGCAAACGTCCGCCCTCACGCTGACTCACCAGGCCGGGCTACCCGTCTGTCGGAACACGCATTCCCACCGCGAGGCGGGCGAAGTGCTGCGGTGGCCGGATCAACGGTCGGCGACGGTCCCGGAGGTCTCCCGCCGCAATAAGCCGGTCCCAGGCCGCGGGCAGGTTGTCCGCTTGTCGCTCAAGAACGCTTAGACGAGGAGACTCCGGCGCGCCGGAGCGCGTCGGCCAGCGCTCCGTCCTGCGGCGGGGCTGCGGGCGCCGGGCGCCGGGGCTGCGCTTCGGGGCGGGGGGCGTTTCCACGCGGCGCCGTTGCGCCCTCAAGGGGGTCGTCGAGCCGCATCGACAGCGCGATGCGCTTGCGCGGCACATCGACCGACAACACCAGCACACGCACCACGTCGCCGGTCTTCACCACCTCGGAAGGCGAGGCGATCCGCTTGCGGGCCATCGCCGAGATGTGGACGAGTCCGTCCTGATGTACGCCGATATCGACGAAGGCGCCGAAGGCCGCGACGTTGGTGACGACGCCCTCCAACTGCATCCCCGGCTTGAGGTCGCCGATTTTCTCGACGCCCTCCTGGAAGTTCGCCGTCTTGAAGGCCGGGCGCGGGTCGCGGCCGGGCTTTTCCAGCTCGGCGATGATGTCGCGCACGGTCGGCACGCCGAAGCGTTCGTCGGCGAAGGCGGCAGGTGAGAGCGAGCGCAGGGCCGCTTCATTGCCGATCAGCACGCGGATGTCGCTCTTCGTCGCCTCCAGGATGCGTCGCACCACCGGATAGGCTTCCGGGTGGACGCCGGAGCGGTCGAGCGGGTCCTCGCCATCGGGGATGCGCAGGAAGCCCGCCGCGAGCTCAAAAGTCTTGGCGCCGAGGCCCGGCACCTTCTTCAGCCCGGCGCGGGTGCGGAACGGGCCGTTGGCGTCGCGGTGGGTGACGATCTTGTCCGCCACCGACGCGCCGAGGCCCGAGACCTGGGCCAGCAGCGGGCCGGAGGCGGTGTTCACATCGACGCCGACCGCGTTCACCGCGTCCTCGACCACCGCTTGAAGCGAGCGCGACAGCTTCTGCTCGGTCACGTCGTGCTGGTACTGGCCGACGCCGATGGATTTCGGGTCGATCTTCACCAGTTCCGCCAGCGGGTCCTGCAGGCGCCGGGCGATGGAGACGGCGCCGCGATGCGACACGTCGAGGTCGGGCAACTCACGCGTGGCGATGGCCGAGGCCGAATAGACCGAGGCGCCGGCCTCCGACACCGTGACCTTGGCCATCTTGAGATCGGGGTTGGCGGCCAGGATCTCGGTGGCGAGCCGATCGGTCTCCCGCGAGGCGGTGCCGTTGCCGATGGCGATCAACTCGACGCCGTGCTCGCGGCAGAGCCGGGCGAGCGAGGCCACCGCCTCCTTCCAGCGCCGCTGCGGCTCGTGGGGATAGGTGGTCTCGACCGCCACCACCTTGCCGGTGCGGTCCACCACCGCCGCCTTCACGCCGTTGCGGTAGCCGGGATCGAGCCCGAGGGTCGCCCGCCCGCCCGCGGGGGCGGCAAGCAGCAGATCCTTGAGGTTGCCGGCGAACACCTTCACCGCCGCCTCCTCCGCCCGCTCGAACAGGCGCGCCCGCAAATCGGCCTTGATGCCGGTGCGGATCTTGGTGCGCCAGGCGGTGCGAACCGTCTCGAGCAGCCACGCATCCGCCGGCCGGCCCCGCGCGGAGACGCCGAACCGGCGGCAGACGGCGAGCTCGAACGGCCCCGGCACGCCAGGCGCGGAATCCTCGCCCTCGGCGGCGAAGGCGAGATCGAGCACTTCCTCCTTTTCGCCGCGGAACACCGCCAACACCCGGTGCGAGGGCATCCGCTCCAGGCGTTCGCGCCAGTCGAAATAGTCGGAGAACTTCTGGCCCGTC